>NZ_JAPCIX010000016.1:0-28954 GCF_027707605.1 Aeromonas sp. QDB31 | reverse complement strand
ATATCCCAGGTCGTTTAGCTCAGCTGGGAGAGCACCTCCCTTACAAGGAGGGGGTCACTGGTTCGAGCCCAGTAACGACCACCATGCTTTGAAAAAATGATACAGATGGGTCGTTAGCTCAGTCGGTAGAGCAGTTGACTTTTAATCAATTGGTCGCTGGTTCGAATCCAGCACGACCCACCATCATTTAGCCATATCCCAGGTCGTTTAGCTCAGCTGGGAGAGCACCTCCCTTACAAGGAGGGGGTCACTGGTTCGAGCCCAGTAACGACCACCATGCTTTGAAAAAATGATACAGATGGGTCGTTAGCTCAGTCGGTAGAGCAGTTGACTTTTAATCAATTGGTCGCTGGTTCGAATCCAGCACGACCCACCATCATTCAGCTTTATCCCAGGTCGTTTAGCTCAGCTGGGAGAGCACCTCCCTTACAAGGAGGGGGTCACTGGTTCGAGCCCAGTAACGACCACCATGACTTGTAAACAAAAAGGCCCGCACTCCAATGCGGGCCTTTTTGTTTTAGCTTCATCTGGCACCTTATCTGGTGAGCACGATTTGTTGATGGGTTTGTGCGCGGCTTCTGGTTATAATTTTGGCCTTTCCAAGCGTTGATGGAACAGTCGCAATGAGCAATGCACTGAGCAGTGTCCCTCCGGTCATCGAGATGGACTATCCCTTTCCGGTCAAACCGGCTCCCCTGACTGCCGAACAGAAGGCTTCCCTGATCACCGAGATCAAGGCACTGCTCGAGGCGCGTCAGGCCGTGCTGGTTGCCCACTATTACACGGACCCCGAGATCCAGGCGCTGGCCGAGGCCACCGGCGGTTTCGTCGGCGACTCCCTCGAGATGGCTCGCTTCGGTCGTGATCACGCCGCACAGACCCTGATCGTGGCCGGTGTGCGCTTCATGGGGGAGACCTCCAAGATCCTGAGCCCCCACAAGCGGGTGCTGATGCCGACCCTGGAGGCGGAGTGCTCCCTCGATCTGGGCTGCCCCATCGACCAGTTCTCCGCCTTCTGCGATGCCCATCCCGACCATATAGTCGTGGTCTATGCCAATACCTCGGCGGCGGTGAAGGCACGGGCAGACTGGGTGGTGACCTCCAGCATTGCGCTGGAGATCGTCGAGCATCTGGACAGCCAGGGCCACAAGATCATCTGGGGCCCGGACAGGCACCTGGGCGCCTACATCGAGAAGAAGACGGGAGCCCAGATGCTGCGCTGGCAGGGGCACTGCATCGTCCACGACGAGTTCAAGGCCAAGGCCCTGCGTGAGCTCAAGGCCCAGAACCCGGATGCGGCCGTGCTGGTGCACCCGGAGTCCCCGGCTTCCGTCATCGAACTGGCGGATGCGGTGGGGTCTACCAGCCAGCTCATCAAGGCGGCCCGTGAGCTGCCCCAACAGAAGCTGATCGTGGCGACCGATCGCGGCATCTTCTACAAGATGCAGCAGGCCTGCCCGGACAAGGAGATGGTGGAGGCGCCGACCGGTGGCGATGGTGCCACCTGCCGCAGCTGTGCCCACTGTCCCTGGATGGCGATGAACGGCCTGGTGGCGATCAAGGAGGCACTGACCGATGGCGCCGAGCGTCACGAGATCCTGGTGGACGAGGAGTTGCGGGTGAAGGCACTGATCCCGCTGGATCGGATGCTGAACTTCGCTGCCGAGCTCAAGCTCAAGACCCAGGGCAACGCCTGATCTTCTCTGATTACAAGATGCAAAGAGGGCTCCCGCGGGAGCCCTCTTTATTTCTAATGTCCCGTCCTGAATATGGTTTACACCTTTCCCCCAAATAAATGGAGAGCCCGATGGGACAAGGTGAGAAACGAATACAGCGCGATTACTCGCTGACTTTTAAACTGGCCCTGGTCCAGCAGATTAAAAAAGGTGAGCTGACCTATCTGCAGGCACAGACTCGTTATGGCATTCAAGGCAACTCGACCGTGCGTACACTCGGTGAGTAGGACTGGAGCCAGAGGGCTTCTGTGCGCGCCGGCAGAGGAGCGTCACCATGCCTGACCCCAGCAACCAGACTCCCGAACAGCGTGTCAAGGAACTCGAGCAGCAATTGGTGCTTATGAACTAGAAGGCCCAGTTCTTTGAGGCCGTGGTCGACGTATTGCAGAACGGCTACGGCGTCACCATCGTAAAAAAGCGACCCGGCAAGTCCTCTCACTGCGGCACGTCGACAAGCTGACCATCGTCAGGGCTTGCCGGTTTCTCAGGATAAGCCGTCAGGCTTACTACAAACGCAATCGGGTGGCCGACCAGCGCGATGCAAAAGGGCTACACGTGGGGCGATGTTCGATGACAGCTGGATATGACTGTTACTAGAATGCGTTGGCGGAGTGGGTAAACGGTATTTTTAAAGGGGGGGCTGCTGTTACAGAGCCCGCAGGACCTGGCGCAAGCGCGGTAGATGGTGCGTGAGGCGGTGGAGATTTACAACCTAGATCGACCACATCAGGCATTGAAATACAGAGTCCCCGATGTAGTACATCGGGGGGGCGGAGTGACAATAAGCTAGCCGAGAATGTATAAACCTATTTCAGGACTAGGCACAGGAGATGTGTTCAGTCCGCCTCGGGAAGGTCGTGAGACTGGCTTGGCACACGGCATCTGACTCCCCGGTGATCAGCGCGGTGCTGCAATTGAACTCGGTAGAGAATCGTCTCTCAGCCCTGCTCGGGAAAGTAGCGCTCGAGCAACGCCATAAGGATGGCCTGACACTCGGCGTCCGGCTCGCCGGTGATCAATGCGGGGCGGAAATGGAGCTGGAAGGCACGCATTGCGGCGTGGCTCTGCTCATCCCAGGCGCCACTCGGCAGGATACCGTAGCCGTAGCGGGCGAGCTGCTGCTGCCAGGCGAGGGCATTCCAGACGGGGGGCGGCTGCTGGCGCAGGGCTGCGACTCTGGCCTCGTCGGGCCAGGCACCGACGCCATGGTGCAGGGCTAGTTCGCGCCAGGGGAAGTGAGGGCCGGGATCCTGCTTGCGTTCGGGGGCGATGTCGCTGTGGGCCAGCACCTGGGTGGGGGGAATGTGGTAGCGCTGAACCAGCTCCTGGCTGAGAGCGCCGAGGGCGGCGATCTGGGCCCGGGTGTAGGGTTGCCAGTGCCTCAGGTGAGCGGGGAGGGCCGCTTCTTTCTCGTCATAGCCCAGATTGACTATCTCGATGCCCAGCGAGCTGGCATTGAGCCCGGCATACTGATGCCAGCGGCTGCGACCGGCGTGCCAGGCGCGCTGGCTGTCGGGCACCAGTTGGTAGACGGGAAGCGGCCGTTCGTCGGTGTCGCGGGGGATCAGGTAGTGGGCACTCACCTTGTGTTCGGGTTCAGTCAGCAGGCGCAGGGAGCGGGCGTCATCCTCGTCGGTGTAGTGGAGGATCAGAAAGGCGATACGTTCATTCTGGTTGGCACTGGTATGGCGGGTGGATAGCTCATAAGGTGCCGGTTGGCAGGCGCCAAGCCCCAGCAACAGGCTGAGTGACAGCAAGCTGGTGCGGCATTTACCTGGCCAGGGGGAACAGGAAAACAGGGATGGCCAGCGCGGCCTGCCGCCCAGGCGGAATGACGGGGGGCAGGCGCGCTGGCCCATGGCTCAGGCGCGCCGTCTGGCGGTGACGCGCGCGCGCGGGCTCATGGTTCGGACCTGTACTTGGCGGTGAGGCCGATGAGGAAGTTGCGCAGGATCTGATCCCCGCAATCCTGATAGTGCTTGTGATCCTTGGCGCGGAACAGGGCGCTCAGCTCGGACTTGGAGAGGTTGAAGTTGGCGAGCTTGAGGGTGCCCAGCATGTCTTCTTCCTTGTAGTTGAGGCCGATGCGCAGCTTGCGCAGGATCAGGTTGTTGTTGATCCGGTTCGGGATCACCTGGGGCGGGGCATCTTCCCGCACACCGCGGCGCACGACGATGAAACCGTCGAGGAACTGGCTAAGTGCCGCGTCCGGGCAAGGGACAAAGCCCGGGTCCTGCTCTTCCCCTTCCGCCGCCTCTTTCAGCAACCAGCTGTGGAGCTGGGCGTGAGTGGCGGTCAGGTTGCCCTTGGCAAACATCTCGACCATCTGATCGTTGCTGATGGTAAGGGCGTAGCGCAGGCGGCGCAGAATATCGTTGTTGGTCATGTTGACTCCTGTGGAAACGGCGCGATTTTACCATCTGCGGGCCTCGCAGTCAGAAAAAGCGCCTCATTCGATCAGGGCCAGGTAGCGAGGGGCCTCCCGCTTCACCTGTTCCAGGGCATCTTGCAGCTCCAGCAGCTCGGGTTCGAGCTCGCTGACGGCCACACCGTCGCGCAGTTGCTGCTCGAGCTGGGAGAGCAGGCGTTGCAGGCCGGGCACCCCTGAGTAGGCACAGCCGCCGTTGAGGCGATGGAGCTGGGCCAGCACTTCGTCATCCTCCACTCCGCCCGTCAACGCGGCTTCCAGCATGGGCTCCACCTCGTCGAAGCTGGCCAGCAACATGGTCAGCATCTCTTTGGCGAGTGCCTCTTTGCCCGCCGCCTGGCGCACCGCCAAGGCCCAGTCTATCTGTTGATCCCCCTGGTTCTGATGGCGCCTGTGGGCGAAGTCGGTGATGAGCTGTGCCAGCATGCCCTCGTCGATGGGCTTGGACAGGTAGTCGTCCATGCCTTGGCGGATCAGCCGCTCTCGTTCACCCGGGATGGCATGGGCGGTGACCGCGACGATGGGGGTCTCGGTGTTGAGGGAGTGATGCCGAATAGCCTGGGTGGCGCTGATGCCATCCATGACGGGCATCTGGATATCCATGAAGATGATGTCGAACGGCTGGCTCTGGGCCAGGTTGACCGCCTCCTTGCCGTTCTTGCACACCACCACCTCGGTCACCATCTCCTTGAGCATGGCGGCGATGAGCTTGAGGTTGGCCGCATTGTCATCCACCGCCAGCACCTTGACGGCTTGCACCCGGCGAGGCGTCGGCGCGGGCAGCGGCGTTCGCCTGGCCGCTTCGGGGGAGAGCAGGGCGTGCAGCAGTTTGCGGTGGTTGATGGGCTTGGAAAGGCAGTGGGCGGCCCCATGGGCCAGCATGGCGTCATAGAGCGCCGGCTCGTGGCTGCTGAGCAGCACTATGGTGTTCTGTTGCCCGCTGAGGCCATCGAGACGGGCTATCACCTGTTGCGGGGTATGCAGGGTACTGCCGCCGATGATCACCATGTCCTGGCTGCCCATCTCCGGCCAGCCGTCTGCCATGGTCAGCGACTGCACATCCAGTTGCCATTCAGCCAGCAGGGAGAGCAGGGAGGCGTGGGTGAAGGGGTCCGGCTCCAGCAGCCAGACCCGCTTGCCCAGGATGCGATCCAGCGGCAGCCGTTCGGTCTGGGGCAGGGGAGAGACCTCCAGCTCCAGATTGAACGAGAAGACGGAGCCCTTGCCAAGCTCGGACTCGAACCGGATCTGACCACCCATCTGCTGCACCAGCTTCTGGGTGATGACGAGGCCGAGCCCGGTGCCTCCATAGCGGCGGGAGATGGAGGAGTCGGCCTGATTGAAGGCCTGGAACAACTGGCGCTGCTGCTCTTCCGAGATGCCGATGCCGGTATCCCGGATGAGCACCCGCAGGCGAACCTTACTGCCGTTGGGGGCCCCGGTCTGCTCGACGCGCACATCCACGTTGCCGCGCTCGGTGAACTTGATGGCGTTGCCGGTGAGGTTGGTCAGCACCTGTTGCAGGCGCATGGGGTCGCCGGTGAGATAATCCGGCACGGCGGCGTCTACCTGCAAGGAGAGCTCAAGTTGCTTGTCATGGGCACTCGGCCCCAGCAGGTGCATGGTCTCGTTGAGGGTGTCGCGCAGGCTGAACGGTATATGCTCGAGCTGCAGCTTGCCCGCCTCCAGTTTGGAGAAGTCGAGGATGTCGTTGATGATGCCGAGCAGGTTGCGCGCCGACTTCTCTATGGTCTGCATGTAGTCGGTTTGACTCGGTGTCAGGCTGGTTTTGAGCAACTGGCGGGTGAAGCCGATGACGCCGTTGAGTGGGGTGCGCAGCTCGTGGGACATGTTGGCCAGGAACTCGGATTTGACCCGCGCAGCCTCCTGAGCCCGCTTCTTCGCCATGTCGAGCTCGACGTTCTGGATCTCTATCTGCTCGAGCGTCTCTCGCAGATCCGAGGTCGCCTGATCGATGTTCTGCTGCATCTCTTCATGGTATTCGGAGAGCGCCTTGGCCATGGCATTGATGCCGTTCTTCAGCATGTCCAGCTCGCCGGTGAGCTGACCGCTGACCCGGGTATCGAGGCGACCCTCCCTGATCCTGTGCACCGCCTGCACCATGTCGGTGATGGGCTGGGTCACGCTCTTGACCAGGCGAAAGCCAAACAGGGTACTTATGGCGAGGCCGATGAGCACGATGATCACCGCGAAGAAGGCGTCGCGATACTGCAGGACGATGGCCCTGTCGGTGGCGAGCTGCATGGAGATGTAGCCGATGACAGGCGGCTCCAGATCGCTCGGCAGGGGGAAGCCGTCCAGGCTGGTCTCGGCCTGGATGGGGGTGCGCAAGATGATGTCATCGCCGTTGAAAGAGACGCTGGTCAGCGCCGGGATGGCGCTGCCATCGGGCAGGCGCAGCTGGCTGAAGTCCCTGTGGTAGTTGGACGTCACGAACAGCTGGTTGTCCTGGGTGAAGACGGCGATGGACTTGATGAAGGGGGAGTTCTTGCGATGGGTCAGCCCGATCAGCCGCTTGAGCGACTCACGGCTGTGCTGGGTCATGCCGTATTCACTGGCGATGGCCAGGGGCTCTATGATGTTGATGCCCTGATCGATCAGGTTGTTTTCCAGCTGATGGTAGCGGTGGAAGGTAAAGTAACCGGCGATCAGGCCGCCGATGATCAGGGTTGGCAATATGGTAAATGCCAGTACACGGGCTCTGAGGCCGTACTTGGTCATGCTGATAAACCGCCGGCAAACATGATGCAGACCATAGCCCTGGGAGCGTGTGGGCGCAGGGGGAGGGCTGGCAATACAGGCGATGTCACCGTACGGGCGCTCAGGCCGTATCCTGTCATATCAATGGGCCACTTATGGTCAGATTGGGCAATGGTGCAGAGGCTGCAGCTCGGGCCCTCAGGCCGCATTTGGTCATACTATTATTCTTGTGGGACAATGGCCTGCTGCAGATTCCACAATCATGACATAGCCACCTATAGGCACCAAGTTTTATGGCCCAGTTTTTCAAGCCCCAAAAGAAATCAACCCAGCCCCAACGTATTGAATTTACGATAGACAGTCTGGACCACCACTGTGTCGGTGTCGGCCGTCATCAGGGCAAGGCCATCTTTGTCGAAGGGGCACTCCCCGGTGAGCTGATCAAGGCTCGCATCGTCGATGACAAGAAGCACTATGCCCACGCCGCCCTGCAACAGATAGTGACCCCGGCGGCCAATCGCATCGATCCCTTCTGCCCCCATTATCGCGAGTGCGGCGGTTGCAGTGCCCAGCATCTCGGCGAAGCGGATCAGCAGGCGGTCAAGGAGGCCGGGCTGGTCAGCCTGTTCGAGCGCCTTGGCAACATCAAGGCACCGGCGCTCGAGCCCGTGCTCAAGGGAGAGTCCCGCAGCTATCGCCGGGTCTGCCGTCTCGCCATCAAGTTTGACAAGAACGGTCGCTGCACTCGTGTGGGGTTCCGTCGCCGTCAATCCAATGACCTGGTGGAGGTGGCGGGCTGCCCCGTGCTGGCCGACCCCCTCTCTGCCCTCATCACCCCGCTGCGCGAGTGCCTCAATCGTTTGAAGAGCCAGCGCGAGCTGGGGCATGCGGAGCTCATCCAGGCCGAACAGGGCATCATGATGCTGCTGCGCCACACAGGTCGCCCCAACGAGGCGGATCGCGCCCTGCTGGTGGCATTTGCCGAGGCCCAGGGGATCGATCTCTATCTGCAGGCGGCGGATGAGCGCATCGAACCCCTGCGTCAACAATTTCAGCCGAGCTACACCCTCGATGGCCTGTCTCTTGCATTCGCCCCTGGCGACTTCATTCAGGTCAACGGCCCCATCAACCAGAGCATGGTGACCCAGGCGCTGGCGTGGCTGGGGGCGACCAAGGACGACAAGGTGCTGGATCTCTTCTGTGGCATCGGCAACTTCACCCTGCCGCTGGCCCGTCAGGCCCGTGAAGTGGTGGGAGTCGAGGGGGAGCTCGCCATGGTGGCCCGTGCCGAGGAGAACTCCCGTCGCAACGGCATCGACAACGCCCGTTTCTACAAGGCGGATTTGAGCGGCGACATCGTCGGCATGTCCTGGGCGCGGGAAGGCTTCGATCTGGTGTTGCTGGATCCGGCCCGGCCCGGGGCGCTGGAAGTCATGAGCCACGTGGCGGCACTTTCGCCCAAGCGGGTGGTCTATGTTTCCTGTAACCCTGTCACCCTGGCCCGGGACAGCCAGGTGCTGGTGAAGGGGGGTTATCGACTGGCTCGCCTGGGGATGCTGGACATGTTCCCCCACACCGGTCATCTGGAGTCCATGGCGCTGTTTGAACGGGATTGAGCAGGCTGTTTTGAGATTGCCGGTGCTGCGTTTTGTCGGCCTTACGATGCCGGTAGCGCTGTTTGCGCAGGGGTGATTAGGGTAATCTAGATCTGCAAAAATGGGCCTGATGTGCGAGAGAAACCTGTTACCGGGATCGGCAACATGCCTTGAAAACTCTCTCGCGCATCCCCATTTGAGGCAGTCATCAGCTGATGAGGGGATGGCAGAAAGCATCGGCTTTCGGCCCCACAATTTTAAGGATTGATACCATGGTTGCGGTGCGCGAAATTCATTTGAAAGACAATTTCACTCTGGAGGAGTGGGTCAGTTCCCTTACCCTGAGTGAAAGCGACAAGAATCAACTGCGAACCGTCTACCAGTACTGTCTGACGCTTGGCGACGAGGCGCTCACCAACCGCCTGCTGGTGCGTGGCGTCGAGATGGTGGGCATACTGCTGATGCTCAGCATGGATCTCGCCACCCTCAAGTCGGCCATTCTCTATCCCTTCGTCGAAGCCGGCCTCATCAAGCAGGAGAAGGTGAACGAGGACTTCGGTCCCAAGATCGCCAAGCTGGTGGAAGGGGTGCTGGAGATGGAGGCCATCCGCTCTCTGCAGACCCTGCACCGCAGCGAGACCTCCCCGGAGCAGGTGGACAACGTGCGCCGCATGTTGCTCGCCATGGTGGAGGATGTGCGCGCCGTCGTCATCAAGCTGGCGGAGCGGATCGCCTGCCTGCGGGAGGCCAAGCTGGCGGATGAGGAGACCCGGGTGCTGATGGCCCAGGAGATCACCAACATCTATGCGCCCCTTGCCAACCGCCTCGGCATCGGTCAGCTCAAGTGGGAGCTCGAAGATCTCGCCTTCCGTTACCTGCACCCGGATACCTACAAGCAGATCGCCAAGCAGCTCGACGAGAAACGACTCGATCGGGAGCGCTACATCCGCGAGTTCGTGCAGTCCCTGCGCGATGCGCTTGCCGAAGCCGGGGTCGAGGCCGAGGTCTATGGCCGACCGAAACACATCTACAGCATCTGGCGCAAGATGCAGAAGAAGCACCTCGAATTCAACGAGCTGTTCGACGTGCGTGCGGTGCGGGTGATCACCAAGCGGCTGCAGGATTGTTATGCGGCGCTCGGCATCGTCCACACCCATTTCCATCATATTCCCCGCGAATTTGACGACTATGTCGCCAACCCCAAGCCCAACGGCTACCAGTCCATCCACACAGTGGTAGTGGGGGAGGAGGGGAAGACGGTGGAGATCCAGATCCGCACCGAGCAGATGCATCAGGATGCCGAACTCGGCGTGGCGGCTCACTGGCGCTACAAGGAAGGGGCCCAGGCTGCAGCCAAGACCAGTACCTTCGAAGACAAGATCGAGTGGCTGCGCAAGCTCCTCGCCTGGCAGGAGGATCTCTCCGAGAGCGGCTCCCTGCTGGACGATCTGCGCAGTCAGGTGTTCGAGGACAGAGTCTATGTGTTCACCCCCAAGGGGGACGTCATCGACCTGCCGGCGGGGGCCACCCCGCTCGATTTTGCCTATCACGTTCACAGCATGATCGGCCACCGCTGCATCGGGACCAAGGTGGATGGCCGCATAGTGCCCTTTACCTACACGCTGCAGACCGGTGATCAGGTGGAGGTGATCACCCAGAAGGAGCCGAACCCGAGCCGCGACTGGATGAACCCCAATGCAGGCTTCCTGCGCTCCAGCCGGGCGCGGGCCAAGGTGGCGACCTGGTTCAGAAAGCTGGATCGGGACAAGAACATCGCCGCCGGCAAGGAGCTGCTGGAGAAGGAGCTGGACAGGCACAACCTGACGCTCTCCAAGGTGGACAAGGTGGTGCTGGAGCGCTTCCATGCGGAGGAGCTGGAAGATCTGCTGGCCGGGATCGGCAGCGGCGACATCCGCATCAACCAACTGCTCAACTACCTCGACACTCGTTACAACAAGCCGACGGCGGAGGAAGAAGACCGCCGCCTGCTGGAGAAGCTGGAGCAGAAGGCCAATGCGCCCTTCCGCCCCAAGGCCAAGGATCACATCGTAGTGGAAGGGGTCGGCAATCTGATGACCCACATTGCCCGCTGCTGCCAGCCCATCCCGGGGGACTCCATCCAGGGTTTCATCACCATGGGTCGTGGCGTCTCCATCCACCGGGAGGATTGCGAACAACTGAAAGAGCTGTCGCGCCGCAACCCTGAGCGACTGATCGATGCGGTCTGGGGGGAGAACTACTCCGGCGGTTATGGCCTCACCATCCGCATCCTCTCCAACGACAGATCCGGCCTGCTGCGTGACATCACCACAGTACTGGCCAACGAGAAGATCAACGTGATGGGGGTGCGCTCGCGCTCCAACGTGCGCGAGCAGACCGCCGAGATCGACATGGAGCTGGAGATCTACAATATCAACGCCTTTAACCGGGCCTTGGCCAAGCTCAGCCAGCTCAACGACGTGATCAGTGCCAAGCGCCTCTGATACCCGATAAATAGTGACCGGCCCCCGTGGCCGGTTGTGCTTTATGACCCTTCTTGAACGAATCGAAAGCGAAGATCCCATGTCCCAACGTTACGACCTCCCTCAATTGCTCGACATCATGGCTCAACTGCGCTCCCCGGACGGGGGTTGCCCCTGGGATCTCAAGCAGAGCTTCCAGACCATAGTGCCCCACACCCTGGAAGAGGCCTACGAGGTGGCCGATGCCATCGAGACTCAGGATTGGGATGGATTGAAGGGGGAGCTCGGGGATCTGCTGTTCCAGGTGGTCTTCTACGCCCAGCTTGGCAAGGAGCAGGGACTGTTCGATTTTGCCGACATAGTCGATGCGGTGAGCGAGAAACTCATTCGCCGCCACCCCCATGTGTTCTCCGATGCGGACCTCGGTGACGAGCAGGCGGTCAAGGTGAACTGGGAGGCGGAGAAGGCCAAGGAGCGGGCCGCGCTGGATAAAGAGAGCGTGCTCGATGACATCCCCCTCTCGCTGCCGGCCCTGACCCGGGCCGCCAAGATCCAGAAGCGCTGCGCCACCGTCGGTTTCGACTGGAAGACGCTCGGGCCGGTAGTGGACAAGATCCACGAGGAGATCGAGGAGGTGATGGAAGAAGCGCTGATGGTCGATGTGGACGAGGCACGGGTAAGCGACGAGCTCGGTGATCTGCTGTTTGCCACCGTCAACCTGGTGCGCCATCTGGGCAAGGATCCCGAGCAGGTGCTGCGGGGTGCGAACGCCAAGTTCGAACGACGTTTTCGTCAGGTTGAGCAGTTTATTGCAGCGGAAGGGCTGAAAATGACGGATTGCACCCTGGAGAAGCTGGATGCAGCCTGGTGCCGGGCCAAGGAAACCGAGCAAAGTTGATTTGGCGCAAGACGAGGGAGCGGCGAGCCTGATAGATTTTTGTTCATTGTTTGGGAGAGGGGGTTTTGGTATACTGTTTCCCCGTCCTGCTTCATCCCCGAAGCACCCCTTAAAATTCCCTAAACTTCTTTCAGGTTCAGCATGACGACAAAATATATTTTTGTAACTGGTGGCGTTGTTTCATCCCTCGGCAAAGGCATTGCCGCAGCTTCTCTGGCAGCCATTCTGGAAGCCCGTGGTCTGGATGTGACCATCATGAAACTGGACCCCTATATCAACGTGGATCCGGGCACCATGAGCCCGACCCAGCACGGTGAAGTGTTCGTAACCGAGGACGGGGCTGAGACCGATCTGGATCTGGGCCATTACGAGCGTTTCATCCGCACCAAGATGACCCGTCGCAACAACTTCACCACCGGCCGCATCTATGCCGACGTGCTGCGCAAAGAGCGTCGTGGTGACTATCTGGGCGCCACCATCCAGGTCATCCCGCACATCACCAACGCCATCAAGGAGCGGGTGATTGCAGGCGCCGAAGGCCATCAGGTGGCCATCGTCGAAGTGGGCGGCACAGTGGGCGATATCGAGTCCCTGCCGTTCCTCGAAGCCATTCGTCAGCTGGCTGCCGAAGTGAGCCGCGACAATGCCATGTTCATGCACCTGACCCTGGTGCCTTATCTGGCCGCCGCCGGCGAGGTGAAGACCAAGCCGACCCAGCACTCCGTCAAAGAGCTGCTCTCCATCGGGATCCAGCCAGATGTGCTGATCTGTCGCTCCGATCGCGCCATCCCGGCCAACGAGCGAGCCAAGATCGCCCTGTTCTGCAACGTGCCAGAGCGCGCCGTCATCTCCATGAAGGACGTCGACTCCATCTACAAGATCCCGGCCCTGCTCAAGTCCCAAAATCTGGATGACTACTTCATCGCCCGTTTCGGCCTGGAGTGCAAGGAAGCCGACTTGTCCGAGTGGGAACAGGTGGTCTACGAAGAGGCCAACCCGACTGCAGAAGTGACCATCGGCATGGTCGGCAAGTATGTCTCCCTGCCGGATGCCTACAAGTCCGTCAACGAAGCACTCAAGCACGGCGGCCTGAAGACGCGTCTTTCCGTCAACATCAAGTACATCGACTCCCAGGACATCGAGACCCGTGGCTCCGAGCTGCTGGAAGGTCTGGACGCGATCCTGGTGCCGGGTGGCTTCGGTGAGCGTGGCGTGGAAGGCAAGATCCTGGCCGCCCAGTATGCCCGTGAGAACAAGATCCCTTACTTGGGTATCTGTCTCGGCATGCAGGTTGCCATGATCGAATTCGCTCGCAATGTGGCGGGCATGGCAGGGGCTCACTCCTCCGAATTCAAGAAAGATTGCGCCTATCCGGTTATCGGCCTCATCACCGAGTGGGTGGATGAAGAGGGCAACGTCGAGACCCGTACCGAGAAGTCTGATCTGGGCGGCACCATGCGTCTGGGTTCCCAGCTCTGCCACCTGGTGGAAGGCTCCAAGGTGCGCCAGATGTACGGCAGCCCGACCATTTACGAGCGTCACCGTCACCGTTACGAGGTGAACAACAAGCTGCTGCCGCAGATCGAAGCGGCCGGTTTGAAGGTGACCGGTCTTTCCGCCGACAAGAAGCTGGTGGAAATTATCGAGATTCCGGATCACCCTTGGTTCGTGGCTGCGCAGTTCCACCCGGAGTTCACCTCGACTCCCCGTGATGGCCACGCCCTGTTCGCCGGTTTTGTTAAGGCGGCAGGCGAGTATCAGAAGCGTAATTTGAAGTAATTGAAAATAAATGCGGTTGGGGCTCTGTGCCGCAGCCGCTTTTTTTGGCATATTTTTGTTGTTTTTTTACGAAACCTGAGGAAATACACATGTCCAAGATCGTTAAAGTGATCGGTCGTGAAATCATCGACTCCCGTGGTAACCCGACCGTTGAGGCCGAAGTTCACCTGGAAGGTGGTTTTGTTGGTATGGCAGCCGCTCCGTCTGGCGCGTCCACCGGTTCCCGCGAAGCGCTGGAACTGCGTGACGGCGACAAGAGCCGTTTCCTGGGTAAAGGCGTGCTGAAAGCCATCGAAGCCGTAAACGGCCCGATCGCTCAGGCTCTGCTGGGTAAAGATGCCAAGGACCAGGCCGCTATTGACCAAATCATGATCGACCTCGACGGTACCGAGAACAAATCCAAGTTCGGCGCCAACGCCATCCTGGCCGTTTCCCTGGCTAACGCCAAAGCCGCTGCTGCTGCCAAGGGCCTGCCGCTGTACGCCCACATCGCCGAGTTGAACGGCACCCCGGGTGTCTACTCCATGCCGCTGCCCATGATGAACATCATCAACGGTGGTGAGCACGCCGACAACAACGTCGACATCCAGGAGTTCATGATCCAGCCGGTTGGCGCCAAGACCCTGAAAGAAGCCATCCGCATGGGTGCCGAAGTCTTCCACAACCTGGCCAAGGTACTGAAGTCCAAGGGCTACGCCACTGCAGTAGGCGACGAAGGCGGTTTCGCACCGAACCTGAAGTCCAACGCCGAAGCGCTGGAAGTGATCGCCGAAGCCGTTGCCGCTGCCGGTTACAAGCTGGGCACCGACATCACCCTGGCCATGGACTGCGCTGCTTCCGAGTTCTACGACGCAGCGAAGAAAGAGTACAACCTGAAGGGCGAAGGTCGTATCTTCACCTCCAACGAGTTCTCTGACTACCTGGCCGACCTGACCACCAAGTTCCCGATCGTCTCCATCGAAGATGGCCTGGACGAATCTGACTGGGAAGGCTTCGCCTACCAGACTGCTGAACTGGGCAAGAAAATCCAGATCGTGGGTGACGACCTGTTCGTAACCAACACCAAGATCCTGAAGCGCGGTATCGACAACGGCATCGCCAACTCCATCCTGATCAAGTTCAACCAGATCGGTTCCCTGACCGAAACTCTGGCTGCCATCAAGATGGCCAAGGACGCTGGCTACACCGCCGTCATCTCCCACCGCTCCGGTGAGACCGAAGACGCGACCATCGCCGACCTGGCCGTGGGTACCGCTGCTGGCCAGATCAAGACCGGTTCCATGAGCCGTTCTGACCGTGTTGCCAAGTACAACCAGCTGATCCGTATCGAAGAAGCCCTGGGTGCCAAGGCTCCGTTCCGCGGTCTGAAAGAAGTCAAAGGCCAGTAATTACTGCCTGCAATTCTTAAGCTGTTGAAAAGCCCCGCCACTCTGGCGGGGCTTTTTTGTATCCGTCGCCACCCCATTGTCAGGCCAGCCGCTGATCGGCGGCGGTTTTCGTATGGTTGCCGCCAATCTGGCGCCAAGGCCCCCCGTCTTGGGAACTGCGCGGTTTTTTGGCCCTCGTCTGCGGGGCCCTGCCATCTTTTTTAGTCCCCCGCCCCGTCTGGCACACCGGCTTTCTTTTGTCTTGCCTGCGAATATGGGAAACTAGGCCGCTTGAAGGAGACTCAGTGCATGCGGCTACTCACTCTTATCCTGCTCCTCCTGTTGGGAGGGCTGCAATATGACTTCTGGCTGGGGAAAAACGGCCTATCCGATTATCGGGAGCTCTCCAATGCCATCGAGCGGCAACAGCAGGACAATCTGGTTCTCAAGGACCGCAACAACCTGATTTACCGGGAGATCGACGATCTGACCTCGGGCCTTGAGGCCATCGAGGAGCTGTCGCGCAACGATCTTGGCTACATCAAGCAGGGCGAGACCTTCTACCGGATCATTCCCAAAGATAAAGACCAAGCAACGGAGCCGGACGGCGTCCCCTACGATGACTGATTGCCACAGCGGGCTGACCGCCATAGTTCCGGCCGCCGGTATCGGCAGCCGCATGGGAGCAGACTGCCCCAAGCAGTACCTGACACTGGCGGGGAAGACCATCCTGGAGCATACGCTCGGCTGTTTACTGTCCCATCCGGCTATCGTTCGGGTGATAGTGGCGCTGGCGCCGCACGATGAGTGGTTCGAGCAACTGGCCGTGGCGGCCGACCCGCGGGTGCTGCGAGTGGAAGGGGGAAGCGAGCGTGCCTATTCGGTGCTCAACGCCCTGCATGTGGCAGAGGGGAAGTGGGTACTGGTGCACGACGCCGCCCGTCCCTGTCTGACCCAGGGGGATCTCGATGCCCTGATAGCCTGTGCCATGGCGTGCGATGGCGCCATTCTCGGCAGCCGGGTGCGCGACACCATGAAACGCACAGACGGGGCTGGCAACATAGTGGCGACCGTCGAGCGCGAACAGCTTTGGCATGCCCTGACGCCGCAGATGTTTCCCATCGGCACCCTGAAGCGGGCGCTGGAGGAGGGGCTGGCCCTGGGTGCCCTCATCACAGACGAAGCCTCCGCCATGGAGCGCGCCGGTTTTACCGTGAAGATGGTGGAGGGGCGTGCCGACAACATCAAGGTGACCCGCCCGGAAGATCTCTCCCTGGCCGAGCTCTTTTTACAACAACAGAGTGCGCGCCAGCAGGTGCGACCCGATTGACCCGCAGAGGGGCCCGCATGATCCGCATTGGACATGGTTTTGATGAGACAGATTTCTGTGTATTGAGGGGGGATCAGGCATGATGCGAATTGGACATGGTTTTGACGTGCACAAGTTTGGCGGGGTTGGCCCCTGCATGCTGGGTGGCGTCCCGGTACCCTATGAGCAGGGCCTGCTGGCCCACTCCGACGGCGACGTCGTGCTGCATGCGGTGAGCGATGCCCTGCTGGGGGCCATCGGCGCCGGCGACATCGGCCGTCACTTCCCCGATACCGCCGCCGAGTTCAAGGGGATCGACAGCCGCATCCTGCTGCGAGACGTCTTTGCCCGGGTGCAGCAGGCGGGCTATGCCATCGGCAACCTGGATGTGACCATCATCGCCCAGGCTCCCAAGATGGCGCCCCATATCGCGGCCATGTGCGCCGTGCTGGCGGCCGATCTGCAATGTGATTTGAACCGGGTGAATGTCAAGGCGACCACCACAGAACAACTCGGGTTTACGGGGCGCAAGGAAGGGATCGCCACCGAAGCCGTTGTCTTACTGGTGAAACAATGATGCTGGAACAGCTGAGCTATCTGCACGGGGCGCCGGTCGCCCGCGGCATCCTCAAGGCCGAGGCCGCCGACTTCGTGGTGAATGAAGATCTCGGCTTCGAACCCTGCGGGGAGGGGGAGCACATCTTCGTGCGGGTGCGCAAAACCGGCGAGAACACCGCCTGGGTCGCGGGTCTGCTGGCCGATGCGGCCGGCGTCAACCGCAATGCGGTGACCTGGGCGGGTCTCAAGGATCGCCACGCGGTGACCGAGCAGTGGTTCGGCATTCATCTGCCGGGCAAGGGCGAACCGGATCTCTCTGTCATCCAGAGCGACAGCATCCAGATCCTGCAGGCCAAGCGCCACAACAAGAAGCTGCGGGTTGGTTACCTCAAGGGCAACCAATTCACCCTGCGCCTCACCGGTCTGGAACAGGCTGGCGATCTGGAAGCCCGGCTGCAGGCCATCGCCACTCAGGGCGTGCCCAATTACTACGGCGAGCAGCGCTTTGGCCGGGATGGCAACAACCTGGACGCGGCCAAGGCGATGTTTGCCGGCAAGCGGATCAAGGATCGCAACAAGCGTTCCCTCTATCTCTCCGCCGCCCGCAGCATGCTGTTCAACGCCATTGTCAGCGCCCGCATCGAACAGGGGCTGGCACACCAGCTGCTGGCCGGTGACTGTGTGATGCTGAGGGGCAGCCACTCCATCTTCAGTGAAGAGGTGCTGACTCCCGAGTTGGAGGCGCGCCTTGCCTCCGGCGACGTGCAGCTCACCGCCCCCCAGTGGGGCCGTGGCCGACTGGCGAGCCAGGGTGCCGCCGCCGAGTTTGAACAGGCAGTGCTGGCCCCTTACGCCGAATGGTGTGACGGACTGGAGAAGGCCGGACTGGATCAGGACAGGCGT
Organism: Aeromonas sp. QDB31; assembly: GCF_027707605.1. Classification (NCBI taxonomy): domain Bacteria; kingdom Pseudomonadati; phylum Pseudomonadota; class Gammaproteobacteria; order Aeromonadales; family Aeromonadaceae; genus Aeromonas; species Aeromonas sp. QDB31. The sequence goes on along the minus strand of NZ_JAPCIX010000016.1, from coordinate 11,198 downwards.
CCACTGCTGCTCAAGCCGGAGCAGATGAGCTGGCAGCAGGATGGCGAGGTGCTGACCCTCTCCTTCTTCCTGCCTGCCGGAGCCTTTGCCACCAGCGTGGTGCGCGAGTTAATGCAGGCCGAAGAGGCCGATCACGGTTTCAGGAACCCAACCGATGCGAATTCTGGTCAGTAATGACGATGGAGTACATGCCGAGGGCATTCGTGCCCTCAGCGAGGCGCTGACTGCCTGCGGCGAAGTCATTGTGGTGGCGCCGGATCGCAACCGCAGCGGCGCGAGTCACTCCCTGACGCTGGAAGTGCCGCTGCGGGTTACGCGCCTTGGCGAAACCGGCTTTAATGGCAGCGAGAGTTATGCGGTGAAGGGCACCCCGACAGACTGCGTGCACCTGGCGGTCAACGAGCTGGTGCGCCCGGAGCCGGACATGGTGGTGGCCGGAATAAACCACGGCGCCAACCTGGGGGATGATGTCATCTACTCGGGCACGGTCGCTGCGGCCACCGAGGGACGCCACCTTGGCTTCCCCTCCATCGCCATCTCCCTGGTGGGCAAGACCCACTTCGCCACGGCGGCCCACTATGCGGCCTTGCTGGTGAAGGGGCTGATGAAACATCCCCTGCCTGCCGATCAGATCCTCAACGTCAACGTGCCGGACCTGCCCCTCGAGCAGATCAAGGGGATCAGGGTGACCCGCCTTGGCAACCGCCATCCCGCCGAGTCGGTGATCCGCAGCGAGGATCCCCGTGGCCAGCCCATCTACTGGATAGGCCCTCCCGGCAGCCAGCAGGATGCGGGAGACGGCACGGATTTCGCCGCCATCGAGCAGGGTTATGTCTCCATCACCCCATTGACCATCGACATGACTGCCTATGACAGTCTGGCGAGTCTGGGTGCCTGGCTGGATCTGCAGGGATGACGTTGTGATAGTACAGCGCCTGTTAAATCAACTGATTGCCCAGGACATTCGTGATTTCCGCGTGCTCGCGGCGATTGCGAAAGTGCCGCGCCAGCTGTTTGTGGATGAAGCCATGGCCCACAAGGCCTGGGACAATACGGCCCTGCCCATCGGCCATGGCCAGACCATCTCCCAGCCCTACATAGTGGCGCGGATGACAGAGTTGCTGATCCAGAACGATCCGGCCCATGTGCTGGAGATCGGCACTGGCTCCGGCTATCAGACCGCAGTGTTGGCCCACCTGGTGGAGCATGTCTACACGGTGGAGCGGATCAAGTCGTTGCAGTTCCAAGCCCGGCGCCGGCTGCGCCAGCTCGACCTGCACAATGTCTCTGCCAAGCACGGCAACGGCTGGCTGGGCTGGCCCAACAAGGGACCGTTCGATGCCATCTTGGTGACGGCAGCGGCGAGCGAGGTGCCCAAGGCCCTGACCGATCAGCTGGCCGAAGGCGGGCGTCTGGTGCTGCCGGTGGGGGATAGCCAGCAGACTCTGCAGCTGATCGAACGATCCGGTTCCCAGCTGACCAGCCGGATCCTGGAGCCGGTGCGTTTTGTTCCCCTGATTGACGGAGATGTGGAGTGAAGTTGTTTTCCCGTTTGTATGTACTGGTGATGCAATGGGCCCGCCACAAGCACGCCCCCTGGTATCTCTCCATCACCGCCTTTATCGAGTCGGTGTTCTGGCCTATTCCGGTGGACGTGATGCTGGCCCCCATGGCGCTCGCCAAGCCACACAAGGCGTGGCACTACGCCGGGTTGGCAACCCTCTTCTCGGTGCTGGGGGCACTGTTTGGTTATGCCCTTGGCTATGCCCTGTGGGAACCTGTGGTCCAGCCGCTGGTGATCTCGGTTGGCTATGAAGACAAGATTGCGCTGGCCGAGCAGTGGTTTGCGCAGTGGGGGATCTGGGTGATTTTTATTGCCAGTTTCACGCCGATCCCCTACAAGGTGTTTACCGTTACGGCGGGCTTGCTCCACATGGCACTGCTGCCCTTTATCCTGACCTCGCTGATCGGTCGAGGCATGCGATTTTTCCTGGTAGCGGGTCTGATGCGGTGGGGTGGTGAGAAGATGGAGCGCAAGCTGATGCACTATGTGGATGTGCTCGGCTGGCTCTGTATTGGTTTGGCCATTGCGGCCTATTTCTGGTTTAGTCGTTAAGGATCCACTATGCGTTCGCGTGTTTGGCAAGGAAGCAGTGTCATCGTATTGTCATGGCTACTGCTTGCCTGCTCTTCCAGCAAGACTGCTGCCCCGGTACAGAGTCTGGGCAATGACCCCATTGCCTCGACCATCCCGACTCGTCAAAACATGGCCAATTCGGGCATGCAGGGTGGCAGTTACACAGTGGTGAAGGGGGATACCCTGTACTCCATCGCATTCCGTTCGGGCATGGATGTCGCATCCCTGGTCAGCCTCAACGGGATCAACCCCCCCTACAACATCTATCCGGGCCAGCAGCTCAGGCTGGATGGCTCTTCCGGCGCCGTGGTCAGCACCGGCATGGCAATGAACCGCCCTGTCACCAGCGGCAACGGCACCTATGAGGTGCGTCGTGGCGATACCCTGAGCAGCATAGGCCGCCAGTTCAATGTGTCCAATCAGACTCTGGCACAGCGCAACAACCTGCAGGCACCCTATTCACTCCATGTTGGCCAGGTGCTCAACGTGGGGGGCGCGGGGTCCTCGACTGGTCAGATGGTGGCGGCAACCACGCCTGTCGTGACCAGCACAGGTCCCAAACCTCTGGCGACGGCGCCGGCAGGTACGACCACACCGTTTATTGCTCAGAAAACGATTGCTCCTGCACCGTCAACAGCATACGCTCAGGCGAAAGAACAAAAAAACATCAGTTTCCAGTCAACTCTCTCCTGGCATTGGCCAGCGAAAGGACGGGTCGTTGAAGGCTTCTCCGTTGCAGAACAGGGCAACAAGGGCATCGACATCTCCGGCCAGAAGGGTCAACCCGTTTACGCCGCCAGCGGCGGCAAAGTGGTCTACGCGGGTAGTGCACTCAGGGGTTACGGCAAGCTGATTATTCTCAAGCACAACGATGATTATCTCTCTGCTTACGCCCACAACGACGAGCTGAGGGTCAGGGAGGGAGACTCCGTCAAAGGCGGAGCCGTCATCGCCAACATGGGTAGCACGGATGCGCCGGATGTGCGCTTGCACTTTGAAATCCGGTACAAAGGCAAGTCAATCAACCCGATGGGCTATTTGCCAAAGCGTTAACCCAGAGAGCTAGGTCTTACTCTGGTTCAGGTCAGGGAGACATATCATGAGCCAAGAACAACTGGTAATGCAGGATGCAGAGTTAGAGTTCGACGAAGAGCTGGAGGCCCAGGAGGAAGAAGAGGTTCAGGAGGTTGCCGCCGAGGCTGAGGAGACCATCTCCGATGAGCTCATGGTGCCGGAACTGAACAAGGTGATGGACGCCACCCAGCTCTATCTGGGGGAGATCGGCTTCTCCCCCCTGCTCACCGCCGAAGAGGAAGTCTATTACGCCCGTCGTGCCCTGCGCGGTGACAAAGCCGCGCGCAAGCGCATGATCGAATCCAACCTGCGCCTGGTGGTCAAGATTGCCCGGCGCTACAACAACCGTGGCCTGGTGCTGCTCGATCTCATCGAAGAGGGCAACCTCGGTCTCATCCGCGCGGTCGAGAAGTTCGACCCGGAGCGCGGCTTCCGTTTCTCCACCTATGCCACTTGGTGGATCCGCCAGACCATAGAGCGGGCCATCATGAACCAGACCCGCACCATCCGGCTGCCGATCCATGTGGTGAAGGAGCTGAACGTCTACCTGCGCACCGCGCGCGAACTCTCCCACCGCCTAGACCATGAACCCACCGCCGAAGACATCGCCTTCGCGCTGGATCGCTCGGTCGACGATGTGAACCGCATGCTCAAGCTCAACGAAAAGATCACCTCAGTGGATACTCCCATCGGCGGCGATCGCGACAAGGCCCTGCTCGACGTCCTGTCCGATGAGCGAGGCATGGGGCCAGAGCTGGAGTCCCAGGAGGATGACATGCGCAGCAGCATAGTCCACTGGCTGGAAGAGCTGAATCCCAAGCAGCGTGAGGTGCTGGCTCGCCGCTTCGGCCTGCTCGGTTACGAGCCGGCGACACTCGAAGACGTGGGGGCCGAGATTGGCCTGACCCGGGAGCGGGTGCGTCAGATCCAGGTCGAGGGATTGCGCCGCCTGCGGGAGATCCTGCTGGGACAGGGGCTCTCCATCGAGGCCCTGTTTAGAACCAATTGATCCGAACCCGCTGACGGCTGTTATGCCGAGGACAGACACAACAAAGGGGCCAGAGGCCCCTTTTTCATTGCGAGAGGATCCTTGGGATCACACGGGATCCAGGGTGTCCAGCGGCCAGCGCGGCACCGCCTTGACGACCAGCGGCTCGAACACGCCCGCCTTGAGGCGTTGCATGCCGGCATAGGCGATCATGGCGCCGTTGTCAGTGCAATACTCGGTGCGCGGATAGAACACCTCGCCCTTGAGACTCTCCATCAGCTCGGCCAGCTGGGCGCGCAGATGACGGTTGGCGCTGACGCCCCCGGCCACCACCAGGCGCTTGAGCCCGGTCTCTTTCAAGGCGCGGCGGCACTTGATGGCCAGGGTGTCGACCACAGCATCCTCAAACGCCCGGGCGATGTCGGCACGGGTCTGCTCATCGTCACCGTTGGCGGCTATGGTGTTGGCGGCAAAGGTCTTGAGGCCGGAGAAGCTCATGTCGAGCCCGGGTCTGTCCGTCATGGGGCGGGGGAAGGTGAAGCGTCCCGTGGTGCCTTTCTCGGCCAGACGGGAGAGCAGGGGGCCGCCCGGGTAGTCCAGTCCCATCAGCTTGGCGGTCTTGTCGAAGGCCTCGCCGGCGGCATCGTCGATGGATTCCCCCAGCAGCTGATAGCTGCCGATGCCGTCGACCCGCACCAGCATGGAGTGACCGCCAGAGACCAGCAGCGCCACGAAGGGGAACTCGGGAGCCCGCTCCTCCAGCATGGGAGCCAGTAGGTGGCCCTCCATATGGTGCACCGCCACAGCGGGTTTACCCCAAGCCATGGCGAGGGAGCGGCCTATGGTCGCCCCCACCAGGATGGCGCCAACCAGACCCGGCCCCGCAGTGTAGGCGATGCCGTCGATGTCATCTTTACCCAGTCCCGCCTCTTGCAATGCGGCCTGGATCAAGGGGATCGTCTTGCGGACGTGATCCCGGCTGGCGAGCTCGGGGACGACGCCACCGTAGTCCGCATGCAGCTTGACCTGGCTGTACAACTGGTGGGAAAGGATCCCTTTTTGATCGTCGAAGATCGCGATCCCGGTTTCGTCACAGGATGTCTCTATGCCCAATACACGCATTGCTAAAAAATTTCACTGCTAAAATGAGACGGCTATGGTAACCTTCGCGGGTTTTTTAAACCAGAGCGATCTCTGCGGGTTTACTTTCATTCCCTGTCCAGAGTATAATTTCGCACCATTTTAAGACATGCTGATCGATTGAAGATCAGCTAACAATATATCACTGAGGTGAAAGGCACATGCCAGTAATCAAAGTCCGTGAAAATGAGCCGTTTGACGTTGCTCTGCGTCGCTTCAAGCGTTCTTGCGAAAAGGCCGGTATCCTGTCTGAAGTTCGTAGCCGTGAGTTCTACGAGAAGCCGACTACCATTCGCAAGCGTGCCAAAGCGTCTGCCGTCAAGCGTCACGCCAAGAAGCTGTCCCGCGAAAACGCACGTCGTATCCGCCTGTACTAATCGAGGGATCATGCCGTGTCTCTGAAGGATCAACTCAAGGATCAACAAAAACTCGCCATGCTGGCCAAAGACAAGGCTCGCTTGGGAGCGATCCGTTTGTTGATGGCAGAAATCAAGCAGCGTGAAGTCGATACCCGTGTCGAGCTCAATGATGAGGATATCCTCGCTGTCGTGACCAAGATGGTCAAACAGCGCCGCGATTCCATCAGCCAATTTGAAGCTGCCGGTCGTCAGGATCTTGCCGACAAAGAGTCCGCCGAGATTCTGGTGCTGCAGGAATTCCTGCCGCAACAGCTGACCGCAGAGGAAATTGCCGTGTTGATCGAGCAAGCCATCATCGAAAGTGGGGCTGCCGTCATGGCGGACATGGGTAAAGTCATGGCTGTCTTGAAGCCGAAAATTCAGGGTCGTGCCGATGTCGGCGCCGTCAGTGCTCAGGTGAAAACCCGCTTGGCGTAACAGGCATTTCTCTTGTTAGTCGAAAGAAGCCGTGCTTCCCTGTGAATGCGCGGCTTTTTTATTTTCTCTGCAGTGAAACAGGACGGTTATGGCAGGCAGGATCCCACAATCCTTTATCGATGATCTGCTCGTACGCACTGACATAGTCGAGCTGATCGACTCGCGGGTGCGGCTAAAGAAGGCTGGTAAGAACTATCAGGCTTGTTGTCCTTTCCATAACGAAAAAAGCCCCTCTTTCACCGTCAGTCAGGAGAAGCAGTTCTACCACTGCTTCGGTTGCGGCGCTCACGGCAATGCCATCGGCTTTGTCATGGAGTACGACGGACTCGAATTTCCGGACGCCATCGAAGAGCTCGCCAGCATGCAAGGCATGCAGGTGCCTCGCGAGCAGAGCCTGGGCGGTTCTGGCAGTGCCCAACCCGCCGTCAGCAAGGATCTGTTCGAGCTGATGAACCAGATTGCCCGCTTCTATGAGAGCAATCTCAAGAACGCGCCGCAGGCGGTGGAATACCTTAAAGGGCGCGGCCTAACCGGGGAAGTGGTCAAGCGCTTCAACATAGGTTATGCCCCGGGAGACTGGGATCAGGTGCGTCGGCGCTTTGGCGCCAGCCGGGATCACGAGCAGTTGCTTATCTCCGGCGGCATGTTGATCCCCCGCGACAGCGGCCCAGGCAGCTATGATCGCTTCCGCGATCGCATCATGTTTCCCATCCGTGACAAGCGGGGCCGGGTCATCGGCTTCGGTGGCCGGGTGCTGGGGGACGGCACTCCCAAGTACCTCAACTCCCCGGAAACCCCCATCTTCCACAAGGGGCGTGAACTGTTCGGCCTCTACGAGGTGAAGCAGGCACACAAGGATCCTCGCCGGATCCTGGTGGTGGAGGGCTACATGGATGTGGTGGCGCTCGGTCAGTACGACATCGATTATGCGGTGGCGGCGCTGGGCACCGCGACCACCAGTGACCATATCCACACCCTGTTTCGGACCACGGCTGAGGTGGTCTGCTGTTACGACGGTGACAACGCCGGCCGTGAGGCGGCCTGGCGGGCGCTGGACAACGCACTCTCCCATCTGCAGGACGGGCGCGAACTCAAGTTCGTGTTCCTGCCCGATGGAGAAGATCCTGATTCGCTGGTGCGCCAGATTGGCAAGGAGGGGTTTGAGGCCTTGCTGGACGAGGCCCAGCCCTTCGCCGACTTCATGTTCGAGCGTCTGGGGCGGGATGCCGCCCTCTCTGGCGAGGCGGGCAAGTTTGAAGTGGCCAACAAGGCCGCCGAACTGATCCGCCGCGTGCCGGAGGGCTTTACTCGCGAGGGATTGATCACCCGTCTCTCCAGCATGATGCGTTGGGGGGAGAACAAACAGCGGATCGCCGAACTGTTTGCCCGCAACAGCCAGCCCAAGGGCGAAGTCAGCAAACCCAAGGCCACCAAACTGACCCCCATTCGCCGGGCACTGGCGTTGATGGTGCAATATCCGGCGATAACGGCCGAGCTTCCCCCCATGCCTGAACTGGCTGGACTGCGGGTGCAGGGCATCAAGTTCCTGTTGCAGCTGCATCAGCAGATCCTGACTCAGCCAGGGATCACGACCGGCATCTTGTTGGAGCACTGGCGTGGCACCAAGGAGGGGGAGATCCTGGCTCAATTGGCCATGCACGACCTGTTTGAAGAGATCAAGCTCGACCAGGAGCCGGATATTCTGGGAGAATTGCAGGATACCTTCGTCGGTTTCATCAACCAGTTTCTGAAGCAACGAATCGAAGAATTGCAGGCCAAGGTTGCTCAGGAAGGGCTAAGCTCTGAGGAAACACAGGAGCTGATGATGCTGATCAGAGAGGTACAGATTGAGAAAAGAAATGAGAGCGGGGCTTGATATTTGAGTGATTAGTCCCAATATGAATACCGTTGCCCGAATCGACGGGATTAAAAGCAAACAATTTATAACCGCCTGGCCCCGACAATACTGCGGGCAGGGGTTTCTCATGACCGACGCCGCAACCAGACATAGCATGTCTGGCGGTTTTCTATTAGAATTGGCTATTTGCGCAGCAGCGCACTGTACGCGCAACCTAGCAACACCAACCGGATGAGTTCTATGGAGCAAACCCCGCAGTCTCAGCTTAAACTCCTCGTTGCCAAAGGTAAAGAACAGGGCTACCTGACCTATGCCGAGGTGAACGATCACCTCCCGCAAGACATTGTCGACTCTGACCAGATCGAAGACATCATCCAGATGATCAACGATATGGGTATCCAGGTAGTGGAAAACGCCCCGGACGCCGATGATCTGATCATGGCCGAAGGTGGTACCGCCGATGAGGACGCTGCCGAAGCAGCGGCCCAGGCTCTGGCATCTGTTGAATCTGAGATTGGTCGCACGACCGATCCCGTCCGCATGTACATGCGGGAAATGGGTACCGTCGAACTGCTGACCCGTGAAGGCGAAATCGACATCGCCAAACGGATCGAGGACGGTATCAATCAGGTACAAAGCTCCGTTGCCGAGTACCCTGAAGCCATCACTTACCTGCTCGAACAGTACGACAAGTACGAAGCCGAGCAACTGCGTCTGTCCGACATCATCTCCGGCTTTATCGATCCGAACGAAGCGGACGACGTGGCGCCGACCGCCACCCACATCGGCTCCGAACTCAGTGAAGACGATCTCGCTGACGAAGACGAAGATGAAGACGAGGATGAAGACGAAGACGGCGACAGCTCCGACGACGACGGGGACGGTGGTCCGGATCCGGAAGTCGCCCGCGAGAAGTTCGGTGAACTGCGTGCCCAGTACGAAGTCACCCGTCTCTCCATCCAGAAGAATGGTCGTGCCCACGACGACACCCAGGCCGCTATCGCCCAGCTGGCCGATGTGTTCCGTCAATTCCGCCTGATGCCCAAGCAGTTCGATCGCTTGGTCAACAACATGCGCGAGATGATGGAACGGGTCCGCGTGCAGGAACGCATCATCATGAAGCTCTGCGTTGAGCAGGCCAAGATGCCGAAGAAGACCTTCGTCGCGGCCTTCACCAACAACGAGTGCGAAACTGCCTGGTTTGAATACCAGAAACAGGCTGGCAAGGCTTGGTCTCCGCGTCTGGTCGAGATGGACGAAGAAGTGCTGCGTTCCATCGGCAAGCTGCAGCAGATCGAAGAAGAGACAGGTCTGTCGATCGCCCAGATCAAGGACATCAACCGTCGCATGAGCATTGGTGAGGCCAAGGCCCGCCGTGCGAAGAAAGAGATGGTCGAGGCCAACTTGCGTCTGGTTATCTCCATCGCCAAGAAGTACACCAACCGCGGTCTGCAGTTCCTGGATCTGATCCAGGAGGGCAACATAGGTTTGATGAAGGCGGTGGACAAGTTTGAATACCGTCGTGGCTACAAGTTCTCGACTTACGCTACCTGGTGGATCCGTCAGGCCATTACCCGCTCCATCGCGGATCAGGCCCGTACCATCCGTATCCCGGTACACATGATCGAGACCATCAACAAGCTCAACCGTATCTCCCGTCAGATGCTGCAGGAGATGGGTCGTGAACCGAACCCGGAAGAGCTGGCCATGCGCATGGGCATGCCGGAAGACAAGATCCGCAAGGTATTGAAGATCGCCAAAGAGCCCATCTCCATGGAGACGCCCATCGGTGATGATGAAGATTCCCACTTGGGCGACTTCATCGAAGATACCACTCTGGCGCTGCCAGCGGATGCTGCCACCAGCGAGAGCCTGCGCAACGCCACCCGCGAAGTGTTGGCTGGCCTGACCGCTCGTGAGGCCAAGGTACTGCGTATGCGCTTCGGTATCGACATGAACACTGACCACACCCTCGAGGAAGTGGGCAAGCAGTTTGACGTTACCCGTGAGCGTATTCGTCAGATCGAAGCCAAGGCGCTGCGCAAGCTGCGCCACCCGAGCCGCTCGGAAGTGCTGCGCAGCTTCCTGGACGAATAGTCCAGAGGCTTTTCCCTGAGCCGTCTCAAAAGCCCCGCCATGCGGGGCTTTGTTTTATCCGGTTTGGCGCTATGGTTGCTCCGGAGCACAGATTGGGTGATAGATGGACAAAAACTCGCCAAGTGGTTGATCTGCCTATGGACGGCTTATCCTGCATCCCCTATAATCCACGCCGTAAAACCAACATCATGGCCCCTTAGCTCAGTTGGTTAGAGCAGTCGACTCATAATCGATTGGTCGCCCGTTCAAGTCGGGCAGGGGCCACCAAATACAGAAAGGCGCAGTAGGTTAGTAACCGCTGCGCCTTTTCTATTTCTGGCGTTTTGAAGTGTACTTGTGAGTGTACTTAGCTAACTGCTAGGGGCGGAATGATGACGGCATTCCAAGCCCTATCAATTGCCCAGTGATGGGTTGACACAATGACAGTGGTTTTAGGGGACAGGAAGAAAAGTTGTGTGGGGAGCGGAGAGAGGCATCGTCGATTTGCTGGGGAAATGCTGGTTGCACCAGCCAGGGGAGGGGGTAAGGGGGGGTTCTTATATATATGCAATGTAGCTTGAAAAAATCTCACAGAAAATATGACAAATGGCCCCCTCTGCAAGAGTCAATACAACCCCATGAGCATACTGGCTATAGGGGATAGTAATCAGATGGGGGCTGTATGTCTTGAGAGGCGTAAGGGGTAAAGTACCTCTCCTCTATCACCGGATGACTTCATCTTTCACGGCTTCATAGTAGGAATAGTGAGAGTATCGGGCGCATAAGGGGCAAGAAATCCGCTCCTCTTGCCAATCTCTCTTCTGAATGAGCGTTACGCCCTTACAAGCTGGACACCGATGGTTGATATTCAGCGCCCTTAGTTCTTCTTGGCGTTCACTGTCAACATTCAGAAATGCCAAATCAAGCGCCCCTTGTAGCGAACGAGTATCGGTATAGACACCATCACACAAAGCCATATCAAAGCCTTTAAGTTTGGGTGGCGTAATGCGGTAGCTAGGGAAGGTGCGAATAAGCGGGGAAATTCTTCTCGGCTGACTCAGTCATTTCATTTCTTCATGTTTGAGCCGA
>NZ_JAPCIX010000015.1:14687-101509 GCF_027707605.1 Aeromonas sp. QDB31 | reverse complement strand
AATCGGCTCAAACATGAAGAAATGAAATGACTGAGTCAGCCGAGAAGAATTTCCCCGCTTATTCGCACCTTCCCTAGTATTCATGTTGAGAAATTGAAAATGAAGCTAGAAATGGCAGCTATGGAGCTCAAATTTAATGACCGAATGTTAATGCTGTACAAAGAGGAAAATAATGATTACAAAGCTAGAGTAAGCGCTCTTGAAAATCAGATGTATTCTCTTCAGCAGGTCATATGTCAAAGTTTAACAAAGTCCCAAGACTATATTTCACTCCAACTATCTAACTATAATGACTTACCACGAGAATTAATTTCATTACTGCATGACAACCTAAACAAGGATATCTCTACTGAAACTTACCATCATATCAAGGATGAAATTGAAAAACATATAACAGATAATCAGAAAGCAATAACGCTAAAGAAATTGGCAGAAAATGTTTTTTATGGCGTAGCGGGTAATTCAATGTATCAATTAATAGTATCTATTCTATCAACGCTACCAAAGTGATTGATGCCATAGCCAGAAGGTTTATGAACAACGTCAATGGCACCGGTTGTCATTACAAGCCTGCTTGCTTACGGTGCAATGCGCTCCGCTTATTGCACCGTACGACTACTCCCTGAGGTTATGACGGGCACGGTTTTGGTTCCCCCTCCAATCCGCCGAGGGGAAGGGACAAGGTCAGGAGCGCCATCAGGGATGATGGCGTAGACGCAGCCGGCACAGGGATGTGCCGTCTGCGGCGGTCCGTCCGACCTTGCACCTGACCCGAGAGAAACCGCGTAGCGGTCGGATTGGCGGGGTGGCCTTTCTTTTGGTGACTTTTCTTTGGCCACTCAAAGAAAAGTTACTCGCCCAAGCCCGAAGGGCGGGCGAAACCCCGTCGAGGCCAGCAGCCTCGCGTCCTGCACGGCGTAGCCGTGCCACCACACAACGGCTCCTGCCGCCAACACCATACCTCGGAACGGACGATTACGCCTGACGGTTAATCGACCCTACGATGCCAATGAAATGTCGCATAAAGACCCCTCCCCAGCCCTCCCCTTCGCAGGGGAGGGAGCCAACGCATCAAAGCCAGCAAGGCGCGAGACAGAACAGCGCCCAACCGTTATGCCGGGCGGCTACCAGGCCAAAGGGGGGTCTGGCCGCCCCTATCGGCCCAAGAAGGGTTCCCAGTCCTTAAACACCGGCTGCAACCCGGCCTGCCGCACGGCGGCGGCCACCTCACCTAGGGTGCGATCGTCGTGGATGGCGAACTGCTCCAGCTCCTCCTTGTCTCCCTCCGCATAGCCGCCGGGCTGGGTGCGCGACTCCGCCGACATCTGGGTGATGCCGAGGCGCAGGGCGCCGTTGCGAAACGCGGGCGATTCCCGGGTGGAGAGGGACAGATCCAGGGTCGGCGAGAAGAGGCGCCAGGCACAGATAAGCTGCACCAGCTGGCGGTCCGACATGGTCACCTCGGGCTCCAGCCCCCCGGTGCAGGGGCGCAGGCGCGGGAAGGAGAGGGAATAGCGGCTCTGCCAGTGGTGGCGCTCCAGCCAGGCCAGGTGCTCGGCCACGAAGTAGCTGTCGGCACGCCAGTCCGGCGACAGGCCAATCAGTGCGCCGAGCCCAATCTTGTCAACCCCGGCGCGCCCCAGCCGGTCCGGGGTGGCGAGGCGCCACTCGATGTCCTGCTTGTTGCCGCGCAGGTGGTGGCGGGCGTAGGCCGGGGCGTGGTAGGTCTCCTGATAGACCATGACCGCATCCAGCCCCAGGGTTTTGAGCTCGGCGTATTCGGCCTCGGACAGGGGCTGCACCTCCATCGCCAGGGTACTGAAGTGGCGGCGGATCCGCGGCAGCTGCTCGCGAAAGTAGTCCATGCCCACCTTGGTCTCGTGCTCGCCAGTCACCAGCAGCACGCTGTCGAAGCCGCGCGCCTTGAGGGCTAGGCACTCGCGCTCAATCTCGTCACTATTCAGGGTCTTGCGCTTAAGGCGGTTGCTCATGGAGAAGCCGCAGTAGGAGCAATCGTTGGCGCAGAGGTTAGACAGATAGAGGGGCACATAGAAGCCGACCGTGTTGCCGAAACGCTGGCGGGTGAGGCGCTCCGCCAGCTCCGCCATCCGGGGCAGGAAGTGCTCGGCAGCCGGGGAGATCAGCGCCATAAAGTCCTGCAGGGTGCGCCGTGGATTGGCCAGCGCCCGCTCCACGTCCCGGGCCGTCTTGGCGCGGATCTGCATGCCTACGTCGTCCCACTCCAGCTCCTGCCAGCGGTCGATAAAGGAGGGGTCGGCTTCCTGCGCCCTCACCCCCGACTCCCTCACCCCCAACCCCTCTCCCAAAGGGAGAGGGGGGCAAACACTTGGCTGAGCTTGTGGTACAGAACCTATAGCTGCAGCATCTATCACCTCTAAACCCAGGCTCATAACGCCCCCAGAAAATCGGTCAGGGGGCTGGAGGCCTGGGCCTGGCTGCCGCGCGCCCCGAGGCCCGCCTCATAGGCGCTGCGACCGGCCTCGCAGGCGAGCGCGAAGGCGCGGCCCATGGCGACCGGATCCCCGCTCACGGCAATGGCCGTGTTCACCAGCACGGCGTCGGCACCCAGTTCGAAGGCCGCCGCCGCGTGACTGGGGGCCCCGATCCCCGCATCCACCACCACGGGCACCCGGGCCTGCTCGACGATGATGGAGAGGAATTCCCGGGTCACCAACCCCTGATTGGAGCCGATGGGGGCGCCCAGCGGCATCACGGCGGCGCAGCCCACCTCTTCGAGCCGTTTGCAGAGCACGGGATCTGCGCCGCAATAGGGCAGCACCACGAAGCCCTCTTTCACCAACTGCTCGGCGGCCTTGAGGGTCTCTATGGGATCGGGCAGCAGGTACTTGGGATCGGGGTGGATCTCGAGCTTGAGCCAGTTCGTCCCTAGCGCCTCCCGGGCCAGGTGGGCGGCAAACACAGCTTCGGCGGCAGTCTTGGCACCGGAGGTGTTGGGCAGCAGCTTGACCCCGAGGGCCAGCAGCGGAGTGAGGATGTCGTCGTGGCGCTTGCCGGGCTCGAGGCGCTTGATGGCCATGGTGACGAGCTGGGAGCCGCTCGCCGCTATGGCGGCGGCCATCAGATCTGGGCGGGCAAACTTGCCGGTGCCGGTGAAGAGACGGGAAGAAAAGGTGTGGTTCGCAATGGTCAGCATCTCAGCCTCCGGCGATGGCAGTGAAAAGGTGGATCTCGTCCCCGTCATTGAGGCGGGTCTCTGGCCAGCGGCTGCGGGGCAGCACGGCGCCATTGAGGGCCACCGCCACCCCCTGGGGGGCAATCTCCTGCACCGCCAGCAGCTCGGTCAGGCGCTGACCGGTGGGCAGCGTCAGTTCGATATCGTTCAATCGAATATTCATTGGTCATCCTTATGGCTGCCACACACCGGGCAGTCGGGATCGGGGGGCAGCTGCAGGCACTGCCACTCGTGGGCCAGGGCATCGAAGCGGCGCAGGGTGCCCGCCACCGGGCTGGGGCGCCCGAGCAGCAACCTGAGTGCTTCGAGGGCCTGCAGGGAACCCATCACCCCCACCAGGGGGCCGGTGACGCCGCTGCTCTGGCAGCTCTCCCTTACTTCGGTATCCGCCGGGTAGAGGCAGGCGTAGCAGGCATGTTCCGGCGCGCTTCGCACCATCAGCTGACCCTGCCAGCCGACGGCGGCGGCGGAGATCCAGGGTTTCCCCTGAGCCACGCAGGCGGCGTTGATGGCGTGGCGGCTGGCCAGGTTGTCGCAGCAGTCGACAACCAGATCCACCTCGGCCACGAAGGCTGGCAGACTAGTCCCATCGAGGCGCTGGTTGATGGCGATCAGCTCCACATGGGGGTTGTGGGCCGCCAACCGCTCCCGGGCCAGCTCGGCCTTGGAGCGGCGCAGCCCCTCCCCATCGAACAGGATCTGGCGCGGCAGATTGCTGGAGTCCAGGGTGTCGCCGTCGGCGAGCCAGAGGGTGCCGACCCCGGCCCCGGCCAGATAGAGCGCCAGCGGCGAGCCGAGGCCGCCGAGGCCGACGATCAGCACGGATGCCTCTTTCAGCCTCGCCTGCCCCGCCTCGCCGATTTCGCTCAACATCAGTTGCCTGCCGTAGCGCAGATACTCTTCGTCACTAAGAGATGCCTCGTCAGAGCGCATGTGCCACCTCCTGCACCGCCATGGTGGAGCGCGCCTGATCCCCGGCCCCCACGACGGCCAACAGCCGGGCCGTGGCCCCCTGCCAGTCGTCGCTCCCTGTGATGGCGGAGACCAGGGCGATGCTGCCTACCCCGCTCTCCTGCACCGCCGCTATGCGCTCTTCGCTGATGCCGCCGATGGCGACAGTGGGCCAGTCCTGCATCAGGGCGCGGTAGTGGTGCAGCCGCACCAGCCCCTGGGGGCGGGAGGGCATCTGCTTGGTGTTGGTGGGGAAGATATGACCCAAGGCTATATAGGAGGGTGCCAGCTCCCGGGCCCGCATCAGCTCGAAGTAGCCGTGGGTGGAGATGCCAAGGCGCAGGCCGGCGGCCTGAATGGCGGCGAGATCCGCTGATCCCATATCCTCCTGCCCCAGATGCACCCCATAGGCACCGGCCGCGATGGCCTGCTGCCAGTAATCGTTGATAAAGAGCCGGGCCCCGAAGCGGCGACCCAGGGCCACCGCCTCGGCGATGGCGGGCATTACCTCTTCGGCGGGCAAGTCCTTGATGCGCAGTTGCAGTGTCTTGACCCCGGCTTTCAGCAGCCGCTCCAGCCACCGCACCGAGTCCACCACCGGATAGAGGCCGAGGCGATGTTCGGTCCCGGCGAAGGGGCCCTGGGGCAGGCGGGCCGCGCAGACGGGATAGAGGCCGAAGCGGCGATCCAGCGCGGATCCCGCCAGCAGGGCGCGGGGGAACTGGGCGAGATCCCCGGGCCAACCGAGGTGGGCGATGGGGCCGGGGCCAGCCCCCACCCCTTGCGCGGCCACCAACCCTTGCTGCAGATAAGCGCGGGCCAGGGTGATGGCGTCTTCGATGGGATAGTCCAGCGCCACAACGGCGGCGATGGCGCTGGCGTAGCAGCAGCCAGTGCCGTGGCCGTGGCGGGTATCGAGCCGTGGCGCGGCGAGCCAGAACTCCCGCTCAGCATCCTGGTAGTAGTCGAGGCAGTGCTCCCCGCTCCACTCAAGGTGACCGCCTTTTACCAGGACGGCGCGGGCACCGAGCTCCCGCAGTCGGGCCGCCCCCGCCCGCACCAGGGCGGGGCTGGTCGCCGGAATGCCGGTCAATGCTTCCAGCTCGGGGCCGTTGGGGGTGATAAGCGACAGACGGGGCAGCAGGTGCTCGCGCACCGCCGCCAGCATGTTGGGTTCCGCCATGGGGGTGCCTGTGCTGGCGATGGCCACCGGGTCGTAGACCACGAAGGGGGCGTTTATCATATCGAGCCGCCGGGCCAGCACCTCCACATGGAGCCGGGTCGGCAGCAGACCGATCTTGATGGCGGCCGGCGGCAGATCGACGCCGAGGGCGTCGATCTGGGCCGTGAAGGTCTGCATCAGCACGGGATCCACCATCTTCACCGCCACCGAGTTCTGGGCCGTGATGGCGGAGATGACGGAGCAGCCGTGCACGCCGAGGGCGTGCATGGTATGCAGATCGGCCTGGATGCCGGCACCGCCCCCCGAGTCGGAACCGGCTATGGTCCAGACGATGGGCTTGGTGCTCATGCTTCTTCCCGCTCCTCTTTGAGGGCCGCCGCCTGATGGTAGAGCTCGCCCCCCTTCTCCTTGAAGGTCTCGGCCATACGGTTCATACCGCTTTCCACCTCGGCCACCACTCGCTCCTGCTGGCCATCCATGCCCACCAGCTTGATCTCCACCGCCTCGAGCTTGGCGGCGTAGTCGCGCACATCCTGAGTGATCTTCATTGAACAGAACTTGGGGCCGCACATGGAGCAGAAGTGGGCCACCTTGCCGGACTCCTGGGGCAGGGTCTCATCGTGATAGGCACGGGCGGTTTCGGGATCCAGCGCCAGATTGAACTGATCCTCCCAGCGGAACTCGAAGCGCGCCTTGGACATGGCGTTGTCGCGGATCTGGGCGCCCGGGTGACCCTTGGCAAGATCGGCGGCGTGGGCGGCGATCTTGTAGGTGATGAGCCCCTGCTTCACGTCCTCCTTGTTCGGCAGCCCCAGGTGCTCCTTGGGGGTGACGTAGCAGAGCATGGCGCAGCCATACCAGCCGATCATGGCGGCGCCTATGCCGGAGGTGAAGTGATCGTAGCCTGGGGCTATGTCGGTGGTGAGCGGACCCAGCGTATAGAAGGGTGCCTCGTGGCAGTGCTCGAGCTGCTCCGTCATGTTGCGCTCTATCATGTGCATGGGCACGTGACCCGGCCCCTCGATCATCACCTGGACGTCGTACTCCCAGGCGATCTTGGTGAGCTCCCCCAGGGTATGCAGCTCGGCGAACTGGGCCTCGTCGTTGGCGTCATAGACGGAGCCCGGACGCAGGCCGTCACCGAGGGAGAGCGCCACGTCATAGGCCGCGCAGATCTCGCAGATCTCGCGGAAATGCTGGTAGAGGAAGTTCTCCTTGTGGTGGGAGAGGCACCACTTGGCCATGATGCTGCCGCCACGGGAGACGATGCCGGTGAGGCGCTTGGCGGTCATGGGCACGTAGCGCAGCAAGACGCCTGCGTGGATGGTGAAGTAGTCCACCCCCTGTTCGGCCTGCTCCAGCAGGGTGTCGCGGAACAGCTCCCAGGTGAGATCCTCGGCGATGCCGTTGGTCTTCTCCAGCGCCTGATAGATGGGCACTGTGCCGATGGGCACAGGGCTGTTGCGCAGTATCCACTCCCGGGTCTCGTGGATGTAGCGGCCGGTGGAGAGATCCATGACGGTGTCGGCGCCCCAGCGGGTGGACCAGACCAGCTTCTCCACTTCCTCTTCGATGCTGGAGGTGACTGCCGAGTTGCCTATGTTGGCGTTGATCTTCACCAGGAAGTTGCGGCCTATGATCATGGGCTCGGCTTCCGGATGGTTGATGTTGCTCGGGATGATGGCGCGGCCGGCGGCCACTTCATCGCGCACAAATTCGGGGGTGATGTTCTCGGGCAGGCGGGCGCCGAAGCCCTGGCCCGGATGCTGGCGCAGCAGCAGCTCGGAGCGCACCCGCTCGCGACCCATGTTCTCGCGAATGGCGATGAACTCCATCTCCGGGGTGACCATCCCCTGACGGGCATAGTGCAGCTGGGTCACCCGGCGACCCGGCTTGGCGCGCAGCGGCTTGGGCAAATTATCGAAACGCAGGTGATCCAGCCCCTCGTCGGCGAGGCGCTCCTGGGTAAAGGCGGAGCTGAGATCATCCAGGGCTTCGGTGTCGCCACGCTCCAGCACCCAGTTTTCACGCAGGCGCGGCAGGCCGCGGCGCACGTCTATCTCGGCGCTCTCGTCCCCATAGGCTCCCGAGGTGTCGTAGACGGGCACGGGATCGTTCGGCTCGAACTGGGGCTCTTCCTTGCTGCCGCCGACGAAGGTGTCAGCCAGGACGATCTCCCGCAGCCCCACCCGGATATCGGGACGGGAACCCTGAATGAAGATGCGTCTGGAGTTGGGATGGGCCATGCCCTTGAGGTTGTCGATAAAGGCCTGGGCACTGGAGCGCTGCTCCCGGCGGCTGGCGGGCACGGACTTGCTGTTTTCAGAAGAGGTAGACATAGCAAAACTCACATTAACTGGTTGAAGTTATGGGTGTTTGCTTGTCTGGAGTTCGAGGAGAAGTGATGAACTTGCAATCTGGGTGTGCTCTCAAGAGGGAGCGAGCGCGGGATGGATCATCCCTGCTCTGCCGTCCCGCCCCCTTGTGGGGGACATTCGCCGCCCTGATGGGCAAGCGGTGGGACGACCTCCCTCCTGTGCGCCTGTTCTTGCCCGGGGTTCCCCTCCTGGCAAGGGAGAAGTGGCGACTCCCCCGGCGCGGCAACTCGCAAGTTACCCTTGTTTCCCTTCGCAGGTCTTAACCTGATCAGGTTCCACGGATCCCGAATTAACGGTCTCAGCTTTGCGTCGTTCGACGGTCAGCACTCCGACAAGATGGCGCCAGTATAAGTGGGGAATTTTAAAGTACAAGTCATTAACAAGGGGAAAGAACAACCAGTCGCGGACGCGGCTCACTCATCGGGATCGAGTGTGTCCTCCGGGTTGGGGATCAGGATCTCGGTCAGACGGCCCGCATCATCCCGGCTCAGCACCAGCCTGCGACCCGGTTGCAGATCGGCGAGGCTGCCGTTCACCCAGCGGGTGCCGGCATCAAACACCAGCCCCCCCAGTTGCTGCAGCAGCAGGCTCTCTCCTGCGGTGGCGACCAGCCTGTCCTCCGCCCGCCGCCACTGGCCGCTCTGCACCGGATCCGGCTCAGCCGTGCGCACCCGGATCTGCTCGGCAACGCCGTAGCGGCTCTGGATGGCGAGGTGCATGCCGGGCCTGAGATCGTCATACTGCGCCGCCCCGACCAGGGTGGCGCTGCCGAGCTCGAGCTCGGCCCCTTGAAACTGCAAGCGGAGGCCGTCGTTGTGCTCCAGCTCCACCAGCCAGAGCTCGGGCTCGTCGGCAAGGACGTGAAAGGAGAGCAGCAGGAACAAGGCGGTTCTGGTCATAGCAAGCAGGCCCATGGTCAACCCGGCGAGGAGGTTTAACTATGGGCCTGGATGGGCAATTTTTCCGGTTCACTGGTGCGGCGGCTCAGTCGTCCTCCCGGCAGCGGCTCAGACGCATGCCATCGAAGCGGCACTCCAGCTCCAGCCAGCGCCCCTCGAAGGGGGTCAGGCTCTCGTCCGAGGTGACATAACCCCAGATCCGGCCCCCTTCCACCGGCCCCTCCAGCTCCATCTCATGCTTTTCTTCCAGCGGCTCCACCTCGCGAACCAGCCGCCTGCCTCCCTCCATCACCCCTTCCAGATCGACCCAGGTGCCGCCGAGATCGTCTTCGTCCAGACCGTCCTTGAAGCGGGTCTGATCATCGATCACGAAGGGAATGCCGTTGACCATCAACTGGCCCAGTTGCCAGCTGGTGCGGCCGGTCAGCTTGAACTCGGCCGCCTGCACCAGACCAAAGGGCAATAAAATCAATAGCCAGAGGGCGCAGAGAGACTTCTTCATCGGGGATCCTCGGGGTTACACTGGCACACAGGATGTCTCATCCGGTGTGAAATGGCCGTGAAATACCGGCCCAAACCAGGAGATCAGAGCATGAAAATACTGGTGGTGGAAGACAGTCCCCAGGTGGCTGAGACCGTCATGGATTATCTGGAGCTGGCCGGGCACAGGGTAGACTGCGCCTATCACGGCCAGGCAGCCCTGCAACTGCTGGCCGAGCAACGTTTCGACGTCATCATCATGGACGTCATGATGCCGCGCCTGGACGGCCTGCGCACCGTCGAGCGGTTGCGCTCGGACGGCATCGCCACCCCTGTGCTCTTTCTCACCGCCCGCGACAGCCTGGACGACAAGCTGGCAGGTTTCAAGGCGGGGGGCGACGACTACATGGTCAAGCCGTTCGCCATGGAGGAGCTTGAGGTGCGGTTGCAGGCCCTGGCCCTGCGCGGCCCCCGCAGCGACATGGGGGCGTTGGCGTTTGGCGAGCTGGAGGTGGATCCCGCCGCGGGCCGCGCCACCCGCGCCGGGGTGGAGCTCAAGCTCGGCAAGATCCAGTTCCAGATCCTCAGCCTGCTGGTGAAACGGGCCCCCCATCTGGTGACGCGCCAGGAGGTGCTCGACACCGTCTGGGGCGATGAGGAGCCCGACTCAGACGCCCTGCGCAGCCACATCTATGCCCTGCGCAACGCCCTGGACAAGCCCTTCCCCAGTCCCATGCTGGAGACATTGCACGGCCAGGGCTACCGGCTGGTCAAACCATGAGCCCCCCTGCCCCCCCAAGCCAGCAAGCCTTGAATCTGCCGAGCCTGCGCAAGCGCCTGATCCTGGCGCTGGGCGGGGCCGGCTTGTTGCTGCTGCTGATCCTGAGCCTGCTGATGGTGGTGGCCGAGGACAAGATGGAGGAGCTTAGCCTGCGCCACTGGCTGGAGGCCGAGGTCACCCGCTACAACGATGACTGGCTGCGGCTCGGCCATGCGGCCCCCGCCCCCAGCCCGCGCCAGTTTTCCAGCTACTGGACGGAGGCGGGACGCCTGCCAGCCTGGCTGAAACCCTACCAGACCCCCGGCTTCTTCGAGCACCAACTCGGCGAGGAGGACAAACACTTCCTGGTGCACGCCCACCCCTCTGGCAAGGGCCTGCTCTATCTGGTGTTCAACGACGACGCCGACGACTACCTGGATCCTTATGAAGACAGGCTGCACCTGGTCACCCGGCTGATCGGGCTGGCCCTGCTGCTCGGCTGCATAGCGTTCGGCATCTGGCTGGTACGCCACATCACCCGCCCCCTGGACAGGCTGCGTCAGCGCGTCGCCCACCTCACCCCGGATCAGGTCGACTTCGTGCCGGACGCCCCCTGGCAGGAGCTGCGGGAGATCGAGCTGGCGCTGCTGGCGGGCAAGCACGAGGTGGCCGCCGTGTTCGCCAGGGAGCAGGAGTTCAGCCGTTTCGCCAGCCATGAGCTGCGCACCCCCAACATGGTGATCCAGGGCTCGGCCGCCCTGCTCGGCAAGGTGACCGACCTGCCCGCCCCCGCCGCCCGGGCCGCCAGCCGCATTCGCGCCGCCAGCGACGAGATGGCCCTGCTCACCGAGACCTTCCTGCTGCTGGGGCGCAAGGACGCGGTCGAGCGCCCCCCGCAATGGGTGGCACCGCTGATCCAGCGGGAGCTGGCGCGCCTGGCCCCGCTGCTGCAGCGGGAGAACCTGGACATCCGCCTCAATCTGGACGAGCAGAGCGAGGTGCAGGCCCCCCTCTCCCTGCTCGCCATCGCGCTCGGCAACCTGCTGAAGAATGCCCTGAGCTACGCCGAGGGGCATATCGAGATCGCGCTTCAGGGGCAGGTGCTCACCATCAGCAACCCCACGGCGGCGGCGCCGGATCAGATCCTGGGCTACGGCTGCGGCCTCACCATCATCCAGCGCATCTGCGAGAAGCTGGGCTGGCAGATAGAGACCAGGCTGGAGGATGGTGTCTTCAGTGCCAAGCTGGCGATGATCACCGTCGGATAGTTCCCTCTCCCTCCGGGAGAGGGTTAGGGTGAGGGCCCTATATCACCCGACCAGATAGCAACAAGGCGCCCGAGGGCGCCCTGTTTTTACCTGTCTGACACTCGTCCGGGACTCATTCCGCCGGCTTGTGCTTGCGACTCGCCTTGAGCTCCAGAAAATCGATGATCTTGCCCGCCACATCCTTGCCGGAGGCGGCTTCGACCCCTTGCAGGCCGGGGGAGGAGTTCACCTCCAGCACCAGGGGGCCGCGGGCACTGCGCAGGATGTCCACCCCGGCCACGTCCAGCCCCATGATCTTGGCGGCCTGCACCGCGGTCGCCCGCTCTTCCGGGGTGATCTTGATGGCCGATGCCTCGCCGCCACGGTGCAGGTTGGAGCGAAACTCCCCCGGCTGGGCCTGACGACGCATGGCCGCCACCACCTTGCCACCCACCACCACGCAGCGAATGTCGGCGCCATTGGCCTCGCGGATGTACTCCTGCACCAGGATGTTGTTGTTGGTCTGGATGAAGGCCTCGATCACGCTCTCGGCGGCCTTCTGGGTCTCGCACAGCACCACGCCTATCCCCTGGGTCCCCTCCAGCAGCTTCACCACCAGGGGCGCGCCGCCCACCATGGTGATGAGGTCGGGCACGTCGTGGGTGCTGTGGGCATAGCCGGTGATGGGCAGGCCGATGCCGTGGCGGGAGAGCAGTTGCATGGCACGCAGCTTGTCCCGGGAACGGGAGATGGCCACCGAGCTGTTGAGGGCCATGGTATTCATCATCTCGAACTGGCGCAGCACGGCGGTGCCATAGAAGGTGATGCTGGCACCGATGCGCGGGATCACGGCGTCATAGCTCGCCAGTTCCCGTCCTTCGTAGTGGATGGAGGGGCTGTGGGAGGCGATGTTCATGTAGCAACGCAGGGTGTCGAGCACCTCGACCTGATGCCCGCGCGCCTGCGCCACCTCGACCAGGCGGCGGGTGGAGTAGTTGTTGGGCTCGCGGGATAAAATGGCAATATTCATGACAATTCCGCTAGAAGGCAGTGCCTGGGCAGGATGGGGCGGGAGAGTATAAAGTGCCACAGCGCCAAGACAACGCCAATTGTTTCTCCTGACAACAAGACAAACCACGCAGAACTCTGCTATGCCATCCCGCTGTCATCCAGATGTAAAACGGCGGCACCAGACTGGTCTGTCCCCCAGTACAGGATGCCGCCGTTGTTCGTCAAAGATCAATCTGGACTGACCGGTCGCAACGCCTTAATTCAGGTTCGGCCCCAGCCAGCGCTCGGCCTCCACCAGCGTCATGCCTTTGCGCTGGGCATAGTCTTCCACCTGATCGGGCTGGATCTGCGCCACTGCGAAGTACTTGCTCTCGGGGTGGGAGAAGTACCAGCCCGACACCGCCGCCCCCGGCCACATGGCGTAGGACTCGGTGAGCTGCATACCGATGGCCTGCTCTACATCAAGCAGCTCCCAGATGCTGCCCTTCTCGGTGTGCTCCGGGCAGGCCGGATAGCCCGGCGCCGGGCGTATGCCCTGATAGTTCTCGCGAATGAGCTCCTCGTTGCTGAGGGCCTCGTCCGGGGCATAACCCCAGTGCCGCTTGCGCACCTGCTCGTGCAGGTATTCGGCGAAGGCTTCGGCAAGACGGTCGCACACCGCCTGGATAAGGATGGCGTTGTAGTCGTCGTGATCCGCCTTGTAGGCTTGCGCTATGGCTTCCTCGCCGATGCCGCCGGTCACCGCGAAGGCGCCGATCCAGTCGGGCTTGCCGCTCTCCTTGGGGGCCACATAGTCCGCCAGACAGTAGTTGGGGAAGCCCTGCTTCTCGCTCTGCTGGCGCAGGTGGTGCAGCACCTTGATGACCTCGGTGCGGGACTCGTCCCTGTAGACCTCTATGCTGTCCCCCACCCCGTTGGCGGGGAACAGGCCTATGATGCCGGCGCAGCGCACGCTCTGATCTTTCTCCAGTTGGTCGAGCATGGCGTTGGCATCGGCAAACAGCTTGGTTGCCTCTTCGCCGATGATCTCGTCTTCCAGGATGCGCGGATACTTGCCCGCCAGCTCCCAGCTCAGGAAAAACGGCGTCCAGTCGATGTAGGGGCGCAGCACCGAGACGGGCACGTTCTCAAAGGTCTGCACACCCGGCTCGCGGGGTGCAGGGGGCTCATAGCCGACCCAGTCAAGCTGATGGCGGTTGGCGCGGGCGTGGGCCAGGGAGACCGGCTTGGAGCGAGGTTGCTTGCGGGCATGCTGATCCCGCGCTATCTCGTACTCCTTGTCGATGCGGGCGACGAAGGCGGGCTTGAGCTCGGGGTTCAGCAGGCTCTGGGCCACCCCGACGGCGCGCGACGCGTTGGACACATAGACCACGGGCTCGGAATAGTTCTGCTCTATCTTCACCGCGGTGTGCGCCTTGGAGGTGGTGGCACCGCCGATCAAGAGCGGCAACTTGAAACCCTGGCGCTCCATCTCTTTCGCCACGTGCACCATCTCGTCTAGGGACGGGGTGATCAGGCCGGACAGGCCTATGATGTCCGCCCCCACTTCCCGCGCCGTCTTGAGGATGGTCTCGCAGGAGACCATGACCCCGAGATCGACGATCTCGTAGTTGTTGCACTGCAGCACCACGCCGACGATGTTCTTGCCGATGTCGTGCACGTCCCCCTTGACGGTGGCCATCACTATTTTGCCGTTGCTGGAGCCGCCGGACTTCTCCGCCTCTATGTAGGGCTGCAGGTAGGCGACCGCCCGCTTCATCACTCGCGCCGACTTCACCACCTGGGGCAGGAACATCTTGCCGGCGCCGAACAGGTCACCCACCACGTTCATGCCGTCCATCAGCGGCCCTTCGATCACGTGCAGCGGCTTGTCGGCCCCGGCCCGCGCCTCCTCGGTGTCCTCCTCGATGAAGTCGGTGATGCCCTTGACCAGGGCATGCTCCAGCCGCTTGCCCACCGGCCAGCTGCGCCACTCCTGATCCCGGGGATCCTCCGCCTGGGCGCCGGCGCCGCGATACTTCTCGGCGATGGCCAGCAGATCCTCGGTGGCGCTGTCACTCAAGTTGAGCACCACGGCCTCGACCTTCGCCTTCAGCTCCGCCGGAATGTCTTCGTAGATGGCGAGCTGACCGGCGTTGACTATCCCCATGTCCATGCCGTTCTGGATGGCGTGGTAGAGGAAGACGGCGTGAATGGCTTCACGTACCGGCTCGTTGCCGCGGAAGGAGAAGGAGACGTTGGAGACGCCGCCAGAGATCATGGCGTGGGGCAGATGGGTCTTGATGTCCTTCACCGCCTCGATGAAGTCCACCGCGTAGTTGTTGTGCTCGTCGATGCCGGTCGCCACCGCGAAGATGTTGGGATCGAAGATGATGTCTTCCGGCGGGAAGCCGACCCTGTCCACCAGGATCCGGTAGGCGCGCTGGCAGATCTCGAACTTGCGGGCACGGGTATCGGCCTGGCCTACCTCGTCGAACGCCATCACGATGACGGCGGCGCCGTAGCGGCGCAGCAGCTTGGCCTGCTCGATGAATTTATCCTCCCCCTCCTTCATGGAGATGGAGTTGACCACAGGCTTGCCCTGCACGCACTTGAGGCCAGCCTCCAGCACCTCCCACTTGGAGGAGTCGATCATCACGGGCACCCGGGCGATGTCGGGCTCGCCAGCGATGAGGTTCAGGAAGCGCACCATGGCCGCCTCGGCGTCCAGCATCCCCTCGTCCATGTTGATGTCGATGATCTGGGCGCCGCTCTCCACCTGCTGCTTGGCCACGTCCAGGGCCTCGTCGTAGAGCCCCTCCTTGATGAGGCGCTTGAACTTGGCCGAGCCGGTGACGTTGGTGCGCTCCCCCACGTTCACGAACATGGACTCAGAGGTGATGATGAGGGGCTCGAGGCCGGACAGCCGGCAGGCCACCGGCAGCTCGGGCAGGGCGCGGGGCTTGATGCCGGCGACGGCGTCCGCCATGGCGCGAATATGGGTCGGGGTGGTGCCGCAGCAGCCCCCCACCAGGTTGAGAAAGCCGCTCTGGGCCCACTCGCGGATATGCTCCGCCATCTCGCCCGCGTCCAGGTCGTACTCGCCAAAGGCATTCGGCAGACCGGCGTTGGGGTGGGCGCTGACATGGGTCTCGCTGATGCGGGACAACTCCTCCACGTACTGGCGCAGCTCGTCCGGGCCCAGCGCACAGTTGAGGCCGAAGGAGACGGGTTTGACGTGGCGAAGCGAATGATAGAAGGCTTCCGTGGTCTGGCCCGAGAGGGTGCGGCCCGAGGCATCCGTGATGGTGCCGGAGATCATCACCGGCAGGCTGTAGCCCAGCTCTTCGAACACCAGATCCACCGCGAAGGCGGCGGCTTTGGCGTTGAGGGTGTCGAAGATGGTCTCGATCAGTATGAGGTCGGCGCCCCCCTCGATGAGGGCATGGGTCGATTCTGTGTAGGCGGCCACCAGCTGGTCATAGGTGACGTTGCGCTTGCCGGGATCGTTCACGTCCGGCGAGATGGAGGCGGTGCGGTTGGTGGGGCCCAGCACCCCTGCCACGAAGCGCGGCTTGTGGGGCTCTTTGGCCGTCCACTCGTCCGCCACGGCACGGGCCAGACGGGCCGCCTCCCGGTTGATCTCGGCCGAGAACGCTTCCATCTCGTAGTCGGCCATGGCGATGCGAGTGGCGTTGAAGGTGTTGGTCTCGAGGATGTCGGCCCCGGCGGCACAGTATTGATCGTGGATCTCGCGGATCACCGCCGGCCGGGTCAGCACCAGCAGATCGTTGTTGCCCTTGATGTCGGTATGCCAGTCGGCGAAGCGCTCGCCGCGATAATCCGCCTCACCGAGCCTGTACCCCTGGATCATGGTGCCCATGGCACCGTCGATGATCAGGATCCGCTCCTTGAGACAGGCTTCCAGTTTCTTTGTTACGTCCGACTTCTTGCTCGACTCTATGCTCGACACCGCTTCTACCCCTTACATCCATGCAACTGCGTGAGGTCCATCCTAGCAGCAAAAAAATCAAATGGAAATCTAGCCGTCTATCTGTCCGAAATATCGAGCATATACTCACAAATGGGTAATGAGTAAGATGTGGCCCGAGAGTACCCTATGCCCGTCCTCAACGGGGATACGTGCTTGCTGTTTACTAAAGAGAAAAATAACTATGAGCGTCTACTACACACTCTGTTTCTTGGCAGCGTTGGCGATCTTCATCGCCTTTGCCAACCAGTATGTCGTGAAGATCCAGACCACCATCGCCATCACCGCAGGATCCATGCTGATCTCCGCCCTGATGGTGCTGTTTGGTAAGTTGGGTTGGTTCAATCTGGAACCTCTGGCCGTCGAGACCATGGAAAGCATCGACTTCCAGAACTTCCTGCTGAAGGGGATCCTGGGCTTCCTGCTGTTTGCCGGCGGTCTCGGCATCAATCTGAAGGCATTGCGCAGCCAGAAATGGGAGATCACCATTCTCTCCATCGCGGCGACCCTGCTCTCCACCTTCATCATCGGCTACGGCTTCTGGTTCATCGCCAAGCTGCTGGGCTGGGAACTGCCGCTGGTCTATTGCATGCTGTTCGGTGCCCTGATCTCCCCCACCGACCCCATTGCCGTGCTCGCCATCGTCAAGAAGATGAAGGCACCTCCCCAGATCGCCATCCAGATCGAAGGGGAGTCCCTGTTCAACGACGGGGTCGGCCTGGTGATCTTCGCCACCGTCTTCGCCGTGGCCTTTGGCGGCGTCGAGCCCACCTTCGGCAGCGTGGCTGGCCTGTTCCTGCATGAAGCCCTCGGCGGCATCCTGTTCGGCGCCGTGCTGGGCCTCATTGCCCACGTGATGATCAGCGCCACCGACGACGGCTCCCTGGAGCTGCTGCTGACGCTGTGTATTCCGACCGCAGGCTTCGCCTTTGCCAACATGATCGGCGTCTCCGGCGCCCTGGCCATGGTGGTCACCGGCATCATGATAGGCAACTGGACCCGCCAGTCAGGTTTCTCCGAGCAGAGCCGCCATCACCTGGATCACTTCTGGGAGTTGATGGATCAGTTCCTCAACGCCCTGCTGTTCCTGCTGATCGGCCTGGCCCTGGTGCTGCTGGACCTCGCCTGGCAAGACTGGATCCTGCTGGTCATCGCGGTGCCGCTCTGCCTCGCCGCCCGCTTCATCAGCGTCTCCCTGCCCTATGTGGCCTTCCGCAAGTTCCGCAGCTACAACCGCTTCTCGGTGCGCATCCTCACCTGGGGCGGCCTGCGCGGCGGTCTGGCCATGGCCATGGCGCTGGCACTGCCCTCCGGGGTCATGGTGCTGCCAGAGCAGGGCGTCGATCTGCGGGAGGTGATCCTGGTGATGACCTACTCGGTGGTGATGTTCTCCATCGTGGTGCAAGGCATGACCATCACCCCCATGATCACCGCCGCCAAGAAGGCCAGCGGCGACTACTGAGTCAGCCGCAGGCCGTGACTGGCAAAGGCAGAAGGGCTCCCTCGGGAGCCCTTCTCGTTGGCGTTCTGGCAATGGAAGATGCGGCATCGTCGCGACATCGCACAATTAGTGTTTGCTTTTTATTCATTTCGAAGAGAGAATGCGCACCGGCTAGTTAATCAGCCCAGTTTATGTTCGCAATGCTTCAACGTTAGATGAATCCTGCCAGTACCCACATAACCTTCCTCTGATTTACTCGCCTTGAGAACCGTCAGGCTGTCTGCCTGCGTTGCCCGGCTCTCACGGTGCAGACCCGATCTGCCCACCCAATTTGAACTATGCATCCGCATATTCCTTGATAGTGCAGACGCCCTTATGGGGCTGGGTATTCCTGCGCGGATCTGACCGCGCCCATTGACCTACATTTGCAAATACAAGGAGCAATTATTTAATTTATATAGAGAAATACCATGATGAAAGCCGTACAAACACACAAACCCCTGCGTCGCAGCAAACCCATCAACCTGCCCGTGCAAGAGCATGACTATGATGCGTTTCTGATCCAGTTCAGCACCCGCTCCAGCGGTGGCTTCGCCATCTCCTGTGATGGCATCCCTGGCGAGTTCTCCATCGAAGAACTCAACTGATCCTGCCCACCGGCAGCACCCGATGCAGACAGGCCGCAACTCACGGCGGCCTCCTTGTCTCCCTCGCCTTCAGCCTTGTGATCCCCTCTTCTGATTGACGGCCCTGCCATCCCTCAGACAGTGCAGGCCTGGGTATCGGCCGCTTCCAGCAACAGACACTCGTCGGCATCCTCGCTCAGCCTGACCAGACGGCTGCGCACCAGACCCAGCTTGCCCAGCAGCGCCACAGATCGCTCGTTGCCCGGGGTGACGATGGCGATGACCCGCTCGATGCCAAGCCGCTCCCGCCCATCCTTGATCGCCGCCTGCGCCGCCTCTATGCCATAGCCCTGACCACGCCAGGCGGGCAGGAAGGCGTAGCCGATGTCTTCGCACGGCAGGGTGTCGCGCTTGATGAGCCCGCAGATGCCCAACTTGGCCTCGTCTTCCCGTCGCATCACCAGATAGAGACCGTGCCCGTGCTGGGCATAGCTGACCGCCGGCCCCTGCTGGATGTAGTTTTCGGCGTCATCCAGGGTGCGGATCCCGCGATCGCCGATGTAGCGATGGAAATCGGGGTCGTTGAGCAGTTCGAGAATGAAGGGGGCATCGTCGGTATTGAGCTCGCGCAGGGTGAGGCGCTCGGAGAAGATCATGACAAAGGGTTCGCAGGATGAAACAACAGGTCATCAAGACTGCCCCCACAGCCGGCGCTTGGCAAGATCCCCGGCCAAAAGGAGGTCATCATGGACCTCAAACCGGCGACCACAGCCCCCGGCAGCCGACATTTAGTCCCTGCCACATGAGCCGCACGGCGGTTCCGGCTATACTGCCCGCCCTATCCCAATCCACAGTACAACAAACAGGAGATCCCCCATGACGGACACCACCGAATTCTTTGACGAACAGACGCTGCTGGAGATGGTGGACAACCAGCTCGCCGACGGCCATCCCCTGCAGGTGAAAGCCACCCTGATGCGGCTGGTGATGAAGGGCACCCCGCGGGACGAGGCGCTGCAATACATCGCCTGCGCCCTCGGTGCCGAGCTGATGGCCATGGAGGCCGAACAGGGCCCCTTCAACCAGACCCGCTACGCCGAGTTCCTCGACTGCCTGCCCGAGATGCCCTGGGCCGAATAACCCCCCCTCATCAGGCGGGCCGCGCCAGCAGACATTATCATTACTGCCACCACCAATGACGGGAGTATGGGGCTATGCGCTGGCAAGATCGCCGTGAGAGCAGCAACGTGGAAGACAGGCGCCAACAGGGCAGTGGCAGCGGGGGCGGCGGCCTGCCCCTCGGCGGCAAGGGCCGCCTCATCCTGATTGTCGTGGTCATGGTGGCGGGTTACTACGGCGTGGACTTGAGCCCATTGCTCGACGAGCCGGCCCAGCAGAGCCAGGCGCCGCGCCAGAATGTGTCTCAGCCGGCCAGCGATCCCCTGGCCAGATTCACCTCTGTGATGCTCGCCTCCACCGAAGACACCTGGGGCGAGATCTTCTCCCGAAGCGGCAACCAGTATCAGCCCCCCAGGCTGGTGCTCTATCGCGGAGCCACCCAGACTGGCTGCGGTCAGGGCCAGTCCGTCATGGGCCCCTTCTACTGCCCGGCAGACAGCACCGTCTACATCGATCTCTCCTTCTATCAGGACATGCGCGACAAGCTCGGGGCCGATGGTGACTTCGCCCAGGGCTATGTGGTCGCCCACGAGGTGGGCCACCACGTGCAGTACCTGCTCGGCATCTCGACCAAGGTGCGCCAGCAACAGCAGGGGCTGAGCCAGGCCGCGCAGAACAAGCTGTCGGTCAAACTCGAATTGCAGGCTGACTGCTTCGCCGGGGTCTGGGGCCACCATATGGAGAAGGAGCAGGTGCTGGAACACGGCGATCTGGAGGAGGCCCTCAACGCCGCCCAGGCCATCGGCGACGACCGCCTGCAGCAGCGTGGTCAGGGCCGGGTGGTGCCGGACAGCTTCACCCACGGCAGCTCGGCCCAGCGCCTCGCCTGGTTCAAGCGGGGCTTTGACAGCGGCAAGCCCGCCAGCTGCGACACCTTCGCCGCCCGCTGAGCCGGGCAGACGACAAGGCCGGATCCCCAGGGATCCGGCCTTGTTGCATCCAGCAAACGGGAGATGACCTGCCGCCCTCAGGGGGCCTCATCCGGCAGCAGATCGGTAAAGACGAAGCCATCCCGCACCACTGTCTCCCCCACCCGGATCGCCAGGGGCCTCAGGAACATGGGGCCATCAAAGGCCAGGGTGTGGAACTCGCCGTTCTCGCCGCACGGATCCACCCCGGCGGGCAGCGCCGCCAGCAGCGCCTCGTCGAACTCGTGCCCCCCCAGGCTCATATCCAGCTTCTTGGGGTCGAGCGTGCAGATCCTGGCCCTCAAGCCGGCGGCCATCATCTCCTGCGCCAGCTCGCTGGTGTCGCTGCCCCAGAGCGGGAACAGGGGCGCTATGCCGGTGCCCGCCAGCTGTTTCTCTCTATAGGCGCGCACATCCTCGAGGAAGAGATCCCCGAATGCCATATGGCGGATCCCTATGGCCAGCACCTCGGCGATGAAGCCGGTCATGATCCGGCCATAGTCTTCGTTGCTGCAGGGCCAGGGCAGATCGATGCAGTGCAGTGGCAGCCCCACGCACGCAGCCTGCTCCGTCAGCAACTGCTTGCGCACCCCGTGCATGGCCACCCGCTCGAACGCCTGATTCAGGGTGGTGAAGAGCCCCACCACCTCGATCGCCGGATCCTGGCGCAAGCGATGCAGGGCCCAGGCGCTGTCTTTGCCGCTGCTCCAGGAGAGCAGTACCTTTTTCTTCGTCATGATCTCTCCAATCCCTTGCCGCAAGGTGCTGCAAGACAGTGTTGCGAATTGTGCGATTTACATCGAGGGACACAAAAGCATACCCTCGTGGGTGAGCGTATCCCCGCAGAACGTGGGGGAGAATAACTAAAAAAACGATGGGAAACATAAGGATATGACCACAGTCAGCACACATCATGACCACAATCGCCCCCTCAACCGACAGGATTACAAGACCCTGAGCCTGGCGGCGCTGGGCGGCGCCCTCGAATTCTACGACTTCATCATCTTCGTCTTCTTCGCCGTGGTGATAGGCGAGCTGTTCTTCCCGGCGGACATTCCCGAGTGGCTGCGCCAGTTCCAGACCTTCGGCATCTTCGCCGCCGGTTACCTGGCCCGCCCGCTGGGCGGCATCATCATGGCCCACTTCGGCGATCTCATCGGCCGTAAGCGGATGTTCACCCTCAGCATCATCCTGATGGCGCTGCCGACCCTGCTGATCGGCCTGTTGCCCACCTATGCCAGCCTCGGCATCGCCGCCCCGCTGTTGCTGCTGTTGCTGCGGATCCTGCAAGGGGCCGCCATCGGGGGCGAAGTCCCGGGGGCCTGGGTCTTCGTGGCCGAACACGTGCCTGCCCGCCGGGTCGGCGTCGCCTGCGGCACCCTCACGGCAGGGCTGACGGCTGGCATACTGCTCGGCTCCCTGGTGGCCACCGCCATCAACCGTGGCATGAGCCCGATCGAGGTGAGCGAGTGGGGCTGGCGTCTGGCCTTCGTGCTCGGCGGTGTGTTCGGCATCGTCGCCATGTACCTGCGCCGCTGGCTGCACGAGACCCCGGTCTTCGCCGAGATGCAGGCCAACAAGGCCCTGGCCGAGGAGCTGCCCCTCAAGACGGTGCTTCGTGAACACAAGGGCAGCGTCATCGTCTCCATGCTGCTGACCTGGCTGCTCTCTGCCGGCATCGTCGTGGTGATCCTGATGACCCCGACCTATCTGCAGAAGGTGCATGGCATCAGCCCCGCCGATGCCCTGACCGCCAACTCCCTGGCCATCGTCGCGCTCACCCTGGGCTGCATCTTCTACGGCCGCCTGATAGACAGCCTCGGCAGCGGCCCCACCTTCGTGCTGGGTTCCCTGCTGCTGGCCGGTGCCACCTATGCCTTCTACCACGGCCTGGCGGCGGGTATGGATCAGCTGATACCGCTCTACATGCTGGCGGGCTTTGCGGTGGGGATCGTCGGCGCCGTGCCCTATGTCATGGTCAACGCCTTCCCGCCCGTGGTGCGCTTCTCCGGGCTGTCGTTCTCCTACAACGTGGCCTACGCCATCTTCGGCGGGCTCACTCCCATGCTGGTCACCCTCTGGATGAAGAACGACGTGCTGGCACCCTCCCACTATGTGGTCAGTCTGGCCGGTCTCGGCTTCGTACTGGGCCTCTGGCTCTGGCTGCGCCAGCGCACTCGGCGTCAGGTCACGCCACAAACCGCCTGATCAATACGGACCCCGGACTGTCGGGGCCCGCTTGTTCCGGCTATATTCAGCCGGGCTCCCGTAGAGTTGCCCCCCCTTAGGCCAGACCCGCGTCTGGCCCTGTTGTTTGCCAACCACCCCGAGGTGCAAGATGTTTTTCCAGGTCGTATTCATCGCCTTGCTCGCGCTGCTTCCCATGGTCAATCCCCCCACCACGGCGACCCTGCTGCTGGGATTGAGCAAGGGCATGTCCCGTGAGCACATACGCCGTCAGATCAATCTGGCCGCCATCTATCTGTTCGCCACCCTCTGCGTCAGCTTCTTCATCGGATCCTCCATCCTGGATCTGTTCGGGATCTCCATTCCCGGCCTGCGGCTGGCCGGTGGCCTCATCATCGCCTTCATCGGTTTTCGCATGCTGTTCCCGGCCCCCAGCCAGGCCGCCGGGGTCGACATCAACCAGAGCATCGCCTTCGTTCCGCTCACCATGCCCAGCATGTGCGGGCCGGGCACCATGGCCCTGGTGATCAGCGGCGCCGCCCAGATTGCCGAGCTGCCCGACGAGTACAACCGTTTCGTCATCTATGCCGCCATGGTGACCGCCTTCGCCCTGATGAGCCTGCTCAGCTGGGGCGTGCTCAAGCTGGCGGATCCGGTCTGCAAGATCCTCGGTGCCACCGGCATCGACGCCATGACCCGCATCATGGGCTTCCTGCTGGTGTGCATGGGCATGCAGTTCTGCATCAACGGCATCAAGGAGGTGGCGCAGGATCCCGTGTTCCACGGCGCAACTACGGTGCAGACGGCCCCTGCGTTGTCCCACGCACCCGGCGCACCCGATCACCTGCCGACCCCGCACCAGCCCTGACTGAAAACGGTGTCATCTCGGCTCGGGAATCGTCACCGAAGTTGCGCCTGATCATGTTGTCCATGCTCGGATGGGTTAGTCTGTTTTTTGTACAGGCAGGGTTCAGAGGGCCACGGCTAACGTGACCGATGCAGACCCAATCACTTGAGGA
Organism: Aeromonas sp. QDB31; assembly: GCF_027707605.1. NCBI lineage: Bacteria > Pseudomonadati > Pseudomonadota > Gammaproteobacteria > Aeromonadales > Aeromonadaceae > Aeromonas > Aeromonas sp. QDB31. Next base: position 78,056 of record NZ_JAPCIX010000015.1, on the reverse strand, counting down.
GACATGCAAATGGAAGAGATGCTGACCGAGATTGGAAGCTACAGCCTGTTTCATGAATATCTGAACGTAGTCGGGGCCGCCAGCCCAGCCCTGACCCGGATCAAGACCAGATGGGAATACAAGCGAAGCGATCGGCTGGTCGCCCAGATCAGGATAGATCCGCAAGGCCACGCGCGATTCTATATCGATGCCCGTGCCATATCGGTCAACTGATCCCCATCAACCCCATTCACCCGCCCCGGTCCACTGACCGGGGTTTTTTATTGGTGCGCCCCAAAGAAAACAAAACCCCGGCGGTGGGCCGGGGTTTGATTGCGTAGGGTCATGCCGCTGCGTGGCCAAGCCAACCTAGGAAGTACCGCCCACGGTCAATTGATCCAGCTTGAGAGTGGGCTGACCGACGCCGACCGGCACGCTCTGCCCCTCCTTGCCGCAGACACCCACCCCGCGATCGAGCGCGAGATCGCTACCCACCATGGAGACCTGACTCATGGCCTCGGGGCCGTTGCCGATGAGCGTGGCACCCTTGATGGGGGCAGTGATCCTGCCATCCTCGATGAGGTAGGCCTCGGAGGCGGAGAAGACGAACTTGCCGGAGGTGATGTCCACCTGACCGCCGCCGAAGTTGGGGGCGTAGATGCCCTTCTTCACCGAGGCGATGATCTCCGCCGGATCGTGCTGACCCGCCAGCATGTAGGTGTTGGTCATGCGCGGCATCGGCAGGGCGGCGTAGGATTCGCGGCGGCCGTTGCCGGTGAGCGGCACGCCCATCAGGCGGGCGTTCTGCTTGTCCTGCAGGTAGCCCTTGAGGATACCGTTCTCGATCAGCACGTTGTAGCCCCCCGGCGTCCCCTCGTCGTCGATGGAGACGGAGCCGCGCCGACCCACCAGGGTGCCGTCATCGACTATGGTGCAGTGCCTGGAGGCGACCTGCTCGCCGATACGACCGGCGAAGGCAGACGATCCCTTGCGGTTGAAGTCCCCCTCCAGGCCGTGACCCACGGCTTCGTGCAGCAGCACGCCGGGCCAACCGGCACCCAGCACCACCGGCATGGTGCCGGCCGGCGCGTCTATGGCCTCGAGGTTCACCAGGGCCTGGCGCACCGCTTCGCGCACATAGCCAAACGCCCGGCTCTCGAGCCCGTCCAGCTCCAGGAAATAGTCGTAGCCGAAGCGGCCACCGCCGCCGGCGCTGCCGCGCTCCCGGCGATCCCCCTTCTCGGCGATGACGGTAACCGAGAGGCGCACCAGAGGGCGCACATCGGCGGCCAGGGTGCCATCGGTGGCGGCCACCAGGATCTCTTCATAGACGCCACTGATGGAGGCCATCACCTGATTGATGGCGGGATCCAGGCTGCGGGCGAACTTGTCCATCTGCTCGAGCAGGGCGATCTTCTGCTGCTTGTCGAGGGTCTGCAGCGGATCCATGGCCGGATAGAGCAGGTTCGCTTCGGTTCTGGCCCAGGCTTTCACCTTGCCCTGGGCCCCGGCGGCGGCGATGCCACGGGCGGCGGTCACCGACTGTTGCAGCGCCAGCAGGCTCAGCTCGTCCGAGTAGGCGAAGCCGGTCTTCTCGCCGCTGACGGCGCGCACCCCCACACCCTGATCGATGTTGTAGCTGCCATCCTTGACGATGCCGTCCTCCAGCATCCAGGACTCGTGCCAGCTGCGCTGGAAATAGAGGTCGCCGAACTCCACCTGATGGCTCATCAGGCTGCCGAGCAGCTGCTGCAGCCGCCCTTCGTCGAGATCGTTCGGGGCCAACAATGAGGCACTAACCTGGCTCAATAGACTCAATCTTTCTCTCCACTCTCGCTGTGAGAAGTCGTAACGGTTAATTCATCCGGTGTGGCCCGGTGACAAGTTCGTATTCGTAGGGTGCAATGAACGAAGTGAATTGCATCGCCAACCCAAAGATAGACACAGGTGCAATGCGCTTCGCTTGTTGCACCCTACATCAATCAAGCAAACGGGCGTGCGCCATCACCGGCAAACGGCGGCGTTTTAGTTCTTCACCACACCATCAGAGCAAACGGGCGTGCTCCATAACGGGCAAACGGCTGCGTTTTAGTTCTTCACCACACCATCAGAGCAAACGGGCGTGCTCCATAACGGGCAAACGGCGGCGTTTTAGTTCTTCGCCACACCCTCAGAGCAAACGGGCGTGATCCATAACGGGCATGGTGCGTTTCAATTCGTCGACCAGCCCGGGCTCCATCTTCGCCAGCACGGTGGCGCGCCCCGTGCGTTGACAGGCCAGCACCCGACCCCAGGGATCGATCACCATGCTGTGGCCCCAGGTCTGGCGCCCCGTCTCGTGGGTCCCGCCCTGATTGGCGGCCACCACATAGCACTGGTTCTCGATGGCGCGGGCCCGCAGCAGCGGCTCCCAGTGCGCCTCGCCGGTCACGGCGGTGAAGGCGGCAGGCACCAGCAGCACGCGGGCACCGGCCCGGGCCAGCCGGCGATAGAGCTCGGGGAAGCGCAGATCATAACAGATAGAGAGGCCGAGGGGACCAAAGGGGGAGTCCAGCACCACGCACTCCTGGCCGGGGCTGAAGGTCTCGGACTCCCGGTAGCGGCCGTGGTTGTCGGCCACGTCCACGTCGAACAGGTGGATCTTGTGGTAGTGGCCCTTGAGCTCGCCGCCGGGATCGAACACCAGCGAGCTGGTGTGGATATGGTCGGAACCGGCGATGGTGGTGGGCATGGCACCGGCCACCAGCCAGATCCCGTGCTCCCGCGCCCAGGCGGCCAGCTGGATCTGGATAGGGCCCTCACCCAGGGCCTCTGCGCCATCCAGATAGCCCTGGCGCTCGCCGAACAGGGCGAAATTCTCCGGCAGCAGCACCAGCAAGGGGCGCTCCTTGGGCAGGGCCGCCAGCTCGGCGGCGATCTGTGCCCGGTTATCCTGCCAGTGACGGCCTGATATCAGCTGTATTGCGGCTAACCACATGACACGCTCCTTGTGATTGGGCAAGCCGCCGGACTCTGCATCCTCGGCTTGCGGGGGAATCCCTGCACTATGAGGGGTTCGGGCCCGGGACGAAAGGGTTTTGGCACCGCGATGCCGCTCCTCAGCGCTGGGCAGGCCCGCCGTGTTTGGGTGTCAGCAGGAAGGGGGTGACCTCCTCGGTGGGCAGATTCGGCGCCACCGCATCCACCGCCTGTTTCTGCTGCTGGTTGAGCTTGATACGGGCGCGATCCCGGCCCGCCTCGATCAGCTTGGGGTCGTCCAGCGGGCCCGAGACCCGGAAGTCGATGCGGGTCACCACATCCACCACAGGTTCCAGCAGCTTGGAGAGCGCCAGCACATAGAGCCCGGTGATCGGGGTAAGGGAGAAGGCTGCCACCACCGGCAGGGTGCCCCCCAGGTTCGGCGAGAAGCTCAGATCGTAATCGAGGCGCCAGCGCACCAGATCGGCGACGCCCTCTCCACGCAGGTTGCCGGCGGCCCCCTTCATGTAGAAGTCGTTGTTCTCCACCACCCCCTGCTTGATCTTGGCGGAGGCCGACATGGATTCGAAATAGAATCCCTTGTCGAACACATCGCGAAAATCGAGGCGCAGCTTGCGCATCAAGGAGTCGAGGCTCAGCAGGGAGAGCAGGCGCGCCCCCTTGTCGTTGACCTCCCGCAGGGTGCCCCCCTCAAGCTGGTGATCGGCACTGCCTGCCAGGGTCGGCAAGTCCAGCCGGTAGGGCACGTCACGCCAGCTCAGATCCAGCGCCAGCTTGCCCGGCGCGTCGCCGATGGGCGAGGTGAAGCCGAGTCGCTTGAGCAGCAGTTCGCTGTTCTGGGTGCTGAGGTGGGCACGGACCCGGGTCTGCATCTGGCCGGGCTGCGCCAGCCACTCGGCGCTCCCGCTCAGGGTGCTGCCGGCCAGCCGCATCTCCAGCCCCTTGAGATCGAGCCGGTTGGCGCCGGGTACCAGTTCGCCTTTCAGCTCCCCGAGGGGCAACTCCCCGAAGCGACAATCCACGCAGCTGAAGGTGAGCCAGGGGATGGCATCCATGATGGCCTTGTCCTGACGGGCATCGGGCTCGGGGCTGAGATCGGACCCCTTGCCTGACCAGTGAATACGAGCGAACTTGGCGTCGATGGGCTGCCTGTCCGTCACGGGAATGCGCACCACCCCCATCACCTCGGGGCTGTCGATCATCACCTCGGTGGCCAGGTTCACCGGCCCCACGGTGAAGTGCACCGCCTTGAGGTTGGCGCTGCCGATATCGGCCCGGGCGAGCAGACCATCGACCCCCCACTCCTGGGGCAGGAAGGCAGGGCCGACCACCGCGTTGCCGCTGCTCTGCGTCCCCTTGCCCGGCAACCAGCGCGTGAGCCGCGCCAGCCAGCCGGCCACGTCGGCCTGGGGCTGATTGATGGCGAGCAGCATGGGCTTGTCTTGCAGCACCCGGGCCCCGGGCTGCCCGACGTTGACCCGCACCCGGCTGAGGTAGGGAGCCCCCTCGCCGTACACCAACCGGCTCTGCATATCCACATCGGCCCCCAGCACCGCGCGAATGTCGGCACTGCCGTCGCGGCCCCGTGCCGTGACCTTGAGGGGGAGCCGGCTCTCGGGCGCCTTGGCCAGCGGCACCGGCAGATCCAGCCCCATCCCCTGCAGGTTGGAGTCCAGCGCCAGCTGGAAGCTGAAGGCATTGTTCTCGGGCAGGGTCAGCCCCAGGGTCCCCGTCCAGTTGCTGCGTCCCTTGAGCATTTCGAGGGCGGGAATGTCCTGGCGCTGGCGGCGGCTGTCCCAGAGTCCCTTGAACTTGAGATCCGCCTGATAGCCGTGGGGCAACTGTTTGCCCCGGTAATCCAGGGTCAGCGGCTGGTTCCACAGGCTGGCCTTGAGGTTGCTGAAGTGCGTGTGCTCGTTGTCATATTCGAGTCGTCCCTGCACCTTCTCCAGGGGCAGATCCAGGGTGGCGATCCTGACACTGTTGTCATGGAAGCTTGCCTCCCCGCTGGCCTTGACCTCGCCCTTGCCATCCAGCGGTATGTCGAGCTTGACCGTACCCTCCATGGGACCACGGATCTCGATCTCCCGCAGCGCCTGACCCACCGAGCCCGCGAGGGGAGAATCCTGCAGGTAACCGCTGATGGCCTGCCCCTCCCCCTGGACCCTGGCATCCACATAGAGGTGCGCCCCGGGGGAGAGATCCGGGATCCAGGCATGCACAGCGTCGGATCTGGCCTTGCCGAGGCGGGTGGCGCTGCTGCGCATGTCCAGACCCGCGTTCTGGAACAAGAGATCGATCTGCAGGTCGGTAAGGGGTTGCCAACCGGGGAAGAACTCGTAGGTGGCCTGCTCCAGCGGCACGGCGACCTGGAAGACCCCCTTGCCGTTGTCGTAAGGGAAGTCCCGGAACTCGCCATACCAGAGCAGGTCAGCCCCCTTGGCCTTGCCCCCCTTGATGGCACCGCTCAGGTAGTCCACCAGACCGTCGCTCATCACGGCCAGCGGATAATAGCGATCCGCATGGGCCGCATTCTTCACGTCGATGCGGCCAGTCAGGGCGAGGAAGGGATGTTCGAACAGCTCGAGGCGGAAACGACTGGCGAGGCGCAAATCCTCGTTATCCAGCGCAATGTCCTGGCCGTAGAGCACCCAGCCTTGCGTCTCGCGCCACCAGTCGAGGCGCGCAAAGAGGCTGTCCACCGGGATCGGCACCTTGAAGTGACGGGCGGGGTCCAGCTTGCCCTTGCCCAGGGTCAGGCGGGCGCTGCCCCCGGCCGGGGTCAGCCAGAAGTCACCGTCCAGTTTCTGCAGCCCGGGCACGTCGTGCCAGGCCTTGGTCTCGAAGCCCCTGAGCTGGCCGCTCAGGGAGAGCCCCTGCCAGTCGCCATCGGCCTGCAGCACCAGCTCCTGCAACTTGCCCTTGGGCTGGGTATGTTTGAGGGTCTTGGTCAGTTCGGGATAGAGGCCGGACACCAGCTGGCTCAGATTGGCCATCTGGTCGAGATCGATGGCGGGCACATAGCCCTGGATGCGGGAGCCGACCCGCTCTAGCTGCAACCGGCTCTGCAGCCAGGTCGCCCCGTCGAGCTTGAAGGTCACGTCGTGGCTGGCGAGCTGCCACTCCTCACCGTCGCGCCGCAGCTGGATCTTGCCGCCTCGCAGATCGAGCCTGTGCGGCTCACCCTTGACCTCGTCCTTCCAGATCAGGTGGTTGTTGCCAAAGGCCAGCAGGGAGTTGCCGAGCCTTCCCCCCTCGAACTCGCTCCACAGCTGGAAGTCGAGCTGCCCGGTCACCCTGGGTTCGCCGGCGTGGATCCGCGCCAGCATGGGACTGATGTCCAGCTCGCTGGCACCCAGGTAGAGCTGGCCCTTGAGCTTGTCGAGGCGCACTTGCGGGGCATCCACGTCGATGATGAGATCCAGGGTGCTCTCGCCCACCCCGTTGATCAGGTAGGCCTTGCCCACCCCCTGATGGCGCTTGCCGCGATTCTGCCAACGCAACTGGGCGATGTTGAGGGCACGCACCTCCCCCAGTGCCGTGGTGATGCTCAGCCGGCTGTCGTGAATGTCGAAGGTGGAGAGCTGGGTCAGCAGGAAGCGCAGCAGGGCCGCCTGCTGGCTGGGATTCTTGTCATTTTCCGGTGCCGCCGGCTGCGCCAGATCCAGCGCGATGTCGCCGTCGCTCAGCAACAACTGGCCGAACACCGGTTTCCAGTCGTTGAGGGAGCGCCAGAAGTCGAGGTGGGCCCACACCTTGCCGAGGCGCAGGGAAAAACGCCCCGAATCGGGGGCGATGGCGAGCTCTTGCAGCTCGAGAGCCGGGCCGCGCCGGGTCCAGCTCAACCCGACGTGCTCGACGCTCACCTCCAGCTGGTTGTCCCCCAGCAGGGTCGCTATCACGGCCTGCCGGTGCTGGTTGAGCAGGGGACCGCCAAGCCGTACCACGCTGACCAGAATGGCCAGCAGCACGAAGAGGACTCCAAGGGCCAACCAGCCCCGACTCAGCCAGCGATAGATCAATTACATCATCACCACATCGAATTGTTCCTGCCCACAGAGCGGCTCCGTCACCACCCTGACCTGCTTGCCGATGAAGACTTCCAGCTCCGCCAGACTGTGGGACTCCTCCCCTCGCAGGTAATCGGCCACCGAAGGCGCCGCATAGACGGTGAACTGATCCGCGTCGTAGGCACGGTTGACCCGGATGATCTCCCGCAGGATCTCGAAACAGACCGACTCCACCGTCTTGACCCGCCCGCGCCCCTTACACTCGGGGCACTCGGAGCAGAGCACGTGTTCCAGGCTCTCCCGGGTGCGCTTGCGGGTCATCTCCACCAGGCCGAGCTGGGAGAAGCCGTTGACGTTGGTCTTGGCCCTGTCTTTCGCCAGCGCCAGCTCCAGGCTGTGCAGCACCCGGCGGCGGTGATCCTCGGACTGCATGTCGATGAAGTCGATGATGATGATGCCGCCCAGGTTGCGCAGCCGCAGGTGACGAGCGATGGCGGCAGTGGCCTCGACGTTGGTGTTGAAGATGGTCTCTTCCAGGTTGCGATGGCCCACGAAGGCACCTGTGTTGATGTCCACCGTGGTCATGGCTTCGGTCTGGTCGATGATGAGGTAACCGCCGGATTTCAGCTCCACCTTGCGCTCAAGGGCACGCTGGATCTCGTTCTCCACGTCGTAGAGATCGAAGATGGGCGACTCGCCGGAGTAGTACTCCAGCTTGCTGGCCAGCTCGGGCACATACTCGCCGGTGAAGTGCGAAAGCAGCTCGAAGCTCTGGCGGGAATCGACGCGGATCTTGTCGAGTTCGGCGCCGACGAAGTCGCGCACCACCCGGAAGGCCAGGCTGGGATCCTCGTAGAGGATCTTGCACGGCGGGTACTTCTGCTTGCGCTCCAGGATCTTGCGCCACAGGCGCTTCAAGAAGGCGGCATCCTGCTCCAGCTCCTGCTCTCCCACCCCTTCGGCAGCGGTACGGATGATGTAGCCACCCAGCTCGTCCACATAGCCCGCCACGGTGCGCTTGAGGCGCTCGCGCTCCGCTTCGGACTCGATGCGCTGGGAGACGCCGACGTGAGCACTGCCCGGCATGAAGACCAGATAGCGGGACGGCAAGGTGATGTCGGTGGTGAGGCGGGCGCCCTTGGTGCCGAGCGGGTCTTTCACCACCTGCACCATGATGTCCTGGCCCTGGCGCACCAGCTCGGCGATGTTGCCCGCCTGGAACTGCTCCTTCTCCTTGATCGCCACGCACTCGGTGTGGGGCACTATGTCGGAGGCGTGCAGGAAGGCGGCCTTGTCCATGCCGATGTCGACGAAGGCGGCCTGCATGCCGGGCAACACCCGGCTGATCTTGCCCTTGTAGATGTTGCCCACGATGCCGCGCTTGGCCTGACGTTCTACATGCACTTCCTGCAGCAGCCCGTTCTCGACCAGGGCGACCCGGGTCTCTGAGGGGGTGACGTTCACCAGCAGTTCTACTGACATAAGTTACCTTGCCTTTCTAGTTTTGAATTCTGGCACGACGAACAACGGGTAACTCAGCAGCGAACTGCTGACGAGGGGATTACCGGGTCTGCTCGAGGTGCTGCTTGATCAACAGATCCGTCTCCAGCAGGGGCAGGCCGACCACGGCGCTGTAGCTCCCCTCGATGCGGCTGACGAACTTGCCGGCTATTCCCTGGATGGCATAGGCACCGGCCTTGTCACAGGGTTCACCCGTGCGCCAGTAGGCCTCGATCTCGGCCTCGTCCAGCTTGCGGAATGCCACGTTGGTGGTCACCAACCGCACGTCGCAGCGATCCGGGGTGGCCAGTGCCACCGCCGTCATCACCTGATGGACCTTGCCGGAGAGCGCCTCCAGCATGTCCTTGGCATCGAGCAGGTCGGAGGGTTTCTCCAGCACCCTGTCTCCCAGCACCACTATGGTGTCGGCGCCCAGCACCGGCAATGCGGTCGGGGCCGCGGCCACACCGGCCATCGCCTTGTCACGGGCTAGCCGGCAGACGTAATCCTGGGGCTTTTCGCCCGCGTCCCGCTGCTCGGGCACATCCAGCCTGAGCACCTCGAAGCGGTAGCCCAGCTGGGTCAGCAGTTCATGCCGGCGGGGTGAGCCCGAGGCGAGATAGAGTTGCAGTTCGTTGTGCTTGTTCATATTCACTCAATGAGGCGAGACGCAGTTACAATCCGTTGTTTTTACTCATGTTCACTTGATATTGAAGCGACGGCGTACCTTGCGCAAGACCATAAAAATCCAGGGCCATATTAACATCGTCGTCAATGTCGACCAAAAATAGGCCAGATTGAGACTGGCACGGCTGAACAGGTGCTCGGCCCAGAACACGGTGATCTTGCCCACCAGGGAGAGCAGACCGATGATCAACGCCTGCTGCCAGAGGGAGAAGTTGCGGATCTTCTGGAACTGGAAGGCCGCCAGATAGGTGGTGATGGCCATGGCCATGGCCCGCACGCCGAGCGTGCTGCCGAGCAGCACGTCCAGCAGCAGGCCAGCCACCCAGGCGGTGCCGACGTTGGCCCGATGCGGCAGAGCCAGCGCCCAATAGATGAGCACCATGGCGAGCCAGTCCGGCCGGAAGGGTTCGAATTGAAAGGGAAGCGGCAGGATCGAGAGACACAGGGCCAGCAGGATCGAGATCCAGATCCAGATCCTGCCGCTGGCGGGTTGCAGCATCAGCGCGTCGCCTCCGCCGCCGAGGTAGCCGTCGCCGCAGAGGGCGTCGCGGCCGGCGCCATGGCCTCGTCGTCATGCACTTCCGGCTTCTTGTCGGTCCACAGCAGCAGCAGGTAACGCAACCTGTCCAGCGCCACCAGCGGCTTGGCCTCGATCTGGGCGAAGGGCTTGCCCTCCACATAGTCGGATCGAGTCACGGTCGCCACCGGATAGCCTTCCGGGAAGCGGCCGCCGAGGCCCGAGGTGACCAGCAGATCGCCAACCTGGACGTCGGTGTTGCGCGGCAGGTTGCGCAGCTCCAGCTTGTCCAGCTCGCCACTGCCGGAGGCGATGGCGCGCAGATCGTTGCGCAGCACCCGCACCGGGATGCCGTGGCTGGAGTCGGTGATGAGCAGGACGCGGCTGGTGGTGGAACCCACATGCAGCACTTGACCAACCACCCCCTGATCGTTGATCACCGGCTGGCCGTTATAGACGCCGTCCAGCGCCCCCTTGTTGATCAGCACCTGATGGCTGAAGGGGTCGGAATCCACCGACAGCAGCTCGGCCACCATCTTGCGGGACTCCTTGTGCACAGGCGAACCGAGCAGCTCGCGCAGACGCTGGTTCTCGTGCTCCAGCTGATCCAGCTTGAGCAGGCGGGAGCGCAGAGTGAGCAGCTGCTGCTCCTGCTGCTTGGTCTGCTCGATCAAACTGGATCGGGTCTGCACCTGAGTCGACATGGTGTCAAGCAGGGTGCCGGGCGCATTGGCGATGTATTGCAGCGGGCTGACCAGCGAACTCAGATAGACGCGGACGTGCGTGAACACACCGAAGCGGGAATCCGCGACGATGGCAGCGACAGAGATGATGACGGCGAGAAACAACCGTAACTGAAGCGAAGGGCCTCTACCAAAGATGGGTTTCATGAGTCGTCAAAAAAGAGCCGGCGCTCGGCCGGCTTTGGGTCTTATTCGTAGTGGAACAGATCGCCACCGTGCATATCGATCAGTTCCAGCGCCTTGCCACCGCCACGGGCGACACAGGTGAGGGGATCTTCAGCCACGACGACCGGGATGCCGGTCTCTTCCATCAGCAGACGGTCGATGTCTTTGAGCAGGGCGCCACCACCGGTCAGCACCATGCCGCGCTCGGAGATGTCGGATGCCAGCTCGGGCGGGGACTGCTCCAGGGCGACCATGACGGCGGAGACGATGCCGGACAGCGGCTCTTGCAGCGCTTCCAGGATCTCGTTGGAGTTCAGGGTGAAGCTGCGCGGTACCCCTTCGGCCAGGTTGCGACCACGGACTTCGATCTCGCGCACCTCTTCGCCCGGATAGGCGGAGCCGATCTCGTGCTTGATACGCTCGGCGGTGGCTTCCCCGATCAGGCTGCCATAGTTGCGGCGCACGTAGCTGATGATGGCTTCATCAAACTTGTCGCCACCGATGCGCACGGACTGGGAGTAGACCACCCCGTTCAGGGAGATGATGGCCACTTCTGTGGTACCACCACCGATGTCCACCACCATGGAACCGGTCGCTTCGGAGACCGGCAGGCCGGCACCGATGGCGGCGGCCATGGGTTCATCGATCAGGTAAACCTCGCGGGCACCGGCGCCCAGCGCGGATTCCTTGATGGCACGGCGCTCGACCTGGGTGGAGCCGCACGGCACGCACACCAGCACACGGGGGCTGGGGCGGAAATAGTTGTTGTCGTGAACCTGCTTGATGAAGTGCTGCAGCATCTTCTCGGTCACGTAGAAATCGGCGATCACGCCGTCTTTCATCGGACGAATGGCGGAGATGTTGCCTGGGGTACGACCCAGCATCTGCTTGGCGGCATGACCGACGGCAGCGACCGATTTGGCGTTCCCGCGCTCTTGGCGAATGGCGACAACTGAGGGTTCGTTAAGGACGATCCCTTGATCTTTTACGTAGATCAGGGTGTTGGCAGTTCCCAAATCGATCGACAGATCGTTGGAAAAGACGCCTCTGAGCTTTTTGAACATGGCTACGGGAAATCCTAAGAATTTGGAGGTGCAGAAAACCGGCTAACTTTACCAATGCCCACCCCAATGGGCAAGCGCTCAAACTGTCGCCAGTCAATCAAGCGCGACAAAAATGCGAGTCATCACTCACCCGCTCAGGCCGACAAACACTACGAAACAAGGAGATAAGACGCAGGCTCACCCCAAAGCGCCCCTCTCCCCGTCCCCATATCATTTTCAGGGCATCACTTCGCGGCGATAAATAATGCGATCGTTGCCCCTGTCACGGCCAAAGATGGCCTCTCCCGACAGATGATCCGCCGTGGCGGGGTCCGCCAGCCAGAGTGGTTGATCAGGTTGTTTCTCCAGCACGATACGGTAGGGGATGCGTACGGCCTGATTCGGTGGTGCAAAATGGAACCAGGTTTCACCGCTATTGAACCGAGTCTGGCTACCTCCTGGGGCCTGATTGCCGAACCCGAGGCGAATGCGGGCACCATCCTGCAGGACGAGATCCCCGCTCGCAGCATCATAGTGTTGATTGGCGTCGGTGAAATCCATGCCGTCCCCCGTCAGGGCGATCTGAGTGCAGACATCCTGCGAATTGGCGCGCCACAGCCCACCTTCGAAATATTGAACCTGAAGCGGCAGCGCCAGCGGTGCGCTGACCGCTCCCTGGCGGGTACTGGCCAGCAGACGGCCGTAATAGGCAATCATGGTATCGTTCGCACCCTGCGGGATGAGGAGCTGCTTCGCGGTGCAATTAACCCCGTTATCGCAGGTACCGGTCACGGCGGGGTTCATGTTTCGATCGGCAAGGAAGCTGGTCTCGAGAGTCTCGCCGTCCGCTACCCTGAGCCCTAGTCGCAGGAGCGGCAAGGGCTCTTCCGGTGCAGTCAGGCTCGGGGTCAGCTCACGCAGCCGCATAAACCGGCTCTGGCCGGTAGCCTTGCCGGTACCTTCGGACCAGCTGGCGGCCAGCGGCACCAACCGATTGGAGCGATCCACCCCGTCCTGGTTATTGGCAGCCGCCAGAATGAACGCGCCCTTGGCAAAGGCATCCCGGTAATTTTTCGTGACCCCCCCCTCCTTGTTGCGCGCAACCACAATCGCATCCACGTCAAACGGCTGACTCATATAGCTGAAGCCACCGCAAGCCGGGGTGACAGTGCCGCTCGTCATGCTGAAGTCCCAGGGCACGAAACGCCCTACCGGCACGCTGCTGGCGGGAGGGATGGTGTAGCCAAAGTAGCCCGTTGCCGGGGGTATCGCGGCAGGCGGTGTCGCCTTGATCCTGAAGACCCCGACCTCGTTGAGACTGAGGGTGGACGTGTTGAGACTGTTGCTGGCCGCAACGTGGCTGTACTTGTTCGGGATGACCTGAGCAACGCCCCCCCCTTGGGGAGCCACCAGCTCAGTGGTCAGGGCGATATCTGGCAACACGAAGTTCGGCGTGGTGCCGTTGCCGACGCAGATATTGCCATCGCTGTCGCTCTGCCAGGCCATGGCCTGGATATTCAGTGGGAAGGTGTCTCCCGTCCTCTTGAACACCGGACAACTGGCATCCCCTGCCGCACAGGCACCCTGGGCCGGCATGATGCAGAGCCCGACCGGGCGGCTGACGAACAGATCCGAGCCCGTCATCACCAGACCAGCAGTATCCCCGCTGCCATCGTGACGGGCGTTGAGCCGCATCTGGCCCGCATCCGGATAGTTGACATTTTTCAGCGTCGCCTTGCCCTGACTATCGAAGTTCACGTTGATGACAGTGCCCGTCGGCGAAGCCACATTGCCGGCATAAGTCGAGACCGAATTGCCCTCTATCGTGACCTGACTGCCAAATGCATTGGCATTCGGGGTGACATAAGAACCCCAGAAGCTGACCGGCTTGCTCACGCTGGCGAAGCCGGGAACGCACCGCTGGGTCGCATCGTCTTTCTTGACGGCGCTGATCACCACATCCTGTGGCTTGTTGGCCAGGGTATCCAGCACGTCGAACACGAAGCCGCTGTCGGCAAAGCTCAGGGTACAGGCGGCGGCGCTCAACGCCCCGCTACCCGCCCGGCACAGGGTGGTGTTCAGGGGGTTGGTGGACGGAGTTGAACCGCTCACTCCCACCGTCATGGCGCTCGCCAGGTTGTTGCGCAGCTGCAATGTGGTGGTGCCGTCGCTGAAATTCACGGTAGCGGTGTTGCCGTTGTAGCTCACTTGACCGCTCGCTATCCAGCCATTGCTGCCACTCTTTGCCGGTATCAGGGCGGCGCTCACCGGGTCCGTGAACAGCTGGCTACAGCTGGCATTGGCGCAGGCACGGATGGTCAGGGTCTCCGGGTTGCAGGTCAGGGCATTGCCGCCGTGGTCAAACTCGAAGTGATCGATCGCCGCGGTGACGGGGGGGGACATCTTGTCATTGATGGCGGTGGTGCCAGACATAAACAGGGAGCGACTGGTCGTTCTACCGTTGATAACGCTCGCGTTATTCATGTTCAATGCCTGATCGGCATATACCAGGCCGTTGACCAGGCTTTCACCATTCAAATTGACATTCTGGTATCCAAACAGCAGCACAGATCCCGTCTTGGCCGCGTTGAGACGCCCGCCATTAAACTCCACCGCGTTGACGAAGATACGTACATTGCCCCGGGTTTCAATCTCCCCGCCCTGATTGACGACGAGTCTGTCTATCCAATAATCCCCGGCGGGCAGCACCACTTTTGCTCCCCCCAAAGCGAGAGACTGGATTCTGTACTCTTGACGGGTGCTGGAGAAGGTCAGGGTGCAGGCACTGTAGAGGCTGATAGTCCCGAACTGGTATTGGCTGGCACTGCCCAGCGTCAATTGCTGCCCACTATTACAGTGACCGATGTCACCATCACTGCCCGAACTGCTCAGGAAGCTGTTATCCCCCGAGGTAGCCAATCCACGTATCGGGTTTCCGGTGATGGTGCAGAGCCGACGTGAGCCATTGGCATTGTCGCACGCATCCAGCGGCATGCCAGAACCCTGATTCGAGGCGCAAAAATTCAAGGCCACCCCTCCGGTCCCGGTGATCTTGGCCTGGTTGTTCTGGGTCAATGCGGGATAGCCCAGGCCATTGCAGGAGGCACTCGTATTGCCGCGGTGACCCTGGGCAACGGCAGGGAAATAGAGATTGTTGTCTATGGTCTCAAAGCCATGAGCCACGCCAGACAGTAGCGTAAGAGCCAATAGCCAGCGCGTCATGGATTCACCCCATCAAAGGCTTCCGCCACCAGGGTGCGGCTGACGGCAAAGTCCGGACTGGGATTGTTCAGATCGCGACGACCGCAGGCGCCCGTGCTCTGAAAGCGGTAACCGGTCTGGGTGACCCCAGCCACACTGACCACCACCGGCTTGCAGGTCAGTACCACGTTGCAATCCACCAGCCCCGGGACTGCAAAGGGGATGGATGTCAGGGCGACGCACTGTTGCGCGTCCCAGTGATCATTGGGGTAGAGGCGGTAGAGACCCACTTCCAGCCCACTCTGAGCCGCCATCAGGGCGCGCACCCCGCGCACCTCCACCGTATTCTTCTCGCCGCTGTCCACCAGGAAGCGGCCCATGGCCGCTGCCAGCAGGCCCATGATGACGATGACGAAGAGCGCGATCATGATGGCGCTGCCGCGCTGGGGCGCCAACCTGCGGGGGGGCCTAGGGAACATTGAGCGTCTCCAGCTTGTGGTTGAAGAGGACGCGCTCGCCAGGCTGCTCGAACTCCATCCGCAGTCCCACCTCGCTCTGATTGAAAGCGGCGGGCTCACGATAGAAGTAATAGGGCGAAAAACGGATATGCTCGGCCATCAGGACCGGTGTGCTCCCGCGAATGTCAGTGCCGATAGCGGCGCTGGCCCGGGTCAGGGCGGCATTCATCACGCAGTAACGCACCTGTTGGCGGGCAAAATAGATACGCTGCCCCGGCGACTCCTTGGCGAAGGAGCCATCCACCGTCAGCGGTAGCGCCCTCGACACGGATGCCCCAACAGAGGTGACACTGGCCACGCAGTTGCCATGGAGGCACCCCTGCTCCAGGTTGAGAGCCGGATCGGCAAGGGGGTAGACGATGGCCAGGTCCTTATTCCGCTCGGGCAGCACGTCCGGCACCACTATGGTGAGCCCGGCGCTGGCCGCGGAGCCCAGATAGCGGCTGGCGGTGACGATGGGCCAGAAGCGCAGACAGGCCCCCTGATCCAGAGGGTTGCCCGCCTCATCCTCGATGCGCACCGAGCCCGGCACCGCATCGCGCAGCTCGCGGTTGAGCCGCTCCAGGGCGAAGCGGGCATCGCTCATCAGCTGCTCCCGGCGGCTGGCACCCCCGTAAATCTGGGTGCCGATACCGATAAACTGGCTGGTAAAGGCGGCCATCACTCCGAGCAGCAGGATCACCATCACCAGTTCCACCAGGGTGAAGCCCCGTGCAATGCGCTGGCTCATCAGTAGTTACCCCGGTAGAGCGAAAACTCGACTTCACTGCGATCAGGCAGCCGCACCGTCAACTCGATACGCTTGCCGATGGACGAGGCACCCTTGCCTGCACTGGCAAACAGGTCATCAGCCGTGACACGGATCTTCAGCTGATAGTGGCGATACTCCTCGTCGCTGGCGCTGGCAGAGCTCTGGGTGAACTGGTTGGCGTCCACCCAGTTACCCGCGGTATCGAAATCATCCACGTCGTTGAAGGCGTAGGGGCGCGTCTCGCCCCCATCCGGACCGTAATCGGCGACTGGGGTGCAGGCGGGATAGATCACGGGAGGCGTGCCGACGGTCTCGCCGCAGCGAAAACGGCCGCCATTGTGATCCGAGTGTTCATCGAAAGATTTTTGCAGCACCTCGCCGAGGATCCGCTGGGCCAGCTGGGCAGCCCGCACCTGCTGCACCGGATCCACTGACTGGGGCGCCTGGTTGACCAGCAACCCCAGAATGCCGGTAAGCGCCACCGCCAGCAGCACTATGCCGATCACGAATTCGATCAGGGTGAAGCCACGAGGGGTATTACGGGAGGGCATGGATATAGCCCTCGGGTTCGATGCGCAGGCGGGCGCTCTCCCGACCGTCGCTCACCACCAGATCGCAATAAGGAACGCAGGTTGACGGAGAGAGGGGGCGGCCGGTGTGTTTATCGAAACGAATACCGAAGTCAGATTGCCCGTTTAGGGTGACCGACACGCCAGTGTTCACGATGTGTATCGGCGCAGAGACAGCTCCATCAGCCAGTGCAACAGAGTAGTGCCAAAACTGTCCCGGTTTAACCTGAAAAAAGGTTTGTCTGGCACCATTAATGCCTGGATTAGAGGGCTCATTCATATTGATGGTCTGCACCAGCCGCAGCCGGGTCACCATTTCATCGCGGACGGTATGGGTTTCAAAGCCGCCTTTGCCCAGCCACTTGGGCACGGCAAAGGCGGCCAGAATCCCGAGCAACAGGATCACGATCACCAGTTCTATCAGGGTGAAGCCCTTGGTTGCAGGCATTGGGGTTCTCACAAGGGTAAAGAGAAAGCGAGGCCGAAGCCTCGCTCAGATCTATCAGTTCCCACATCCGGAAACATTAACACTGAATGATGAAGTTGCCGTGCTTGCTTCGTTATACACAACTTGACAGTTAGCGCTGCTACCAGCATCCGCAGGCTTAAATGTCCCCTTAGATGCAGATGCCTCATCCCAGCCATCTAGGGTAACTGCATTTGCAATAGTTGCTGCTGTCGGGTAACCAAACTTCGCATCAACTGTAGTACCAGCAACAGATACGGCAGCGGAAGAGGCTTCAATCCCTTGTATTGCAGCCTTGCTGTATATCATCTGGGCAGCACTTTGCAGTGATGCTTTGACACCATCCGCAGCAGCCTTGCGCGCATCATCCTGCAGATTCAGGAACTTGGGCGCGGCGGTGACCGCCAGAATGCCCAGGATGATGATCACGATCACCAGTTCGATCAGGGTAAAACCCGCCTGCTTTTTCATTACGTTTTCCTCGGTTTATCAATTGATATGAGTGGTCACCTGGCCGGAGGCCGGGCGGTAACTGAAACTCATGTAGGCATCGGTGCTCCCTTGCGGGTCCTGATAGCGCCCATCACTTCCCTTGCTCAGGCTGTTGACCAGATAGTAACGGCAGACCGAATCCAGTCCATTGTTGCTCACCGTGGCATAGAACTTCAGGTCATTGCCGCTACCGCGCACCTCGTCAAAGTTGGCAGTAGCCTTGGGAGGATTCTGCAACAAGCCCTCCCAAATATTGAGACAGCGGACCGCCGTCAGATTGGCCGGATCCACATCGGGAGCGCCGCTCGCCGCCGTGTCCATGGGGTAACCGGGGGAGAGCTCGCCATTGCTGACCTGGCTGTCGGTCGGCGTGGTCAGATAGAAACGGGAGCCGTCGTAGAGCACGGTATTGAGGCTGTCCTGCTTGGCGCGCCCCTCGGCTTCCCACTGGGCCCGCACCAGGGAGACCCCGGTGGCGAAACCGCCGGATACCCCTTCCACGCTGGCCTTCTTCGCCTCGTCGGTCACGTCGAGAAAACGGGGCAAGGCGGTGACGGCCAGGATCCCCAGGATCACGATGACGATCACCAGCTCTATCAGGGAAAAACCGGCCATCTGACCTGGTCCCTGGCCGGTGCTCACTCTCTTTGCTGCCATGCTACCTCCGTAATGGTCCGCATTATTTCATGCAGATAGAAAAAAATCATGTGGCTGAAGCACTTGAGAGATCGCTTCACGGCTTTGCCAGCACCCGGCCGTCGCCGAAACGGTAGCGCAGCCAATGCCCCTCCCAACCAAACTCGCAGCCGCCCCCATCCTTGCTGGCGAGGGCCTGCCAGGATGGCAACCCCGGATCGTCCGGACCAATCAGCATCAACCAGAGCTGGCGGCAGTTACCGGACGGGGACTGCAGCGGCAACACCGCCAGCGGCCAGCCTCGCTCATCGAACTGCCAGGCCACCCCCTCCGCATGCAGCACCGCGGGGCGCCGCTCATCGAGCCAGCGCCCGTGCAGCCGCTGGGCCCGCTCGGCAAATTGCTCCCCCAGCAGGCTCAGGCTGACCGCCAGCGCCTCTGCCCTGTGGCTGCGATAGCTCAGGGCCAGGGTGGCAAGGATGACCAGCAGCAGGACGCAGGCGATCAGCCGTCTATAGCCTCCCAGCCAGCGCTCATCCTGCTCGGACTGTCTGCTCATGCCTCTCTCGCCCCTTGTCTACCGCACACAGCATGCATCACTGGCCCCTACCTTGAGGAGTGAAGATGCTGAACCACATCACTGGCCGCGAACCGCTCGCATCATGTCCCACATGGGCGTGAAGATACCGAGCGCCAGCACCAGCACCATGACGGCCACTATGCCGATGAGGATCGGTTCGATGCGGGCGGTGAGGCTCTTGAGGTCGTAATCCACCTCCCGCTCGTAGTATTCGGCCGCCTCGTGCAGCAGCTCGTCCACCTGGCCCGTCTCTTCCCCCACCGCGATCATCTGCATCACCAGAGGGGTGAACAGGCCGCTGGCACCGGCGGTGCGCAGCAGGCTCTCGCCCCGCTCGATACCGCCCCGCATGTCGCGGATCTGCCCCGCCATCCAGGCGTTGTCCACCGCATCGGCCACCAGGGTCAGCGCCGTGTTCAGCGGCACCCCGGCCTTGAGCATCATGGAGAAGCTGCGGGCGAAGCGGGCCAGCAGGGAGCGCTCTATGATGGAGCCGACGATGGGCAGCCTGAGCTGCCATCGGTGCCAGGTCAGCTTGCCCCGGGCCGTGGCGACCCAGCGCCGCCAGCCGACGATCGTTCCCACCAAGATCGCGAGCAGCAGCCACCAGTAGTGGACGAAGAAGTGGGAGGTGGCGAGCAGGATCCGGGTCGCGAGCGGCAGCTCCACCCCGAACTTGGCGAACATGCCGGCAAACACCGGGATCACCATGATGTTGAGGATCACCATGGCGATGCCGATGGCTATCATCACGAAGCTGGGGTAGCGCATGGCAGTCTTGATCCGCTTGCGGGTCTCCAGCTCCAGATCGAAATAGTTGGCGAGCTGCAGGAAGGCCTCCTCCAGCTGGCCGGTGTTCTCGCCGACGTGGATGATGGCCACGAACAGGCTGCTGAACACCTTGGGGTGAGCCTGCATCGAGCTCGACAGCGGCCGCCCGTTGCCGAGATCCTCCCCCAGAGCGTGGAGCGCCCGCTTGAGGGGCTTGCTGTGGGCGCTCTCCTCCAGCCCGGCGATGGCCCGCAGTATGGGGATGCCCGCACGGGTCAGGGCATACATCTGGCGGCTGAACACCACCAGCTCCTCCAGCTTGACGCCCCCCTCCAGCAGCAGCGACCAGTCGATGGCGGCGGATCTGGCCTTGCCCGCCTTCAGCTCGGTAGGCATCACGCCACGGCGCATCAGTTGCTCGGCGGCGGCCAGCTCGCTGGCGGCCTCCACCACGCCGTTGACGGCATTGCCCTGGCTGTCGCGGCCCTTGTACGCAAATGATCCCATGACTTAGCCCAGATCCTCGGCCAGCCGCAGCACCTCGTCCACCGAGGTGATCCCCTCCCGGGCATAGTCGAGGGCGGTCAGGGCCAGCGGCCGGTAGTGCTCGTGCTCGCGCGCAGCCCGGGCAAAGCCCTCGGCATCGTTGCGACGCAGGGCATCCATCATGGATTGATCCAGCTCCAGCAGCTCGTAGACCCCGATCCGGCCCGCATAGCCGGTGAAGTTGCAGCTCTGGCAGCCGCGCCCCTTGCGATAGACGTGCTGACCCGGCACCTCGCCGGAGAGCGCGCCAAGCCAGGTGGCCTGCCCCTCATCCGGCGCCATCTCACAGGCGCAGTGTTCGCACACTCGCCGCACCAGCCGCTGGGCCACCACGGCCCGCAGGGCGCTCGCCACCAGATAGCCGGGAGCCCCCATGTCGATGAGGCGCAGGGCACTGGTGACGGCGTCGTTGGTGTGCAAGGTGGTCAACACCAGATGGCCGGTGATGGCGCCGCGCAGGCCAATCTCCACCGTCTCGTTGTCTCGCATCTCCCCCACAAGCA
This sequence comes from Aeromonas sp. QDB31, assembly GCF_027707605.1. Lineage (NCBI taxonomy): Bacteria > Pseudomonadati > Pseudomonadota > Gammaproteobacteria > Aeromonadales > Aeromonadaceae > Aeromonas > Aeromonas sp. QDB31. The sequence goes on along the minus strand of NZ_JAPCIX010000015.1, from coordinate 57,400 downwards.
GGATGTCAGGATCCTGGCGCAGGGTGGAACGCAGCACCTGGGAGAAGGTGAGGCCGATCTTGTGATTGACCTGCACCTGGTTGACCCGAGGCAGCCGGTACTCCACCGGATCTTCCACCGTGATGATCTTGTGGCTGGCCTGGTTGAGTTCGGAGAGGGCGCCATAGAGCGTGGTGGTCTTGCCGCTGCCGGTGGGCCCCGTCACCAGTATCATGCCGTGCGGGCGCTTGAGCTGGCGGCGGAAGCGGGTCAGGATGGCGGGCGGCATGCCGGTCTCGGCCAGCGACAGTATGCCGGTGGATTGATCCAGCAGCCGCATCACCACAGATTCCCCGTATTGCACCGGCATGGTGGACATCCGCACATCCACGTCACGACCGCGTACCTTCATGGCGAAGCGGCCATCCTGGGGCAGCCGCTTCTCCGAGATGTCGAGCCCGGCCACCAGCTTCAGACGCAGCACCAGCGCCTGGGCAATGCGCACCTCGCTCAGGATGTTTTCGTGCAGCACGCCGTCGATGCGCTGGCGGATGCGCAGCACCTTCTCGTCCGGCTCGATGTGAATGTCCGAGGCTCCCACCTGCACCGCGTCTTCGAACAGGGAGCGCAGCAGCTTGGCCACCGTCGCCTCCCCCTCGTCTGCCCCGGCGTTGAGGCTGCTGGCACCCAGCTCGAAGCCGGTCTCCTGATGCTCCTCGTGCAGCTGCACCGCGAAGTTCTCTATCTCCCGGGTGCGGCGATAGAGGCGGTCGAAATACTCCAGCAACTGGCCTTCCCGGGCCACCGCCAGCACCAGCTCCCGCGGACTCAGCAGGGCGGCGATGGCATCGAGGGCGCTCAAGTCGGCGGGATCCGACATCACCACGGTGACCTTGTCGTCGCTGAGGTTGACCGCCAGCGCCCGGTAGCGGCGCGCCTGCACCTCGGGTAGCAGCATCACGGCCGAGGCGTCTATGGTGAGGTTGTTGAGATCGAAGAAGGGCACGTCCAGCTGACGGGCGAGGAAGGTCAGCAGTTGCACCTCGCTGATGAAGCCGAGATCGATGAGGGTGGTGCCCAGCTTGCGGCCGGTGTGGCGCTGCTGCTGCAGGGCGAGCTGCAACTGATCATCCGAGATGATCCGCTCCTGTACCAGCAGGTCGCCGAGGCGCATTTTCAGTCTGGGTTGTGCCATGCAAACTCCAAAAAAGTGATCCCGGCTGCCCGTCAGGGGGCAAGCTGTGCAATTCGCTGTTCCAGCCAGCGGGTCGAGGCCTCGCCCAGGTTCCCGTGCAACTGGGCGTTGCGATAGGCATCCAGCGCACGCTGGCGATGGCCCTGGCCATCCTCGGCCACGCCGAGCCCCAGCCACCAGCGCCCCTGATCCGGCTGCTGGCGCAGCAGCTTGACGTAGAGCTCCGACGCCTGGGCAGGCTGACCCAGCTCCTGGGCAAGCCCGGCCCAAGTGGCGTAGTAATCCAGATTGGCGGCAAGATCCGGTTGATAGCCGGTCAGCCAGTCCAGCGCCTTCTGGCGATCACCGCCACCGATGGCCACCCGGGCCAGCAGCAGACGCAGGTCGGCCTGCTCGGGATCCAGTCTCAACCCCTCTTCCAGCACCTGGCCGGCCTCCGCCAGCCGCCCCGCCCCATAGAGCAAGCCAGCCAGCTGTTCCCGTGCCCCCTGATTGTGCGGGTCATGGACCAGCACCTCGTAGTAGTTGTCCTGCGCTTCCTGCATCTGACCCTTGGCCATGGCGGTGGTCGCCTTGCGCTCGGCCAGGGCCGCCAGCTCAGGCTCGGAGAGCTCCACCGTCTCTATCTTCAAGATTCCGGGCTTGCGCGGGGCTGTCGACACTGGCGCCTCTTCGGCATCCTGCTCGGCCGCCAGTTCGGCATAGAGATCCGGCTGCAACTCTTCGTCGCTCGGGATGACGTCATCCTCTGGCGGCGTCTCGGCCAGGGTCTGCGGCGCCAGGTCGGCGGTGTCGCTTGCCCTCGCCGCTATGGAGCCATCCACCCCAACCGCCCCGGAGGCGGCAGCCACCTGGGGCGCGGGGGCAACGGCAACCACCTCGGCGGCAGAGGAGGCTGGCAGCGTCTGCTCACCGCTCGCCGGGACTAGCCGGGTAGTCAACTGAACGGTCGGCTGCGCCGTGCGCTGGCTCTGCTGCCAGTAGATCCAGGTACGCCAGCCGAGGATGGCCAGCGCCAGGGTGCACAACAGGGTCAGCGCCAGCATCCACCACCCCTGCTGACGCACCGGCGCCACATAGACGGCGGCGCCCTCGGATCCTGACTGACGCTGCTCCAGATCTTTGAGCATCTGATTGATCACGCTCATGACCAGACTCCATAGGTCAGGGCAGCACCCAGCAGCAGCAACAGGGGCCACCAGCGTACCAAGGCACCACGGCGGGCGTCGTCGGTATCGCGAATGGCGAGTCGCACCAGGGCGCTGTCGATCCGGCGCACCCCGCGGCCATAGGCCAGCATCAGGCACTTCTGGGCCAGCACGTTGATGAGCCGGGGAATGCCGCGGGACGCCCGCCACAGCAGGCGCAGGGCCGGGCCGCCAAACAGCGCCGCCCCGCGATAGCCCGAGACATGCAGCCTGTGCTCCAGATAAGCCCGGGTCTCGTCGCACCGCAGCGGCCGCAGGCAGTAGGAGAAGCCGATGCGCTGGCGCAACTGGCGCAGGTGGGGCTTGGCCAGCCGGACATCCAGCTCGGGCTGGCCGAACAGCACGATTTGCAACAGCTTGCTGGATTCCGTCTCCAGGTTGCCGAACAGCCGGATGGCCTCCAGGGTCTCGTCCGGCAGGGCCTGCGCCTCGTCGATCAGCACCACCACCCGGCTCCCCTGCTGGTGCAGGGTGATGAGGTGACGATGGATGCGATCCGTGAGATCCAGCTCGCTCTCTCCCTGCACCGCCAACCCCAGTTCCAGGGCCAGGGCGGTACGCAGCTCCCCCGGGGTGAGGTGGGGATTGGGCAGCCAGGCCAGCCGCACCGGACAAGCCTCGGAGCCGAGCTCGCTCAGCAGCTTGCGGCAGAGCAGTGTCTTGCCGGTGCCCACCTCGCCGGTCACCTTGATGAAGCCCTCCCCCTGCACCAGCGCCCAGTTCAGCACCTGCATGGCCTCCTCGTGGGGAGGCAGACCGTAGTAGAAGCCGGTGTTCGGGGTCAGGCCGAAGGGCGCCTCCTGCAAACCGAAGTGACTCAGGTACATGCGCCCTTCCTGTGCCCATCACGGCCAGTGCCGACCAGGCCGAAGGAGAACACCTGCAAACCGGTATGGTTCAGGTACATGAGTCGTCACCGGCCTGGGGGCCTGTCGTGGCACAGAGCCACGGGCCGTAGGGGGCAAGGCCAATCGCATGCTGGTTCATGGCTTAGCCCTTGGGCGGATACCATTTGTCGAGCAGCTCGGAGGAGCGTTGCAGCTCCTTCTGCCAGGTGTCTTTTTCCACCACTGTCGGCTTGAGCAGGATCACCAGCTCGACCTTCTTGGTGCTCTCCCGGCGGTTGGTAAAGGCTTCGCCGACCCAGGGAATGTCTCCCAGCAGCGGCACCTTGCTGACGATCTCCTGCTTGTCGGTCTTCATCAGGCCGCCGATGACGATGATGTCGCCGTTGTTGGCCTGCACCACGGTATCCGATTCACGAATGGCGCTCTTGGCGAGCGGCAGCACCAGGGGATCCGCCGTGCCGACGTTGATGGTCTTGTTCTGCTCCTCGGTGTCGATGACGGAGGGATGGATGTGCAGCAGCACCCGGCCTGCCTCGTCGATCTGCGGGGTCACGTCCAGGGCGATGCCGGAGAAGAAGGGGGTCAGCTCCACGTTCGGCGTGACGATGGGCGCCGAGTTGCCCGAGGTGGTGGTGGTGGTCGAGGCGTTGGTGACGAAGTATTCGTCCGTCCCCACCTTGATCACCGCCTTCTGGTTGTTGGTGGCGGTGACACGCGGGCTCGAGAGGGTGTTCACGTCCCCCTGGGTCTTGAGCAGGCTGACCGCCACGTTGAAGTTGCCATCGGAGATGGTGAAACCGGCGCCGCCCCCCAGGGCCCTGAAGATCTGGTTCGGGGTCGAGGCGATGGGGCTGTCGAGCAGGGAACCGCCCCCCGTGATGCCCTTGTTGCCGTCCCAGCTGGCGGAGAGACCGCTCCAGTCCACCCCCTGCTCGTAGCCCTCGTTGAGGGAGACCTCCAGGATCCGCGCCTCCAGCACCACCTGGCGCTTGAGGTGTTCGCCGGACTGATCCAGAAACTCGCGCACCGCTTTCAGCTCTTTCGGATAGGCACGCACGGTGACCAGGCCCGCCTGGGGACTGGTGATGACGGCCCGCCCCTCGCCGGTACCGATCAGGGTCTGCAGGGCATCCCGCAGATCGGTCCAGTAGTCGTTGTTGCTGTCCGTCTCGATCCGGGTGCCGTTGCTGTTGTTGCTGTTGCCGTTGTCCCCGTTGGAAGAGCCGAGGTTGTTGTTGCCGCCGTTATTGTTGCCGCTGCTGTCGACGTTGTTGTTGCCGTTATTGTTGTTGTCGTTGGCGGTCACCCCGCCGGTACTGACCGAAGTCCGGGAGAGGCCGCGACGGGCCATCATCAGATAGTTGACCGGGATGGTCTCGGTGCGCAGACCCGCCGGATAGACGTGAAACACGTTGCCCTTGCGTTGCACGTCGAAGCCGTACATGTCGCCAACCGTGGCCAGCGCCTCCTGCAGGGTCACGTCTTTCAGCTCCACCGAGATGGCACCAGCCACCCCGGGGTGGACGGCCACGCTGTAGCGGGAACCCTTGAACAGGGAACCGAAGAACTCCACTGCATCGACGTCATGGGCCGCGATGCGCAGTCGTTTCTCCGGAACAGCCAGGGGCTGCTGGGGACGGTTGAGCTGCAGCAGTTCGCTCTGCACCGAGGGAGGCAGGGTAGTCAGCGGCGCGGTCGGGGTCTGCTCGTTCATGGCCTGCTTGAGCGCGTCTTTGGCCTGCACCGGTTCGGGGTGCTGGTAGCTGGTACAAGCCGCCACCGCCAATGCGAGGGGAAGCAGACAGAAATGGTGTTTTTTCATGTTATTGGTGCACCTGACTCGCAATGAAACTCGACAAACCTGGCCCGCAGCATCCCGCGCGGAACCGACTTCACATCCGGATCTTGCTGCCAAACAGGGTCAGTGTCTGACGCTTGCCCGCTTTCTCCAGTACCACGGCATCGGCGCTGATGCCCACCAGCAGAAAACCGTCGATCCGCTGGCCCACCCGATAGCTCTGACCGTTGAGCACCGCCAGCGCCGGTCCGTTGCCCAGGATGACGCTCTGCAACCTGGGCAGACCGGCGTCCTTGCTCGGGCTCGCCGCCGTGCCGCTGCCGGCCAGGGGGGCGGTCGGGTCCTGCAACACCTCTGCCTGGGCCAGCGGGCCCAGCAGGCAGCACAACAATGTCAGCCACTTAGCCACGAATGAACTCCTTGCTGGTGCTCAAGGTGTAGATCTCCATCTCCACCGCCGCCTTGGGGTGCTCGACCACCCTGTAGTCGAAACCTTTCCAGTAGAAGTGGCGAGGCAGTGCCTCCAGCGCCTTCAGGTACTGGTAGACATCGAAATAGCCCCCCTCCAGCTGGAGCCGGATCCCGTGCTTGAACAGGTTGGCCTTCTGCTCGCCAGCCATCAGCGGCTCGGGTTTGAGGGAGGTGAGCGCCAGCATATGCAGGTTGGCGGAGCGAGACAACAGGGCTTCCAGCACGGCCGGCATCTCGTGGGCCGGGATCAGATCCACCGTCTGGGCCTTGAGCTCTGCGTCCAGCCGGCCGAGGGATGCCTCAACGCCAGCCAGCTGCTGGCGCACCTGGGCGTTGGGATCCCGCCCCAGCCGGGCCTGCTTGCCCTGGTTCTCCAGGGTCAGGATCTCCAGATCCCGCTGCGCCGCCGTCAGCGCCTGCCGCTCCTGGCTCAGGCGGGTGTCGGCGGCATCCAGCCAGCCGTAGATCCCGGCAGCCCCCAGCAGGATGATGCCCGTCAGCAGGATCAAGACCCGCTCACGCAGGCTGAGGGCGGCCACGCGCTGTGCCCAGGCCACCCACTGTGCTTTCATCTCCATCATGGGGTCTCCCGTGCTATGCCGCTAAGCTGGAAGGCCAGCTGACCAGCCTTGTCCCGGCTCAGGGTCAGCTCGCCAAACTGCTTGCCCGCCAGGGACGGGGTCTGCTTGAAGCGGTTCACCCAGGCGGGCACATCCTGGCTGCGTTCGGCCACCCCGGAGAGGTTGATGCGCCCGTCACTTATCTCAATCCGTTGCAGGGAGAGGCGGGCATCCCGCAGACGGGCCAGATCCGCCATCACGCCTGCATAGCCCTGGGATTTTTGCAGGGAGAGGCTGCCGAGCTGGCGTATCAGCGCCTGCTTGGCAGCCAGCTCCTCGCGCTTGTCGACCAGCTGCTGTTGCAGCTGACCATCTGCCTGATGGCGCGCCAGCGCGGCATCGAGCCGTGTTGCCTCGCCGCGCTGCACATCGAGCAGCGCACGCACCTGGGCCAGCTCACGGTCGACACCCCGCTGTTGCCAGCCATAGAAAAAGGTGGCCGCGACCAGCAGCAGCAGGCAGCCGCCCCAGACCAGGGCCATCTGATTGAGGCTGGCCCACAGGCGCCTTGGCCTGAATTCAGCGCCATAGAGATTGATATGGTGTTTCATCCTTCGCTCCTGCCCAGGGCGGCGCCGTAAGCGGAGAGATACTCGACACCGGCCTGCCACTGGGTCTTGTTGGCCATGGAGGAGTGAAGGATGACGTCAGCAACCCGGTTCATCGTTCGCCTCCCAGGGCCGCACCATAGGCACAGAGGTATTCGACACCGGCCAGCACCGCCTTGTTGGCCATGGCGGAGACCGGGAAACCGAAGACCTGTTCCAGGTGGCGGACCAGCAACCCGATGGCGGAGGAGGCGATGGCGAGCTGCAACTGGCCCGGCTCCGGCAGCTTGAGATGACCCGCCAGGTAGTCGAGGGAGCGCTGGATCTCCAGCGCCAGCCCGTCGAGCATCTCCTGATCGGGCTCATGGGTACCGGTGAGGCTGGCGAACCCGCGGAACTGACGGGAGAAGCAGAGCCCTCCCCGATGAAAGACCAGCAGTTGCAACTCCTGTCCCCTCGGCTGCCAGAGCAGCATGCGCACCGTCTGATCCGCCTCGTAGAGGGCCGTCATGGCCAACTCGTCGCTGACGATGGCCTCCAGGGTGGCCACGCCGTTGACCGCATCCGCCAGTTGCTGCACCCGCGCTTTGGGCACGCAGATCACGTTGATGCGCGGCCGACCCGCAGGGGGCGTCGGCAGGTCCACATAGTCCATGGCGAGCTGCAACACGGGTTCGTTGACGAAATCCTTGATGGCCCAGGGCAGGGCCCCCGCCATCTCGGCATCGGGCACGGCGGGCTTGTCTATCTGGATCTGCTGATAAAGGCTGGCGGCCAGGGCCACCCGCACCTTAGACTTGGCCAGGCCATGCTGGGCAAACAGCTCCCCCATGGCCCTGGGCCAGTCGTGAGGACCATGGATGGCGCGACTGGTAAAGATCGGGACGGGTTCCACACAAGCCAGCAGGATGCGATCGCTGGCCAGCAGGAGTCCCACCTGAGGGCTGGGGTGCGAACGTCGGAAAAGTGACTTCATCGAGACCTGGACCTGGCTGCATGAAACGGACTAAACCTTAACATAAACAGGCCATTAGCCTCCAACTTTATGGCAAACGATGCATTGACGGCCAAGATGACCTCCCCCTGGGATGCGCCACTGGAACCCGCTCAGATCCCCTCCCCCCTGCACCCTGTCCACCACCCTCTGCTGGATACCCACGGCGTGCGGCTCTGGTGCAAGCGGGATGATCTGATCCACCCGACCCTCTCCGGCAACAAGTGGCGCAAGCTCAAGTACCACCTGCAACAGGCTCGGGCGCAGGGCAAGACCCACCTGCTGTCGTTTGGGGGCGCCTACTCCAATCACATTCACGCCCTGGCGGCGGCCGGCCTCAGGTCCGGGCTGCGCACCACCGGCATCATACGCGGTGAGGCTGACAGCGTCAGCAACGCAACCCTGAGCGCGGCCAAAGGCTGGGGCATGGATCTCGTTTTTGTGGACCGCCAGAGCTACCGGCGCCGCCAGGATCCCGACTGGCTGGCCCAGTTCGCAGCACCTGACACCCTGATAGTGCCGGAGGGGGGGAGCAGCCCGCTCGCCATCCCCGGAGTCGCCGAGCTGGTGGCCGAGGTGCCCTTCTCGCCGGATCTCTGGGTGCTGCCCTGCGCCAGCGGTGGCACCCTGGCGGGGCTCATCGCGGGCAAGCGGGCACGGGAGCAGATCCTCGCCATCGCCGTGCTCAAGGGGGGTGGCTTCATCGCCGACGAGGTGTGCCGGCTCTATCCTGCGGCGGCCATCACCGATGGCTGGCGCATCGCGCTGGATCATCACGACGGCGGCTATGCCAGGTTCAGTCCGGCCCTGTGGCAGTGGGTACTGGCCTTCAGCGCCCACACCGGGCTGCCGCTCGAGCCCATCTACAGCGGCAAGGCGATGTGGGGGCTGTTCCGGGAACTGGCCGCCGGGCGCATCCCCCGTGGCAGCGAGGTGGTCTTCATCCACACCGGGGGCCTGCAGGGGCTGGCGGGCCTGAAGGAGCAGGACAGACTGTAGGCCAGGGCGATTCAGGGGCCCGGAGAGGGGGCGGGCCGCCACTGAACCAGGCGGGCCCGTCAGGCGGGCATGATCAGCCGCTGTGGCTCGGCGAACCAGGGCCCCTGGCCCGCGTGCACGCCGAGATGACGCAACATCTTCCACTCGTCGCCGCTCTCCACCCCGACCGCAATCACCCGGGTCTGGGTATTGGCGCAACCCCCCACCAGGCTGCGCACCGCCATCTGGTTGACCTGTCGCAGGTGGATCTCCCGCACCAGGCTGGGGTGCAGCTTGAGGAAGTTGATCTCGAACTCCTTGATGTACTGCGTGCTCACCACATCCTGGCCCGCGTGATCGATGGCCAGCCGGCATCCCAACATGCGCAGCGCCCGCAGTGGCCGCTTGAGCGCCTCGTAGTGGCGGGTCACCTGAGACTCCGACAACTGCAGGATCAACCCCTCATTGAGGCTGCGCGGCAGTTGGAACAGCTCGAAGAAAAGATCCCGCTGGAACTCGCGATTGAGCAGGTTCTGGGCACTGAGCGACAGGCAGACGGGGCAGCTCGACTCCGGCCGCTGGCGCAGCAGGCGAAGGGTCTGGGCGACTACCAGCCGGTCCAACGGCAGCAGCAGGCCGGCCTTCTCCGCCATGGGCATGAAGACTCCTGCCTGCAACTCCCGCCCCTGCTCGTCATGAATGCGGATCAGCAGCTCCTGTTGCAGCACCACCTGGTCCCGCTCCTGCTGCACCGGCTGCAGATAGAAGGAGATCCCCCGCTCCTCGATGCGGCGGTTGATCAGGGTGCGCCAGCGCACCGTCCCCTTGTTGCTCGCCTCCTCGTCCAGCGACTTCTCGTAGAGGAACCAGCCGCTGTGACCCTGCAGGCGCGCACTCTTGAGCGCCAGCTCGGCCTCTTCCTGCACCTTGAGCAGGGAGTCCTCGGCCTGATAACAAACGGCACCGAGATAGACGGCCGTGTCCAGATTGACCGACTCGGGCCAGTGCAGGCGCTGCAGGCTCTTGAGCAACTGACTGGCGCCGTCCACCATCTCGCTCTCGGACATGTTGGGCAGCAGCACGGCAAAGACCTGACCGGCGTAGCGGGCCTGCAGGGCACCACTGTGCTTGCGCACGAAGGTACCGATGGAGGCACTCGCCTCCATCAGCAGATCCTGACTCGGGCGCCCGCTCAGTTCGGGATCCAGCTCCTCCAGCCCGGCCAGCTCGATCAGCAGGACACCACCACTGATCACGCTCGCCTCCATGATGGCGTTTTCCAGCCGGTTGTCGAAGAAGAGGCGGTTGCCGATGCCGGTGGTCTTGTCGACGAAGGCGTTGCTGCGGATGAAGTTGTCGAACCGGCTGCGCTCCTTGCGGGCATCGGCCAGCTCGGCCAGCAGATGGGTGAGCGCCTGGCTGGCGGGGAGGGGCCATTCGTCGGCGGGATCATGGGCCAGCTTGGTGAGTTTGCCATCCAGGATCAGTTGGGCCCGCTCCGCCAGCAGCTCGGCACCACGCAGCTGCTGTCGCAACCAGCGGATGGAATACCAGAGGCCAAACACCACGATGAAGACCCCGAGGGAGATGCCGAACATGGCCTGCATGGAGTACTCAAACTCCTTGAACGGCCTGTCCAGCTTGAACTCGGCCTGCATGCCGACCTGATTGGGAATGGGTTTGCTGTAGGGGATCAGCAGACTCTCGTCGGTCTGTTGCTGTACGTCGCGAAACCAGTAGACCCGCTGCCTGTCCTGGCGGATCTCCAGCTCGACCACGTGGGAAGCCCGCAGCAGGGAGGGCAGCCAGCGGGCCAAGGCCTGCTGATCGTCGGTCACTCCCAGTTGCTTGTCGATGATCTCCACCAGGGAGTCGACCCGGTTCTGCTGCAGCTCCATCCCCATCTGGCGGAAACTGAATACCCCGCCCAGCATCACCACGGCCATGGCCGCGATCACGCACAGCGTAATAAAGGAGACGAGTTGATTGGTCAGTTTCATGTGCCTTTCCGTAGCCGACAGCATCCATAGAGCCTCATGGTATCAGCCTTGGCCAAACCCCGCCTATGGATGAAGATCCCGCTTCTGCAAATAAGCGCGGCGGCCGCTCATGCCCGGGCGTGGGTCACTCGTATGGAGGGACTCGGGAGAGGAGAAAATCGGGCAACCGGCCGAACGGCGGGCAGAAAAATGGTCCCACTGCGGGGACCAAAAGAAACACTCATATCAAAACTAACACTCTGTGCTACTGACAAAAATAGATACAGGAGTATTGAACACACGGTGAGTCAAACCGCACTGCTACTCTAGCGATTTCAGATAAGCTGGACAATTGTCATTTATGACAGGTCAGCGATTGAATCTCCATCAATCAATTTGTCATATTTGTTGTATATCAATGGATTATGATTATTGTTCCAAGTGTGAGCGATGTGACTCAAATCGAACCAGCTAATGCTATGATGTTGCCATCCATTTGCATCCCATGCGCCCACCGGGCAGGTATCCCTTGCGACGATCGTCTCCCTTCTGGATCAGTCTGCTGCTGCTCTGCCTGCCCGTGCTGGCGAGCCTTCCCCTCAGCCAGTTGCTGGGCAGTCCCCTGGCCCACCAGCTGTTGCAGCAGAAAAAGGCGCAGATAGAGGCCGCGCTGACGGAACGCCACAAGACGCTGGATGACAATATCCGCACTCAGCTGTCCAGGTTCGCCTTCGATTGCGGTCCAGCAGACATGGCTCTGCTGCGGGATCCCCGCTTCTACAACAGTCATATCCGGCTGCAGGGGATCCTGCTCGCCTCCGGCCGCGGCTGTTCCAGCCTGGGGCTGGATCTGCCCTTCACTCTGGCCGAGCTGCCCCCCTATCCCGAACAGGAGCAGTTTGGCCTCACGGCCACCCAGGCCCGCTTCAACACCGAGCAGGAGCTGGTCGCCTATTTCAGACAGGGAGATCATGTTGCCTATTGGGTGCTGAACAACAGCTGGGGCCACGATCAGCTGCAATCCCCCTGCTCGGGCTGCTTCTACCTCGAGTTTGGCCAGCAGAGTCCGGGCAAGGTCACCGCTCTCTTCCCCCGTGGCGACAAATCCATCAAGCAGGAGCCCGGTAACCAGAGTCTGAGCTTCTTCGATGCGGATCCCCAGATCAGGCAAACCCTGTGGGCGGGCAAGGCGCTGGAGGAGTATGCGAAGCAACAGGCCCGCCACTATGGCCTCTTGTATGGCGGTGCACTGGGACTCCTGCTGGTCGCCGTCTATTGGGTGCTGCGCAACTATCGCCGCTCCCTCAAGGGACTGCTGCAGGCAGGCCTGGTCCGGCGAGAGTTCATCCCCTTCTATCAACCCATAGTGGACAGTCGCAGCAGAAAGGTGGTCGGTTTCGAGGCGTTGCTGCGCTGGCAGCGGGGCCGGGAGCTGGTACCGCCAGGTACCTTCATAGACTATGCGGAAACACAGGGGTTGATCCTGCCCATGACGGAACAATTGCTGGAGCGGGTCATCGCAGATCTGCCCTGGCTGGAGCCGACGCAGTGGGTCAGCGTCAACATAGTGGCCGCCCACCTGGAGCAACCTCATCTACGCCCTCTGTTGCAACGCCACGGCTGGCCCTCCCCGGCCAGACTCACCTTCGAGCTGACCGAGCGCAAGCCGATCACCGATATCAAGGCGGCCATGGGAGAGATAGCGCAGCTCCAGGAGAAGGGGTATCACTTCAAGCTGGATGACTTTGGCACCGGTTATGGCGGTTTCGCCTACCTGCAGCGCCTCGGCATCCGCCAGATCAAGATCGACAAGATGTTCGTCGACACCATAGGCACCGACGATCTCAAACGCACCCTGCTGGACGCCATCATCGCCTTCGGCCATGAATCCGATATGGAGATGATCGCCGAAGGGGTCGAGACCCTGGAGCAGGTCGACTACCTGCACCGCCGTGGTGTCCACCTGATCCAGGGCTATGTCTATGCCAGACCCATGGCACTCCACAAGCTGAAGATCTGGCTGCTGGCATGGCGGCAGAGCCAGCCCGGCGGGCAATGAGCGCGAAACACGAGGGTTCCCGCCAGGAGACCCTCATTCCTTGCAACAAAATGATTCTCCTCTGACGGGACAACTCCCTTTATCATGGGCTGGCGCGCCCCTGTGGCGCGGCCTGTTGTCTCCCTACCCGTCGGCTACGGCCGCCCCGAGATGAGAACCACTGCCTATGAAGTCATTTATCCGGCAAGAGATTGCCCTGCCCGTTGGCCTGCTGACCCTGCTCTTCTTCAAGACCCTGGGCAGCAACCTGCTGACGGAAGCAACCCCTCTTGCGGTCTACCTGCCGGTGTCACTGGCCCTGCTCGCCATCGTCACCTGGGCCATCTTCTCCGTCGTACGCCACTCCGACGCCCTGGCCATCAAGCTGGGTGAACCTTTCGGTACCCTGATCCTGACCCTCTCGGTCATCTCCCTGGAAGTGGTGATGATCTCCTCCGTGATGCTGACCGGCGAGCCCAATCCCACCATGGCCCGCGACACCATGTTCGCGGTGGTGATGCTGGTGACCAACGGCCTAGTGGGCTTCACCTTGCTGTTTGGTGGCTGGCGCTATCACACCCAGAACTTCAATCTGGACGGGGTAAAATCCTACCTGGTCGCCATCATTCCGCTGGCCCTACTCTGCCTGGTGCTGCCGAACTTCACCCGGGGCGGCACCCTCGGCAGCATGTCCAGCGCCATGTCCTGGATGCTGATCATCATCTCGGTGCTGCTCTACGGCGTCTTCCTGCTGATCCAGACCCGCAGTCACAGCCACTTCTTCGTCGACAGCGACCACGAGGATCACGAAGATCATCACGGCATACTGCGCAGCAACGTCTACCACACCCTACTGCTGCTCGCCTACCTGGTGGTGGTGATCCTGCTGGCCAAGACCCTGGCCATCCCCATCAACTACGGGGTGCATGTGATGGAGGCCCCGGCCGCGCTGGGCGGTTTCATCGTGGCCTGTATCGTGCTTGCGCCGGAGGCGGTCGGCGCCATCAAGGCGGCTTTCAACAACCAGTTGCAGCGCGCCATGAACCTCTACTTCGGGTCCGTGCTGGCCACCATCGCCCTGACGGTCCCCTCGGTGCTGTTCATCGGCGCCCTGCTCGGGCAGGAGGTGCGCCTCGGTCTCGACGCTGCCAACATGGTGCTGCTCATCACCACCCTGATGGTCTGCAAGGTGACCTTCAGCAGCGGCCGCACCCATGCGCTGCACGGCGCCACCCATCTGGTGTTGTTTGTCGTTTATCTGTTCCTGATGTTCGAACACGAATAACCGGCGCCAGCACTCAGCAGTTGCTGTTCGTGGTCTATCTGTTCTTGATATTCGAGCACGAATAACCGGCGCCAGCGCTCAGCGGGTGCTGTTCGTGGTCTACCTGTTCCCGATGTTCAAACACGAATAACCGGCGCCAGAAACGACAAGACCGCCCATCGGGCGGTCTTTTGTTATGTGCGGGCTGACCCCTTAGAGGCTGGGCAGCACCCCGGCCGGGATCAGATCGTTGTAGCTGGCGGCGCCCAGCAGGGCGGCGGCGGCCTCGATGTCCGGCGAGAAGTATCTGTCCTTGTCGTAGAAGCTGACCTCTTCACGCAGTCGCCCCTTGGCCAGCTCGATAAGCTCTGTGCTGCGCAGGGGCGCGCGGAAGTCCAGGCCCTGGGCAGCGGCGAGCAGCTCGACCGCCAGTATGCCGCGGGTGTTCTCCGCCATGTCTGCCAGACGGCGACCGGCGAAGGTGGCCATGGAGACGTGATCCTCCTGGTTGGCGGAGGTGGGCAGGCTGTCCACCGAGGCCGGGTGAGCCAGCGTCTTGTTCTCGGAGGCGAGCGCCGCCGAGGTGACCTGGGCAATCATGAAGCCGGAGTTGACGCCACCATTGTTGACCAGGAAGGCGGGCAGGCCGGACATGCGTGAGTCGATCAGCAGCGCCATGCGTCGCTCGGAGAGCGAGCCAATCTCGGCGATGGCCAGCGCCAGGTTGTCGGCGGCGAAGGCCACCGGCTCTGCGTGGAAGTTGCCGCCGGAGAGGATCTCCTCGTCCTCGGCAAACACCAGGGGGTTGTCGGAGACCGCATTGGCCTCGCACACCAGCACCTCGGCGGCGTGGCGGATTTGTGCCAGACAGGCTCCCATCACCTGGGGCTGGCAACGCAGGGAATAGGGATCCTGCACCTTCTCGCAGTTGTGGTGGGACATGCCGATCTCGCTGCCATCCACCAGCAGGTGGCGATAGCAGGCGGCGGCGTCGATCTGGCCGCGCTGGCCGCGCACCTCATGGATGCGGGCATCGAACGGCCGGCGGCTGCCCAGCGCCGCCTCCACACTCATGGCGCCTATGGTGATGGCACCGGCGAACAGATCCTCGGCATGGAACAAGCCTTCCAGCGCAAACGCGGTGCTGGCCTGGGTGCCGTTGAGCAGGGCCAGCCCCTCTTTCGGCGCCAGGGCGATGGGCTCGAGCCCGGCAATCTTGAGCGCCGTGGCGGCGTCGATAAGCTCGCCCTTGTGGCGGGCCTTGCCCTCCCCGATCAGCAGACAGCTCATATGGGCCAGGGGCGCCAGGTCGCCGGAGGCGCCGACGGAGCCCTTCTTCGGCACCACAGGATAGACTTCGGCGTTGATGAGGCGCATCAGGGCCTCGAGCACCGTCAGGCGGATGCCGGAGAAGCCGCGAGCCAGGGAGTTGACCTTGAGCACCATCATCAGCCGCACGGTAGCGTCATCCATGTACTCGCCAATCCCTGCGGCATGGGAGAGCACGATGGAGCGTTGCAGCTCGTCCAGCTGCTCCACCGGGATGCGGGTGTTGGCCAGCAGGCCAAAGCCGGTGTTGATGCCGTAGACCACGCGGTTTTGCTCTATCACCTTGGTGACCACGGCCGCGGAGGCGTGGATCCCCGCTAGGGCGGCCGGATCCAGGCTGACATGGACAGGCTCGCGGCTGACGCGGCGCAGGGTGGCGAGGCAGAGCTTGCCCGGTTGCAGATTGAGTTCGAACATCTTATTTCGCTCCCTTGCCAGCCGTGTTCAGCATCGGCAGATCCAGTTTCGCCTCATGGGCGCAGTTGATGGCAATCTCGTAGCCGGCGTCGGCGTGACGCATCACCCCGGTGGCCGGGTCGTTGCGCAGCACGCGGCCGACCCGCTTGGCGGCGTCATCGGTACCGTCACAGACGATGACCACGCCGGAGTGCTGGGAGAAGCCCATGCCCACACCACCACCGTGGTGCAGGGAGACCCAGGTCGCACCGCCCGCGGTGTTGAGCAGGGCGTTGAGCAACGGCCAGTCGGAGACGGCATCGGAGCCGTCCATCATGGATTCGGTCTCGCGGTTCGGGCTCGCCACCGAACCGGAGTCCAGGTGGTCGCGGCCGATCACCACGGGGGCTTTCAGCTCGCCATTCTTCACCATCTCGTTGAAGGCGAGGCCGAGGCGAACACGATCCTTGACCCCGACCCAGCAGATCCGCGCCGGCAGACCCTGGAAGGCGATGCGCTCGCGGGCCATGTCGAGCCAGTTGTGCAGATGGGGATCATCGGGGATCAGCTCCTTCACCTTCTGGTCGGTCTTGTAGATGTCTTCCGGATCACCGGACAGAGCCACCCAGCGGAAGGGGCCAATGCCCTCGCAGAACAGCGGACGAATGTAGGCCGGTACGAAGCCGGGGAAGTCGAAGGCGTTTTTCACCCCTTCCTCCAGCGCCATCTGGCGGATGTTGTTGCCGTAATCCAGGGTGGCCGCGCCGCGGGCTTGCAGGGTCAGCATGGCTTCCACCTGGCGCGCCATGGAGTGACGAGCCGCCTGGTTCACCTCCTGGGGCGCAGATTTTTGCAGCTCGCGCCACTGGGCGACGCTCCATCCTTGCGGCAGGTAGCCGTGGATCGGGTCGTGGGCTGAGGTCTGGTCGGTCACCACGTCCGGGGTGATGCCACGGGCCACCAGCTCGGCGAAGACGTCGGCGGCGTTGCCGAGCAGACCGACGGAGACGGCGGTACCGCTCTGCTTGGCCTCCTCGACCATGGCCAGCGCCTCATCCAGGCTATGAGCCTTCTTGTCGACGTAGCGGGTCTTCAAGCGAAAATCGATGCGGGTCTCGTCGCACTCGACGGCGATCATGGAGAAGCCGGCCATGGTGGCGGCCAGGGGCTGGGCGCCGCCCATGCCACCCAAGCCCCCGGTGAGGATCCAGCGCCCCGCAGGCGAGCCGTTGAAGTGCTGGTTCGCCACCGCGAAGAAGGTCTCGTAGGTGCCCTGCACTATCCCCTGGGTGCCGATGTAGATCCAGGAGCCGGCGGTCATCTGGCCGTACATCATCAAACCCTTCTTATCGAGCTCGTTGAAGTGCTCCCAGTTGGCCCAGTGGGGTACCAGGTTGGAGTTGGCGATCAGCACCCGGGGCGCGTCCTTGTGGGTCTGGAACACCCCGACCGGCTTGCCGGATTGCACCAGCAGGGTCTGGTCGTCCTCGAGACGGGTCAGCACCTCGACGATCTTGTCGTAGCAGGCCCAGTTGCGGGCGGCACGGCCGATGCCGCCATAGACCACCAGGGACTGGGGATGCTCGGCCACTTCCGGATCCAGGTTGTTCATCAGCATCCGCAGGGGCGCCTCGGTCAACCAGCTCTTGGCGGTCAACTCGGTGCCGCGGGGGGCGCGAATGACCCGGCTCGGGTCGTGACGGGGATCCTGGTGTTGCACAGACATAGACACTCCTTGTTTATCAATGCAGCCGCCATGCGGGGGCACAGTGCCCCCTGGCGAGTCGGCCGACTACTTGGTTAGTTGATGGACCAGCCGGGCGGCCACGCGGGCGCTGCGGTTGTCCAGATCCAGACTCGGGTTGTACTCGGCCAGATCGGCAAGCCTGAGCTTGCCGCTGGCCCGGATATGGGCGATCAGGGGTTCGATGACCGCCAGCTCGATGCCGCGGGCGGCGGGTGCGCTCACCCCCGGCATCACGGCGGCAGGCAGCACGTCGAGATCCAGGGTGAGGTAGAGGTGGTCGCAACGGGCGATAAAGGCATCCAACCCGTTCAGAAGCTCGGGCAGGTCAGCCGGAGTCATCTCCACGTCCAGCACGTGCCAGACCCCCAGTTCATTGGCGCGGGCAAACAGCGCTTGGGTATTGGCGGTCTCAGCCACCCCGAGGCAGGCGTAAGTAAAGGGCGTACCCTGGGCGGCGCACTGCTCGGCAATCTGGAAGAAGGGGGTGCCTGAGCTTGCCAGCTCCTGTTTCATGCGCAGGTCAAAGTGGGCATCGAAGTTGATGATGCCGACCCGGCCCTTGCCGCCCAGATGGCGATTGAGGCCGCTCCAGCTGCCGAAGGCCACCTCGTGACCGCCCCCCAACACCAGGGGGAAGTGGCCCAGATCCAGCGCGCTCGCAACCCGTTCCGCCAGCCGGTCGTGGGCGGCATCGAGATCGCCGTCCTCGCAGGCCAGATCGCCGCCGTCATGGACGGGTCGGCCCAGATGCCAGGCGGTGTTGGCTAGCAGCTTGCGTATCGCCAGCGGCGCGGCGGCGGCGCCGACCCGCCCCTTGTTGCGGCGCACCCCTTCGTCACAGGCAAAACCGAGCAGCACCACGCCGGGCTCGCTGTCGGCTTGCCAGGGTTGCACCTTGTTGTGCCAGCGCAGGGCCAGTTCACCATCTTCCGGATCCTGGCGCCCCTGCCAGACCGACATGTCGGTCATGTTGAACTTATCCATGGAGTGTCTCCTCCCCGTTGAGGACCCGGCTGACCAGTTGATCGACCCCGATCAGGTAGCTGATCTCGGAGGGGTGGGCGCAATTCCAGATCAGAAAATCGGCCTGCATACCCACCCTCAACTGCCCCAGACGCTCCTGCTCGCCGAGCGCCCGGGCGGCGTGGCGGGTCACCCCGGCCATGGCCTCCACCGGGGTCAGGCCGAACAGGGTGCAGGCCATGTTCATGGCCATGCGCAGGGAGACGATGGGGGCCGTGCCCGGATTGATGTCGGAGGAGACCGCCATGGGCACGCCCGCCTTGCGCAGGGCGGTGACCGGCGGCAGCTTGGTCTCCTTCAGGAAATAGAAGGCGGTAGGCAGCAGAGTGGCGACCACGCCACGGTGGGCCAGCGCCTGGATCCCGTCCTGATCCAGATACTCCAGGTGATCCACCGAGAGGGCGCCGAAGTTGGCGGCGAGCGTGCTCCCCCCCAGGTTGGAGAGCTGCTCCATGTGCCCCTTCACCGCGAGATTGTATTGATCCGCCGCCAGATAGACCTGCTCGGTCTGGGCCAGGGAGAAGCCGATGTGCTCGCAGAAGACATCTACCGCATCCGCCAGACCCGCCTCGGCCGCTGCCGGGATGATCTCCTGGCAGATGGTCTCGACCCAGGAGTCGGGATCGTCGCGGTACTCCGGCGGCACCGCATGGGCGGCCAGCAGGGTGCTCTTGACCCGGATGGGCAGCGCCTCCCCCAGTCGGCGGGCGACCCGCAGCATCTTGAGCTCGTCCGCCAGGGTGAGGCCATAGCCGGACTTGATCTCCACGGTAGTGACCCCTTCCCGGATCAGGGACTTGATCCTCGGCACCGCCAGCTCATAGAGCAGATCCTCGCTGGCCGCGCGGGTGGCGCGCACAGTGGAGATAATACCACCCCCCTTGCGGGCGATCTCCGCATAGGGGACCCCCTTCTGGCGCAGCTCGAACTCCTCGGCCCGGCTGCCGGCAAAGATGAGGTGGGTGTGGCAATCGATGAGGCCAGGGGTCACCAGCCTGCCCTTCATGTCACGCCAGTGGGCGGGATAGGGCCCCTTGAGATCCTGCATGGGGACCAGGGCGTGGATCCTGCCCTCATGCACACCGAGGACATGGGGTTCCAGCAGACCATAGTCCGCCAGATCGGAGCGCAGGGTGGCGGGTGTCACGTTGAGCCAGACCCGCTCGCAGTTCAACAGTTCCTTGTTCATATCGACCCCTAAATGTATATACAATAATTTATAGCCGATCTCTGATGAGAAAGAAAGGATCAAGTTCACATCTTGATAACAGCGGTTTTATTAGAGTTTAAGCACAAAAAAGCCCACCAAGGGGTGGGCTTTCAAAACAAGATATATATATACAATTAAGTCAGTCGGGTCTTGGAGCTCAACTTGTAGCGGGAGCCTGGCGAGAGCAGGCGAGCATAGGAGACCAGAAAGCCATCCGACCAGGTGCGGCGATGCAGCAGCAGGCAGGGGGTATCGACCCGCACCTGCAGCAAGCCCGCCTCGCCGGCGCTCGGCAGCACCGCCTCCACCACGTGCTCCATCTCGGAGAGGGGGCAGATTTCCATCAGATAGCTGTTCGGCGTCTGCTGGGTGAAGTCCTGCTCGCCATAGCCGGGCAGACGCTCGGCATCGACGAAACGCTCCTCCAGTTGCAGCGGCTCCCCATCGGCCTGATGGACGATCAGGCTGTGAAAGGTGGGCGCCCCGACCCGCAAACCCAGTCGCACCGCCACCTTCTCGTCGGCAGCCTGACGCTGCAGGCGGATCACCCGGGCGCTGTACTGGCTGCCCCGTTCGGCGATCTCGTCGGCGATGTTGCGAATGGCCAGCAGCGGCGACTCGGCGCGCCTGTCCGCCACGAAGCTGCCGGATCCGGCGGTGCGATTGAGCCAGCCCTCGGCCACCAGCTCACGCAGCGCCTTGTTGACCGTCATCCGGCTCACGGCAAACTGCTCGCACAGGGCGGCCTCGGTCGGGATCCTGTCGCCCGCCTGATAGTGGCGTTCGCGGATCCCGTCCAGGATGTGCTGTTTGATCTGCAGATAGAGGGCGGGTGCCACCAATGGATTCCTCAGCGACGACGGTGAGGCGGACGCATGTCCGGCCAGGCGCGGTAGACGTCCGGGATCTGATCAGGGCCGCTGATGCAGAGATCGAGATCGTGCAGCAGACCGTCCTTGATGCCGTAGATCCAGCCGTGCACCGCCAGCTCCTGCCCCTTGCGCCAGGCATTCTGGATGATGGTGGTATGGCAGACGTTGGCGACCTGCTCGGCCACGTTCAGCTCGCACAGGTAGTCGAAGCGCTCGTGCTCATCCTCGATGGCTTCGAGCTCTTCGCCGTACTTGAAATAGACATCCTTGATGTTGCGCAGCCAGTTGTCGATGAGGCCCAGCTCCTGGTTCTGCATCGCCGCCTTGACGCCGCCGCAACCGTAGTGGCCGCAGACGATGATGTGTTTCACCTTGAGCACCTCCACCGCGTATTGCAGCACGGAGAGGCAGTTGAAATCGGTGTGCACCACCAGATTGGCGACGTTGCGGTGGACGAAGACATCCCCCGGCAGCAGCCCCATCAGCTGGTTGGCGGGAACCCGGCTGTCGGAACAGCCGATCCAGAGGTACTCGGGCGCCTGCTGGGCGGATAGGGTAGCGAAGAACTCGGGATCTTCGGCCTTGATCCGTTCCGCCCACTCGCGGTTGTTGGTAAACAGGTCGTTCAACAGTTTCACTTCTGCTCTCCCTAACTGTGGCAGTGGCGGCAACATACCATACACAAGGGTAACCAAGGCAAGGCCGACCAGATCCCCGCGAAACAAAAACAGGGCCATCAGGCCCTGTTTTCTACAAGAGAATGCCCTCAGGCATCCATGGCGTCTTTCAGCTTCTTGAGTGCGTTCTTCTCAAGCTGGCGCACACGCTCGGCCGAGACGCCGTAAGTATCAGCCAGCTCCTGCAGGGTGGTCTTGCTCTCGTCATCAAGCCAGCGGGCACGGATGATGTGCTGGCTGCGCTCGTCCAGGGTCGCCATGGCCGCGCTCAGGCGACGGGTGGCATGGCTGTCCCAGTTGTCGTTCTCGATGGTGGCGGCCAGATCGGAAGACTTGTCTTCCAGATAATGGACGGGAGCGAAGCCACCTTCATCCTCATCGTCACCGACCAGGTCGAAGGCCTGATCGTAGTTGCTCATGCGCGCTTCCATCTCGGTGACGTCCGCGGCAGAGACCCCGAGATCCGCGGCAACGGCCTGAACCTCTTCGTGGTTCAGCCAGCCCAGACGCTTCTTGGACTTGCGCAGGTTGAAGAACAGCTTGCGCTGGGCCTTGGTGGTGGCCACCTTGACCATGCGCCAGTTGCGCAGCACATATTCGTGGATCTCGGCCTTGATCCAGTGCACGGCGAAGGAAACCAGGCGCACCCCGACACTCGGGTCGAAGCGCTTGACGGCCTTCATCAGGCCGATGTTGCCTTCCTGCACCAGATCGGCCTGAGGCAGGCCATAGCCGGAGTAGCTCTTGGCCACGTGAACGACAAAACGCAGATGCGACATGACCAGCTGACGGGCAGCCTCGAGGTCGCCACCCTGCTGCAAACGCATCGCCAGTTCACGCTCTTCCTCTGCGCTCAGCACGGGGATCGAGTTGACGGCCTGGATATAGCCTTCCAGACTACCTTGCGGAATCATAGCCATAGTGCGTTGCAATGAAGTTCCCATGTTCTACCTCTTACTTTTCAATCAAATCAGTCTAACACCCTGAGAGGGTCTGTCTACTGACCGGGAGTCATTCTGCGGCCCACATCAAACACAAGTCAAACATCGGCCTCAGCGTGAGCCCGGCCTATCTTAGGCCGACGGGATGAATCATAAATGAACGGTCAAAAAAAAGGGGTCACAATGAAGGACCCCTGAAAAGTAGCATGCTAAGTCCATTGTTGCGGAGCTCGCAACCTTCACATGCTTGCCAAGTCAGACGAGCAAGGCAGAGGGGCCACACCCGTATACATTCTGTTGCACTAGATAGACTGTTTATAAATCAAAAGGTTCACAGGATCCAAATATGATCCTTGGCGCAGGCATCATTCAGATTACTCTGAGAAAGTGGCCCGTGCCAGAAACGGGCCACTCTTTTACTTGATCCAGTTCGCAAAATCCAGCGTTTTAAAATGCTGATAAATTAATCAGGACGGTTCTATGTCACGAATGTGCCTGTGCACCGAGAACCAGGACGCGATCAACCCCAGCAAGGCCCCCAACAGTATGAGGTTGAAGCCGTCGAACGCCCCCATCCCCACCAGCCGGAAGTTGCTGTTGTAAAGCCCCGCCAGCTCCTTCACCACCCCCTCGCTCCAGATCACCATTACCTCGGTCAGCCACCAGGCCAGCATGCCGCCGATGACCCCGAACCAGATGCCGGTGTAGAGGAAGGGACGGTGAATGAAGGCATCGGTCGCCCCCACCAGCTTGAGCACTTCGATCTCGGATCTCTGGTTGAGAATATTGAGCCTGAGGGTGTTGCCGACGATCAGCAGCACGGCAGAAAGCAGCAGCACCGCTATGCCGGTGATGGTGTGACGCAACAGGTTCATGATCCCCTGCAACCGGGTCAGCCACTGCAGATCCAGCTTGCCCTGCTCGATGCCGGGTTCGTTCTCCAGCTTGGCGAGCAGCTCGGCGGCCCCTTCCGGATTCTGCCAGCGCGGATCCGGGATGACGCTCAGCACAGGCGGTAGCGGGTTGCTGTCGAGGTAATCGAGGGCATCGCCGAAACCGGAGATCTCGCGGAACTCCTTGAGCGCCTCGTCCCGGTTCATATAAGTGACGGATTCCACCTCGGGATAGAGCAGGATCCGCTGCTTCATGTCGAGGATGCTCTGCTCCGGCAGATCCTTGCGCAGATAGAGGGATATCTGGGAGCTGGTCTGCCAGCTCCCTTCCACCACTTCGGCGTTCTTCAGCAGCACGTGAAAGCAGGAAGGCAGCGCCAGACTGACACCAAGCACCGCCAGCGTCATCAGGGAAGCAAGCGGATTGCGCCACAGCTCTCCCAGGCTGGCAAAGGCCTGACGCACGTGGTCCACACCGTACATCATCAGACGGCGCAGCGGCGGCTGTTTATGACGAACGATAGCCATCAGCTCTCCTCCTGCTCTTGGGAATACATGCGCCCTGCCTTCAGGGTCAGGGTGCGATAGCGCATGCGGGCGATCAGCCCCAGATCGTGGGTGGCAATCAGCACCGAGACCCCGAAGCGGTTGAACTCCTCGAACAGTCGCATGATGTCCATGGAGAGCTGAGGATCCAGGTTGCCGGTCGGTTCATCCGCCAGCAGCAGGGGCGGCTTGTTGACGATGGCCCGGGCGATGCCGACCCGCTGCTGCTCACCACCGGAGAGCATGCGCGGCTGGTAACGCTCCTTGCCGAGCAGGCCGACCTTGTCCAGCGCCGCCGCCACTCGCTTGTTGATGTCAGCATGGCTATAGCCATCGATCACCAGTGGCAGGGCCACGTTGTCGAACACGGTTCTGTCCATCAGCAGCCGGTGATCCTGGAAGATCATGCCGATCTGGCGACGCACATAGGGGATCTGGCTGCGCTGGATATGACTGACGTCATCGCCATGGAAGAAGACGCGCCCATCGGTCGGCCGCTCCATCACGCTGATGAGCTTGAGGAGGGTACTCTTGCCCGCCCCCGAGTGGCCGGTCAGGAAGGCCATTTCCCCCTTGCGCAGGTGGAAGCTGACCTTCTGCAGCGCCTGATGGCCACCGCTGTATACCTTGCTGACCTTGTCAAAACGGATCATAACGGTTTCCTGATATTGACAAACCCCGACCTGGGTCGGGGTATGGAACACTTACTCATCGCGGCCGGACTCATTCATCGCGGCTGAAGAGTGCCTCGATAAAGTCGTTGGCAACGAAGGGACGCAGATCGTCGATCCCCTCGCCCACCCCGATGTAGCGGATCGGGATCTGGAACTTGTCGGCCACCGCGAAGATGACGCCGCCCTTGGCGGTCCCGTCCAGTTTGGTGAGGGTGATGCCGTTCAAGCCCACCGCCTCGCTGAACAGCTTGGCCTGGCTCAGGGCATTCTGGCCTGTGCCCGCATCCAGGGTCAGCATGATCTCGTGAGGCGCTTCCTCATCCAGCTTCTTCATCACCCGCACCACCTTCTTGAGCTCTTCCATCAGGTTGCTCTTGTTCTGCAGGCGGCCAGCGGTATCGGCGATCAGCACGTCGGCACCTCGGGAGCGGGCAGCCTCGATGGCGTCATAGATGACGGAGGCGGAGTCGGCGCCAGTGTGCTGGGCGATCACCGGAATGTTGTTGCGCTGACCCCACACCTGCAACTGCTCGACCGCAGCGGCACGGAAGGTATCACCCGCCGCCAGCATCACGCTTTTGCCTTCGGCCTGGAACTGCTTGGCCAGCTTGCCGATGGTGGTGGTCTTGCCGACGCCGTTCACGCCGACCATCAGGATCACATAGGGTTTCTTGCTGGTGTCGATCACCAGCGGCTGCTCGACTTTCGCCAGCATCTCGCCCATGTCCTGCTTGAGCAGGCCATAGAGCGCCTCGGCATCCTTGAGCTGCTTGCGGTCCGCGTGCTGCACCAGGCTTTCAATGATGCGGCTGGTGGTATCCACGCCGAGATCGGCGGTCAGCAGCTGGGTCTCCAGCTCCTCGAACAGCTCGTCATCGATCTTCTTGCCACGGAACAGGCCGAAGAAGCCGGAGCCGATATTTTCCTTGGTACGCACCAGGCTGCGCTTGAGGCGGGCAAAGAAGCCCTCCCGCTGCGGCTTGTCCTGAGTGTCGTCGTCCACCTTGGCGGCCAGGGGCAGGGCTGCCAGCGCGGCGGCATCAGCCTCCATCTCGGCCACCAGACGCAGATCTTCCGCTCGCTGTGCCTCTTTGGCGATACGGGCTTCCTCGGCAGCCTGAGCCTCGGCGGCAATGCGAGCTTCTTCTGCGGCTCGGGCTTCGGCAGCAATACGGGCCTCTTCCGCAGCCTGGGCTTCGGCGGCAACACGAGCGGCTTCCGCAACCTGAGCCTCGGCGGCAACACGAGCGGCTTCCGCAGCCTGTGCCTCGGCGGCAATACGAGCAGCTTCGGCAGCTTGTGCCTCGGCGGCAACACGAGCGGCTTCCGCAGCCTGGGCCTCGGCGGCAACGCGGGCAGCTTCCGCAGCTTGCGCTTCGGCAGCAACACGAGCGGTTTCCGCAGCCAGGGCTTCAGCGGCGACACGGGCGGCTTCGGTAGCCTGGGCGTCAGCGGCAACACGGGCGGCTTCCGCAGCCTGGGCCTCAGCAGCAACGCGAGCAGCTTCCACAGCTTGTGCCTCGGCGGCAACACGAGCAGCTTCCGCAGCCTGGGCCTCAGCGGCAACGCATGCAGCTTCGACAGCCTCGGCCTCGGCGGCGATCAGCGCCTCATTGACGATGACAGGCTCGAGTTCGGAGGCAGGTTCCTCCACCACCAGGGGACCTTCGTCAGGGGTCGCCAGGGGCGCCTCGTGCAATACAGCAGGGGCCTCGGTCAGGGAAACATCAGCGACGGGAGTGGGGGCAACGGGGGCCTCGGACTCGGCGACAGCCGGGGTGGCGTCAGGGGCCTGTGATTGGACGGCCTCAGCCTCTTCTTTCTTGCGGCCGAAACCCAGCCAGGAAAACAAACCTTTTGCCATCTAAAAAATACTCACTTCGTTGGCTGACTGCTAAGATAGCCGTCCCTCGGCGGGTCGGCATAAAAATGAACCGCCTTATACTACCACTTTATTTTCTGACGACGAAACGCGATGCCCAGAGTGAAATCCAGCCGTAACAGCCCGAGCAAGAGCCCAGCCCCCCAGGGGCGAGCGGGCGTGGTAAGAATCATCAGCGGCCAGTGGAAGGGCCGTAAACTGCCGGTCAGGGATGTGGACGGACTCAGACCCACCACGGATCGCGTCAAGGAGACCATCTTCAACTGGCTGGCCCCTCATGTCCGTGGCACCCGCTGTCTCGACCTGTTTGCCGGCAGCGGCGGCCTGGGGCTGGAGGCGTTGTCGCGCTACGCCGAGCAGGTCACCCTGGTCGAAATGGACAAGGGGGCCGCCGATCAGCTCAAGAAAAGCCTGCTCACTCTGGGTTCAAGCCAGGGACAGGTGATCCAGGCCGATGCGGTAAGCTGGCTGCAAGGCCCCGCCACCCCCTTCGATCTGGTGTTCCTGGATCCGCCGTTTCGCCGTGAACTGCTGCCCCAGGTGTGCGATCTGCTGGAACAGCGCGGCTGGCTGGCGCCGAATGCCCTCATCTATCTTGAACGAGAAAAAGAGATGAGCGATCTGCCCCTTCCTGCCAGCTGGAAACAACTCAAGGACAAACAAGCGGGTCAGGTCTGCTATCAGCTCTATCTGCGAGACATCCAGGATGACGCTGCGGTTTAAATACCGGGTAGGTACGGGAGGTGGGCGCTATGCCCCTCCTCGTCAATCTGGGCAACGACTCAAGGACAAGCAGGCCGGTCAGGTCTGTTATCAACTCTATGTACGGGAGGTAGACGATGAAGCGGGTGTTTAATCTATTGGCGATGGGTGTGTTGCTGTTCTTCTGGTTCGGCGTGGTGCTCGCCCTGCTGGGCACCCTGCCGGGCAAACTGAACGGCTTTCTGCCGGTTTGTGGCGTCATCGTGATCCTGATGCACTGGGTACAGGCGAGCATGATCAAGGCCGCCTGCAAGCCCTACTTCGCGGTCACTCGCCTCGAATTCACTCAGGTGCTGATCTTCGGCGTGTTCGGCATGATGGAGATCCGGGCCAAGCTGCAAGCCATCATAGATGCCAGACAGAGAGGCGAAACGCCGCCCAGGGTCGACTAACCACCGGCAAATCGAACCAGAAGGAGTGATGCGTCACTCCTTCGCTTTTTTCCCCAGGCTGATCCCGAGCTTGATGGAGAGCACCGCGAGCAGCAGCAGCATGGCGATGAGGGAGAAGAAGTTGCTGCCAAGCTCCGGGTACTGCACCTTGAGCAGCGCCGAATGGCCGAACACCCCGATAAAGAAGCAGAGCAGGATGCAACTGGGGGTATTGCCGACCATGGGCTCGTGGCGATAGTGCTGATAGAGCTGGTAGGCCGCCAACAACAGGGCGATCAGGGGGAAGAAGGAGAAGGGCACAACCGACTCGGTCAGCACCGACAGGAAGGCATCACCGCAGATGCCGATGAGCAGGGCCAGCAGCAGGGGTTTCTTCGGGATCGCGTTCGATTCATGCATGGGACTGTCCATCCTTGACTTATGAGAGAGATTCGCGGCGCTTGCGGTTCAGAACCTCGGCGCCCATGGCGATCATTCGCAACTGGCTGATGGTGCGTTCTGACAGGGCCCGGCACTCTTCGGGTGTCATGTCGAGGGCGTCGGCACCGGCGCTGAAGACGATGGTGACCATGGCTTCGGCCTGGATGTAGGCCTCTTCCCGTGGTGCCTGTGTGGTCGCCTCCAGATAATCGGTCAGCTCGGCGATGAAGTGCTGGATCTCGCGGGCCACCGCCTGGCGAAACGCCGCAGAGGTACCGGAACGCTCGCGCAGCAGCAGCCGGAAGATGTTCGGGTTGTTTTCGACGAATTCCATGAAGGTCTGCACCGAGGTGCTGATGACGCTGCCACCACCGGCGATGCGCTGGCGCGCCTGGCGCATCAGCTGGCGCAGGGTCAGGCCGCCCTCGTCCACCAGGGTCAGCCCCAGCTCTTCCATGTCGCGAAAATGACGATAGAAGGAGGTCGGCGCAATGCCCGCCTCCCTGGCCACTTCCCGCAGGCTGAGGTTGGAGAAGCTGCGGTTGGCACAGAGTTGACTGAACGCCGCGTCGATCAGCGTACGCCGGGTCTTTTCTTTTTGTTGCGCGCGAATACCCACGAAAACAGTCACCTTGCGATTAGCGAGGCCAGATGATAACCCGAAGGCGGGGCCTGGATCAGGTTTGTCTCCGACTTTTTTACCATTGACCCGCATTCCGGCTCAATGGAGAATAGTGGACAGCTGTTCGCTGAATGGAGCCGAGTGAAATGGACCGCCCCCCGATCATCATGACCAACACCCTGCTGTTTGCCCTCTCCGGGCTGACGGCACTGATTGCGGTACCCTGGTACGGCCTGACCCATGGCTATGACCTCTGGCAGTGGAGCAGTTTCCTGCTGCTGTTCTGCTATTGCGGCATCTCCATCACCGCCGGCTACCACAGACTCTGGTCGCACAAGGCCTACAAGGCCCACCCTGCCCTGCAATGGTTCTTCGCCATCGGTGGTGCCCTCGCCCTGCAAAACTCGGCACTGCACTGGTCGTCCGATCACCGCCGCCACCATCGCCACGTGGATGACAATCAGAAGGATCCCTATAGCGCGGGCCGCGGCTTCTGGTACTCCCACATCGGCTGGATGCTGCGGGAATACCAGCGCGAGATCTACCACGACTACAGCAACGTGCGGGATCTGCAGAACAATCCCGTGGTCGCCTTCCAGCACAGGCACTATCTGGCGCTGACCCTGGCCACCAACATCGGCATCCCGCTGCTGCTCGGTCTGATCCACGGGGATCTGCTCGGCATGCTGCTGCTCGCCGGGGTGCTGCGCATGGTGATGACCCATCACACCACCTTCTTCATCAACTCCCTGGCCCACATCTGGGGCAGCCAGCCCTTCACCGACCGCAACAGCGCCCGGGACAACGGCATCCTGGCCTTCTTCACCTTTGGCGAGGGGTATCACAACTTCCATCACCTGTTCGAGAACGACTACCGCAACGGCATCCGCTGGTGGCAGTTCGACCCCACCAAGTGGTTGATCCGCATCGCCGCCTGGTGCGGGCTGGCTAGGGATCTCAGATCCTGCCCTGAGGAGCGAATCGAGCAGGCCAGGCTGGAGATGCAGCTCAAGCGCGCCCAGGCCAGACTGCACAAGCAGGATGACAGGGAGCTGTGGCAGGCGCTGCTGCAGGAGGAGTACGACAAGCTGAGCCTGCAGATCCAGCACTACTACGCCAACCGCAAGCAGTTGCTGGAGCAGCGCAAGCGCAAGGCGCTGGCGCGCTACGACAGGCTCAAGCTGCAGCTGGAATATCGCAACCTTCGGGATGGCTTCCTCGTTGCCAAACGCAACTGGAGTCGCCTGCTGGCCGGCATCGCCTGAGACGCTCAGGAACCCGGATCAAGAAGACCGCCTGCTGGCGGTCTTCTTGTATGCGCCCCAAAGGCGAGAAACAAAAAAATGGGGCGACACTCGCATGTCACCCCCTCGCAAATAGCATGTTCCGTATTGGGATCCGGCAATAACGGGGATCTTTTCCGCATCACGGGTTTCCGCTCCCGATCCGCAGTATCTGCCAGAACACTCCGGCCGACCCATTCCCTTACCCCCTTCACCCACACGGCAGGCGAGCCGCCGTGTTTGTCCTTGCAACCGAAATACTACGCAGTTAATTAAAATAAAAAACCGTTTTATACGGACCTCTATGCAGACCGGGTAGCGGCATCAGGGTTCACTACCAGATATAAAGTGATTAAAAACAATACGATAAAATCTCAATCCGGTTTTGGATGGCAAACGTTATCCTCGAAGGCGCACAAGGCTTTGCGAGATCTCGCACAAGCCAGGCCCCTCTCACAGCCAGGGGTGCAACGGCAACCAGTCGCTCAGTCGCGCCAGCAGGCGCCGCAGCGTCGAGGGGGGCGCCACCACAGGATGCGCCGCTGCCTGTTGCCACCCGCAAAGCCAGTGCCTCAGCTCGGCACAGAGCGCCGTGCAGCGCAGATGCAACATCAGCTCGGTGTTGAGCATCAGGGAGCGGGGATCCAGATTGAAGCTGCCGAGCAGGGCCTCCTCCTCCCCCATCAGGATCAGCTTGGCATGCAGACTGTGGGCCTCACCCGCCAGCTCGGCCAGCACTATGCCCTGCCGCTCGAGCCAGGGGCGGTGGCGCCGATAGGCGCCATACACCAGGGGCACGTCTGTGCTGGCCAGGGAGTTGGTCAGGATCTCGATGCCAACCCCCACCTGGCGTTGTCGTTTGAGATGGCGGCGCAGGCTCCGGGTCAGGATCAGGTAGGGGCTTACCAACCGCAGCGTCTCCCGATTGCCCGCCAGCTTGCGTCCCAGGCGGGGCGCCGTGGTCGGCCGGGAGATCAATCCCTTGCCGGGCCGGTCAAACCAGCACTCTCCGAACCCCGGATGCCAGCCAAGGGGAACCGGCACCCCATCGAACAGGCTGGCGGGCAGATCGTAGACCATGGCCACCACAGGGTCGGTCAGGGTGAGCAGGAAATCGTTCACCACGTGGATCTCGGCGGTCAGCAGGGGGCGCCGCAACAGGCGCCGGATGGGGTGGCTCCAGCGGCTGCGCCAGAACAACTCGAAGCCCTGTTCGACCTGGCGGCAGAGGGGGCCACGGCAGACCAGATCCAGATCGACGAAGTGAGGGGACGCACCCAGCCCGAAGTAACGATCGCCGATGTTGCGACCCCCGATCACCGCCTCGCGACCATCCACCAGCAGCAGCTTGTTGTGCATGCGGTGGTTGATGCGACGGAAGCTGAGCAGGCCTTCCAGCAGCAGGGTCAGGGGACGCCAGCCCCTCAGCCAGAACGGATTGAACAGGCGAACCTCGATGCCGGGCTCTGCCGCCACCACCTCCAGGAAACGATTGTCGCCGGCATAGAGGTCGTCGATGAGCAGCTGGACTCGGACCCCGCGCCGCGCCGCATGGAGCAACTCCGACAGCAGCAGCTTGCCGCTGCTGTCCTCCTCCCAGCTGTAATACTGGGCCTGGATCCGGCTGCGGGCGCCACGGATCAGCTGGCAGCGGGCCTTGAGGGCGGTGCCGGGATCGTCGAGCAAAGCAAAGTCGGCGGTGAGCAAGGGTCATCTCCTTGTCATGAGGCGGTGGCATAACCCAGACAACCGCCCCGATTGCAGCATGTCAAGGAGTCGATGATGGAACTGCGCGACCACCCCTCCCTCAGCCAGCGACCACAGGCCAGCCAGCCGGATCCCACTCCCGCCAGGCTGCTGACCCCCTGGTACCAGCAGCACCGGGATCAGGACTGGGAGACCCTCCCCCTTGCGCGTGAGGATGGCCTTTCCGACCGGCACTGACGCTCAGGGCTGCGCCGCCTCTATGGCCTCGGATTTGCCCTCCAGCTGGGGCAGGCTGAAGCGGTAGGCTACGTAATACTTGTAGATGGTGCCGACGTAGTTGATGGGCCCCTGGCCGACCTCGTTGGCCACCAGCTGCTCCACGTTGCCAAACCAGACGTTCGGATCCAGCCCCCTCTCCCTCGCCTTGGCCTGCAGCGCCTGCACTCGGTTCGGGCCCGCATTGTAGGCCGCCAGGGCGAACAGGTGGCGGTTGAGCCTGTCCATCCCGGGATCGTTGAAGTAGGTATCGAGAATGAGCCGCATGTAACGGCAGGCCGCCTCCACATTGCCTTCCAGGCTGGTGAGCCTGGCACCGCGGATCCCCACCTCGCCCCCCGTGCTCGGCAGCAATTGCATGATGCCGACCGCCCCGCGGTGGGAGCGGACATTGGGGTTGAGCCCCGATTCCTTGTAGGCCAGCGCCGCCAGCATCAGCCAGTCGAGCTGATATTTGTCGGCCTGGGTTTCCAGCACCTTGCGGATGGTCGACAGCCGCCCCAGGGGATCCGGTGCCAGTATGTTGCTCATCTGGTCACTCTGGGCCATCAGGCGGCGCAGGGTCATGTCGCTGTAGAGGGTGCGTTTGCTCGACTCCGAGATATAGGCGTTCACCGCCTTGAGCAGTTCGGGGCTGTTGTTGCGCAGCGCCCAGGCACTGCGTCCCTTGTCCCGCAGCGGGATCAGCTTGTGGGCCTTGAGGCCCCCTATCATGTCGAGCCAGATCCGTCCCTTGAAGCTGTCGGTGACGGTCAGCGGTATGATGCCGGCCGCCACCATCTCCAGCAGATCCCCGTCCTGCAGGTACTCGGGCACCGTCTCTATGTAGACGGGGGGCAGCCCCAGCTCGCGGAACAGCCAGTTGAGCTGATGCAGGCTCTCGTAATAACTGGAGCTGGCCCGTACCCAGATCCGCCGACCGGAGAGCTGGGTGATGCGGTTGAAACCCGTCAGCTCCCGCTGGCTCACCACCCACTCCTCGATGGGCGAGATGAGCGGCTGGGAGAAGGTGACCTGCTCGCGCCGGGTCGGCGTCACCGTCAGGTTGGCCGCCACCAGATCCCCCCGCCCCTCGGTGAGATAGTCCAGCAACTTGTCCTGACGCACCGGGATGTAGATGATCTTGAGCTTGAGCTTCTCCCTGGCGAGATAGGTCTGGTTCAACCAGCGCTCGAAGCCTTGCAGTTGATTGACCAGGATGCCGTACTGGGCACCCTTGTCGAAGAAGAAGAAGCCCCGTTCATAGACCACCAGGGCCCTGAGTTCCTTCTTTTGCAGTATGTGTTCGAGATCCCCGGGTTGGGGCAGGAGTTTGGGTTTGACGTCCGCGGCGCGCGAAGGGGCATCACCAGGCTGGGAACCGAGATCCGCCGCCAGCAGAGGGAGAGAACAGAAGACCAACAGGGCCCAAAGCCATCGCATCATGATGTAGTCACCTTCTGTGGGTCGACTCGAACCGGATGATTCCCCGCCAAGACAAGGCCTGGAACAGATGACAGAGTGCCATCAGGGTATCAGGTCACCCCTCTGCACCAGAGCGACGCGTGCCGGACTGGAACCGGAACGTCCGTGGGATAACTCACTATACAACGCAAAGAGAGGGAAAAGGCGAGGGGCAACGCAATACGGCAGGCAAGCCTGCCGTCTCATCAGGGGCTCAGATAGAGCGGGCACGCATCTCGAAAATCAGCTTCTCGGCGGTGCAGGTGAATTGCAGGCGGGCCTTCAGGATCACGCCGTCTGCGCCCTGGGTCAGTTCGCTGTCGATCACGGCTTCGGCGGTCACCTGCTTGGCCAGCGCCTCATAGGCTGCCAGCTTGGCACGGGCGTCGGCTTCTGCCGCGGCCTCGATCACCAGCTCCATCACATCGTCGCCTTCACCTATGATGGTGCCGATCTCGGCGAAACAGCCGCAGCTGTCGCAGGTTTCATTCAATTCCACTTTTTCGTCTACAGACATACTTCCACTCCTACTCATTTCGGATGTACTTCATCGTCACGCAAGGCTTTACGAAAATCCCTGATGGCGGTGCCCAGATCCTCACCGGCGCCGGCCAGGCGTTTGCTGCCAAACACCACGACGACGACCACCAGCAGGATCAACAGATGCCAGATATGAATTCCACCAAGTCCCATAGGGCGACTCCTGACAGATAGATACCCGTTGTTTGTATCAAAAGAAGGCGCAACGATTGTTGGGCAAAATCAAGGCAGGCGCAAGTTGGCAGGAAAATCGTCAAAAGACATAAAAAGATACGGCGACCTTTGGCCGCCGTATGAGTCGGTGCTACTTGTCCCCTCAACCGCTACATCCTGTACCAGCCGCCATGAAGGCGAGAGACAGTTCGAGCATAGGGTCGCCAAGATATGAAAACAAATGGTATAAATTCATCTAAGAATTGAAGAGGATTCATATCATGTTGCTGGAACAGCTCGGGCGCATAGACCTTAATCTGTTGATTATCCTGCAAGTCTTGCTG
The DNA here is from genome assembly GCF_027707605.1 of Aeromonas sp. QDB31. Taxonomy (NCBI): domain Bacteria; kingdom Pseudomonadati; phylum Pseudomonadota; class Gammaproteobacteria; order Aeromonadales; family Aeromonadaceae; genus Aeromonas; species Aeromonas sp. QDB31. Next base: position 23,348 of record NZ_JAPCIX010000015.1, on the reverse strand, counting down.
GAGGAGCGCAATGGCAGCCGGGCTGCCCGTCGCCTGCATCTGAGTCAGTCGGCCGTCAGCAAGGCGCTGGGCCGCCTGCGGGAAACCTTCGACGACCCCCTGTTCGTCCGTTCAGCCTACGGGCTGGACCCCACCCCGCGCGCCCTCGATCTGCAGCAGCAGTTGCAACCCATACTGCTGTCGCTGGACAACCTGATCCAGCCCCCCGCCTTCGATCCCGTCAGCACCGAGCGGGAGTTCGTCATCGCCAGCATGGACAGCGCCTTCACCCTGTTCGCGCCGCTCTACCTCAGCGAGCTCAAGCGTCAGGCACCGGGGATCCGGCTGCGTTACGAGGAGTGGACAGAGCACAGCCTGACCGAGATGAGCCAGGGTCAGGTGGACATCGCCTTCACGGTGCGTGAGAACTGCATCAATTCGGATTTCAGGCTGGATACCCTGCCCAATGCCATCTGCCAGCGACTGCTCGCCATCGATGATCTCACCTGCCTGGTACAGCGGGATCATCCGGCGCTGCGCGAGCCCGAGTGGGATCTTCCCCGCTACCTGGCCTATCCCCACGTGCAGACCTATTGCGAGGGGCGCGACCGCTGGATGCTGGATCACAAGCTGGCGGAGCAGGCTCTCTATCGCCGTATCGAGGCGACCGTGCCCTCCTTCGAGGCGGCGCTGCGCATGGGCATGCACTCGGACATGATAGTGACCCTGTCCCGGCTCTATGCCCGTCACGCGACCCAGGTCTATCCGCTGGTGCCGCTGGCGCTGCCCATCGCCCTGGACAGCATCTCCCACCTGCTCATCTGGCATCAGCGCCACGAGGAGGATCCGGGACACCGCTGGCTGCGGGAGACCCTGCTCGCCCTCATCATGGGCAAGCTGGAGACCCCCGGCGACCCGTCCCGCCAAGACGAGGCGCTGGCCGTCATGGACGCACAATAAGAAAGGGGCTGCCTGGCAGCCCCTTTCTTCTTACCCCTTGCCCGTCACCGCCAGATAGTGGTGCACGCCATCCAGCAGCATCTGCACCGAGATCATCACCAGCAGCATACCCATCAGCCGCTCCACGGCGGTGAGTCCTCGCTCACCCAGCAGCTTGTTGAACAGCTCGTAGAACATCAGTATCACGGCGCTGGCGCCCCAGGCCATCAGCAGGGCCAGGGACCAGTCCGCCATCCGGGTCGGCTCCTGGTTCGCCAACAGCAGCAGGGAGGCCAGGATGGAGGGGCCCGCTATCATGGGAATGGCCATGGGCACCAGGAAGGGCTCCTCCCCCGCCGCCAGCCCGGTCACGCCACCGGGGCTAGGGAAGATCATTTTGATGGCGATGAGGAACAAGATGATGCCCCCGGCGATGCTGACCGCCTCCTGGCGCAGATTCAGGAAGCTCAGGATCTGCTGACCGGCAAACAGGAAGCCCAGCATGATGCCTAAGGAGAACAGCAGCTCGCGGATCATCACCTTGCGCCGCCGCTTGGGATCGACATGGCGCAGGATGGAGAGGAAGACCGGCAGGTTGCCCAGCGGATCCATGATCAGAAACAACATGACGGCAGCGGAGAACGTATCCATACAGGTTCCCGGGCGTTGCCCAGGCCAAGCCTTTAACAGAGGGGGGAGAGGGCGAAATATAACAAAGGAGACGGGATTCGGCGAGCGCCCCGGTGCGCTCGCCACGGGATCAGCCGTGGTTGCAGATCTTGTCGGCCCGGGTCTGGAAGCCCTGTTCGGACTCGATGAACTTGCCGCGTTTGGCCAGAAAGTCGATCAGCGCCGCCACATCCATCTCGCTCGCGCTGCAGGTATGGAAACGGGCATCGGCGCCAAAGTGCGCCTCAATCGCCTCCTTGAGGCTGGCCCGGGTAAAATGGCCCCCCTCTTCCAGCATCATCTCCATTACTTCGTGACCGTGTATCGACTGGGACATCTCAAACCTCTTTAATCATCATGTCAGATGTCAATTAGAGCCTGAACCCCGTCTCCCGATCTTGATGTAAGCCAACAAAACGCCTTTTTTAGCGCCCCCAGGCTGGCCGGGAGCATCGCTTTGTCGATAATGTGGCAACCTGATCGGGGGATGGCTACACTAGCGCCCCTTTGCCATCGCAGACAGAAAATAAGGACATTGGCGTCATGCTGTTCCATGGATTGGTCTTCAAGCCCTGGCGGATCTGGACCCGCCGCCCACTCTGGTTGAAGACCCTGCTCGGCATGCTGACCGGGATCGGGCTCGGGCTCGGCTTCAGCGAGCAGGCACTGCTGCTCAAACCCATCGGCGTCCTGTTCGTGAACACCATACAGATGCTGATGGTGCCTCTCATCTTCTGCTCCGTCATCGCCGGTCTCACCGCCCTGCTCAAGGGCAAGACCCTCGACCGGATCGCCGGCAAGGCCATAGGTCTCTACCTCTGCTCCACCGCCGTCGCCATCTGCATCGGCCTGGTGATGGGCTGGCTGCTGGAACCCGGCATGGGTGCCAATATGGGACCCTACGAGCGGACCGGCGTGATGGTGCAACCGACCCTGGCCAGCGTGCTGAGTCATCTGGTGCCCCACAACCCGGTGCAAGCCATGGTGGATGGCAAGATCCTGCAGGTGATCGTGTTTGCAGTGGCCCTCGCCCTGGCCCTCAATGCCACCGGGCGGCGTGGCCGCCCCGCCATTCTGTTCTTCACCTCCCTGGCGGAGGGGATGTTCAAGCTGACCCAGATGGTGATGGCGCTGGCCCCCTATGGCGTCTGCGCCCTGATGGCCTGGATGACGGGCAAATACGGGGTGAGCCTGCTGCTGCCCCTGCTCAAGGTGATCGGCGCCGTCTACCTCGGCTGCCTGCTGCATGTGCTCGGGGTCTACAGCAGCCTGCTGATCCTGCTGGCCCGCCTCAATCCGCTGCACTACTTCAAGAGCATCGTCGACGCCCAGGCGGTGGCCTTCACCAGCAGCTCAAGCAGCAGCACCCTGCCCATCAGCCTGGCCTGCGCCGAGCGCCGGCTGGGGGTCTCCCCCGCCATCACCGCCAAGGTGCTGCCCATCGGCGCCACCATCAACATGGATGGCACCGCGCTCTATCAGGGGGTGACGGCGCTGTTCGTGGCCCAGGCATTCGGGGTGGATCTGCACGTGGTGGATTACCTGACCATCATCAGCATCGCCACCCTGGCCAGCATAGGCACGGCGGGCACACCGGGCACAGGGCTGATGCTGCTGACCCTGACGCTGACCGCGGTGGGATTGCCGCTGGAAGGGGTGGCGCTCATCGCCGGAATAGACAGGATCCTCGACATGGCCCGTACCACGGTCAACGTCTCCGGCGACATCCTGGTGTCAGTGCTGATCGCCCGCAGCGAGAAGGAGCTGGATCTGGCGATCTATCACGATGCCTGCGCGGGGGAGGACATCGACTTCACCCTGCGCTGAGGAATGGGAGAAGGGGAAGCTCTCAGTGATCCTGGGGATCGTGATGGCAGCGCCAGCAGATATCGAAGTTGGCGCCGTTCTCCTCCCCGCACTGGCCGCACAGCCAGCCATTGCCCTGGCGCTGCTGGTAGCGCTCGATGATCCTGCCCGCCCGTCGGCGATCCTGCTCGCACACCATCAGGGTCACCTGCAGCAGATCCACGGGCAACTCCCCCAGCGCCCCCGAGAGCCCCTCCCCACTGAGGCGAACTCTGACCCCTTCTACCTCTAACGCCCCCTTCAAGGCGTGCGCCTCCAGGGAGTGAGAGGCCCGATACAAGTTAATCCACTGCTCCATATATCCTCTCCTCACAACAGCCTGCCTGATCATCGACCCGTCCCCAGAGGGTGGACCCCTCGATACCGGCTTCGAAGCCACAGCGCCGTGGCTGTCCTCCACCGGTACTCAGGTTAATGGCCATTTTCATATGTCCGGCCATGCCGCTCACAGCAGATTGTCGATGCCGTAAGCCGGGCCATTGGCCACCAGAAAATCGATAAACACCCTTAACTTGCGCGGCATCAGCCGCCGCTCGGGAAACAACAGATAGATGGGTACCTTGGGCTGCTGCCAGTCCGGCAGCAGGGCCACCAGGGAGCCGTTGGCCAGCTCATCATGGCACAACATGGCGGGCAGGGAGGCCAGCCCCAGCCCGGCCTTCGCCGCCTCTCTGGCACAGGTGATGTTGTTGACCTGGAAACGGGACGGCGGATCCACCAGCACTTCCCGGCCATCCCGCTCAAAACACCAGTGGGAGGCGAGAAAACCGCTGCTCACCGCGACCCGTTCATGACGCACCAGATCCTCGGGCCGGGCGATCGCCGGGCTACGCGCCAGATACTCGGGGCTGGCGCAGAGCAGGCGTCCCGTGCTCCACAGGCGCCGCGCCGCCAGGCTGGAGTCGCTCATGTCGCCTATTCGCACTATGGCATCCAGCCCCTCGCTGATGGGATCCACGATGCGATTGGTCAGCTCCAGATCCACTCTCAGCCCAGGATAGGCCTGCAGAAAGTGGGCCACCAGCCGGCCAACCACCAGTTGCCCCGTCTCGATGGGGACCGCCAGCTTGAGCGTCCCCGTCACCTCCTGCTGACTGGCGCTCAGCATCAGTTCGGCCTGGGCCAGCTCCTCCACCGCCTTGCTGCAGCGCAGGTAATACTGCTCCCCGGCTTCGGTCAGGGTGAGCTGGCGGGTGGAGCGATAGAGCAGCCGCACGCCGAGGTGCTGCTCCAGATCGGCGATACGGCGGCTCACCGTCGCCTTGGTCATGCCCAGCTCCTGGGCCGCCGCGGTGAAGGAGCCCTTGTCGACGATGCGCACCAGAATCAAGGCCGCGTTCAGGTCCATTGTCTCACCAGTGAAACTGTATATCTCATGAATGGATACTAATCGAAACAGTGACACGATGTTAGCCTGCCCGCCACAGTTCAGGAAAAACCCATATCATGAGTCAACACAAGAAGATCCCCCTGCTGGCAGCCCTGCTGCTGGCCCTGCTCGGCATGTTGTTTGCCGCTTACTGGTATCTGCACGGCCGCCATTTCGAGAGCACCGACAACGCCTATCTGCAGAGCGAGGTGACCGGCATCGGCTCCAAGCTGCCCGGCTACATCGGCGAGGTGCTGGTGACCGACAACCAGGAGGTCAAGGCCGGCCAGCTCATCGCCAGGCTGGACGACCGGGAGTACAGAACCCGGGTGCTCGAGGCCGAGGCCGACCTGCACCTCAATCAGGCGACGGCGGAGAACCTGGCCGCCACCCGTACCCAGCAACTGAGCCTGATCCGTCAGGCGGAAGCCAGGGTCGCCTCGGCCAATGCCGAGCAGGTACGGGCCCAGCAGCAGGTGCGCCGCGTCAGCCAGCTCAATCAGCGCCACTACAGCTCCCAGGACAGCCTGGACGAGGTGCGCGCCGGTCTGCAGGTCACTCAGGCCCAGGAGCAGGAGGCCAGAGCCGCCCTGCAGGCCGCCCGTGAGCGGCTGCTGGTGCTGGACGCCGAAGCCAAGCAGAACCAGGCCAGGCTGGCACTGAGTGAAGCCCAGCTCGAACAGGCCAGACTGGAGCTCGGCTACACAGAGCTGCGGGCACCGGCCGACGGCATCATCGGCAAGCGCAGCCTGCGGGAAGGGCTCTATGTGCAGTCAGGCATGCAGGTGGCCAGCCTGGTGCCGCTGCAACAGGTGTGGGTCGAGGCGAACTTCAAGGAGACCCAGCTGCAGCACATGCAACCGGGGCAGCGCGTGGAGGTGATCCTGGATGCCTATCCGGATCAGCCGGTCGAGGGGATCATCGACAGCCTGGCCCCCGCCACCGGCGCCAAATTCGCCCTGCTGCCGCCCGAGAACGCCACCGGCAACTTCACCAAGATAGTGCAACGGGTGCCGGTCAAGATCCGCATCCCCGAGCCGGGCGTACTGGCAGGCAAGCTGCTGCCGGGCCTCTCCAGCGAGGTGATCGTCGACACCCGTACCCCTGAGCCCGTGGTCGCCGCCCACTGATGGAACCCATTCCACGTCGCAACTGGATCGCGGTCATGGGGGGCCTCATCGGCGCCTTCATGGCCATCCTCGACATCCAGATCACCAACGCCTCCCTGAAGGACATTCAGGGCGCCCTGTCGGCCACCCTGAGCGAGAGCTCCTGGATCTCCACCTCCTACCTGGTGGCGGAGATGATCGCCATCCCCCTCAGCGGCTGGCTGAGCCGGGGGCTGAGCGTGCGCCGCTACCTGCTGTGGACCACGGGGGCCTTCATCGTCGCCTCAGTGCTCTGCTCGTTCAGCTGGAACCTCACCAGCATGATCGTCTTCCGGGCGCTGCAGGGCTTCACCGGCGGGGCGCTGATCCCCATGGCCTTCTCCCTCATCGTCAGCCTGTTGCCACTGCACAAGCGGGCCACCGGCATGGCGCTGTTCGGCCTGTGCGCCACCTTCGCCCCCGCCATAGGTCCGACCCTGGGTGGCTGGCTGACGGAGCAGCTCTCCTGGCACTATATCTTCTACCTGAACGTGCCCCCCGGCCTGCTGGTGATGGCCATGCTGGCCCACGGCCTGGACAGGAAGCCGGTGGACTGGGAGGTGATAAAACGGGTGGATCTGGTCGGCATCCTCACCATGGCGGTGGGGCTGGGTCTGCTGGAGGTGGTGCTGGAGGAGGGCAATCGGGAGGACTGGTTCGGCTCGAGCTTCATAGTGCGGCTCACCGTCATCTCTGTGGTGGCCCTGGTGTTCTTCGTCATCAGCCAGTTGCTGCGCCGCCACCCGCTGGTCAATCTGCGACTGCTGCACAGCCCGCGCTTCGCCCTGGCCTGCTTCGCCTACCTGGTGCTCGGCATGGCGCTGATGGGGTCCATCTATGTGCTGCCGCTCTACATGGCGCAGATCCACAACTACAACGCCCTTGAGATAGGTGAAGTGCTGATGTGGATGGGCCTGCCCCAGTTGCTGGTGCTGCCCCTGGTGCCCAGGCTGGTCACCCGGATAGATCCACGCTACCTGGTGAGCTTTGGCTTCCTGGTGTTTGCCATCAGCTGCTTCATGAATGTCAACATGAGCGCCGACTACGCCGGTCCCCAGCTTATCCAGTCGCTGATCGTGCGGGCCCTGGGCCAGCCCTTCATCATGGTGCCCCTCTCCCTGGTGGCGACCGCCAGCCTGACCCCGGAGGAGATCCCCTCCTCCTCCACCCTGCTCAACGTGCTGCGCAACCTCGGGGGTGCCTTCGGCATCGCCATCATCGCCACCCTGATCGACAACGACACCCGCATCCATGCCAGTCAGATCGGCAGCACCTTGGCCGCCACCAGCATCGAGGGGCAGAGCTACCTGTTGCAGCTGGCCCAGACCATGATGGCGCAAGGCTCGGATCCGGCGCTGGCGCAGCAGCAGGCCCAGGCCATGCTGTCGAACACCATCAACCGGGAGGCCGCCATCATGGCCTACAACCAGGTGTTCTACGTGATGGGCATCTTCCTGCTCATCGCCAGCGCCCTGATGCTGCTGCTCAGGCAGCCGGCGCCCAGAGCGGCGGATGCAGAACCACTGGAGGCGTAATCCAGAAACCAGAAACGGGCCGCGCGGCCCGTTTCTTTATGGTCGACGAAGCCTGCTTATCCCGCGAGAGAGGCGGCGATCAGGAACTGGGCGGCGAAGTAGCTGCTCATGATCCAGGCCGTGGCATGGGGGAAGGGGCGGCGGAAGCGATCGAGGGCCAGCATGCTGTCGGAGAAGAGGAACATCAGTGCCCCCACCAGGGCGGCGGCACTGCCCGCGGTGAGGGAGGCGTGCCAGGCCCCGGCGGCCACCCAGGCCATGGCGATGATCACCAGCATGTAGCAGAAGACGGGGATCTTCATCTCGCCGAGCCTGCCCCACAACAAGCCGAACACCATGCCGGCCACCAGCAACAGCAGCAGGCCGTCGATCAGCTTCAGCACCAGAGGGCCCTGGGCAAAGCCGACGATGTAGCAGAGATGGGCGACAAAAAATGCCGCCAGCCCCTGAATGAAGCGATCCCTTGGCAGCATCAGCAGTACGTCACCGGCCAGCGACAGGCAGAGACCGAGCAGGATCCAGGCATGGGAGCCGTTGTGATCGTCACTCTGGTAACCGAATGCCAATGCGATGATGAACAGCATGGTCAGCGGCTTGCTGATGTAAAACTGACGGGAGTCTGAGCCATAAGCCGCGCGGATGTGCCACCAGCCAGATGCGATGATCAAGAAACTCAATAACATGCCCTGCTCCTCACCGATTGCTCGCACTCACACGGCAACCTCTTTAGTGCACGCAAGAGTAGCAAATTCCCCCGCCCAGTGGCAGGGGGCGAAGCAGATGACACCCTACACCTAAAGTCTAATTGCCCCCTGCTCGCGGCTCGGGCATAAGAGACAGCTCTGGAGGATCACCATGGAAGACGCAATGACCAACTACCTGCCCGCCATCGATATCATGATGTGCCATCTGGGGATCAGCTTCGAACAAGCCTGTGAGCAGCTTGGTCTGAGTCAGCAAGAACAGCAGAGCCTGATCCTGCTGCAGAAACAGACTCAATCAAACTAATCCGCCCGGCATGGACATCATGATGTGCCATCCGGGGGGGCAGCGTCGAACAAGCCTGTGAGCAGCCTGGTCTGAGTCAGCAAGAACAGCAGAGCCTGATCCTGCTGCAGAAACAGACTCAATCAAACTAATCCGCCCGGCATGGACA
>NZ_JAPCIX010000015.1:0-14682 GCF_027707605.1 Aeromonas sp. QDB31 | reverse complement strand
CTGGTCTGAGTCAGCAAGAACAGCAGAGCCTGATCCTGCTGCAGAAACAGACTCAATCAAACTAATCCGCCCGGCATGGACATCATGATGTGCCATCTGGGGATCAGCTTCGAACAAGCCTGTGAGCAGCCTGGTCTGAGTCAGCAAGAACAGCAGAGCCTGATCCTGCTGCAGAAACAGACCCAGTCACACTAACCCTCCTGGCATCATGCCCACGGTATTGAAAACGGCGCCCGAAGGCGCCGTTTTTATTGGATGAGGAGTTATCAGCGAGTGGCCCGCCGGCGTTGCAGCCAGACCACGACCCCGAACAGCAGGAAGCCAGGCAACCACATCAGCTCCTTGTGCCAGCGTTCGGTTGGGGCCTTGACGACAAGGATCTCCTGGTCAAACTCCATGCCGGCCGCCGCCGCCGGACTGCCGAAGGTGACGTTGTCGATCAGGGTCTTGCCATCCTGCTCGTACAGGGTCAGCCCCAGACTGGCCAATTTCTCTTCCCCATTGGCTCCGGCAGGTACCGCCAGCAGCACGGTGGACTGACGCAGCTTGCCCACCGCATCCTCCCCCTGGATCCGCAGTCGCAGCGTACTCTCCGCTTCCACCTCGCCCAGGGTCTGGGCCAGTTGGGCTGGGGGAGTCTCACGATAGGGATCGTGCACCATATCCATCCAGAAACCGGGACGGAACAGGGTGAAGGCCACCAGCAGCAGCAGCACGTTTTCGTACCAGCGACTCTTCACCAGGAACCAGCCCTGGGTGGCGGCGGCGAAGATCAGCATGGCGACGGTGGCCACCACGAAGATCAGCACGCCGTGGGCGAAGTCCACGTCGATCAGCAGCAGATCGGTGTTGAAGATGAACAGGAACGGCAGCGCCGCGGTGCGCAGGCTGTAGTAGAAGGCGGTGATCCCGGTCTTGATGGGATCCCCCTTGGAGACGGCGGCCGCCGCGAACGAAGCCAGTCCCACCGGCGGGGTCACATCCGCCATGATGCCGAAATAGAAGACGAACAGATGGACCGCGATGAGCGGCACGATGAGGCCGTTCTGCTGCCCGAGCGTCACCACCACGGGGGCCAGCAGGCTGGACACCACGATGTAATTGGCGGTGGTGGGCAGCCCCATGCCGAGGATCAGGCTCAGCAGGGCGGTAAGGAGCAGCATCAGCAGCAGGTTGCCCATGGAGAGCATCTCTACCAGATCCGCCAGCACCAGGCCGACCCCGGTCTGGGAGACGGCACCGACTATGATGCCGGCGGTGGCGGTGGCGATACCGATGCCGATCATGTTGCGGGCACCGGCCACCAGACCTTCCTTCAAGTCCACCAGACCATCACGAGTCGAGCCGTAGTCATGCTTGCCGTCGGTGCGCAGCCAGTTCAGCAGCGGCCGCTGGGTCAGCAGGATGATCACCAGCATGACGGTGCCCCAGAAGGCCGACAGCCCCGGCGAGAGGCGCTCCACCATCAGGCACCATACCAGTACCACCACCGGCAGCAGGAAGTGCAGGCCGGAGAGCAGCACGGCACGGGTATTGGGCAGCTCGGTTAGCGGCTGGTCCGGATCCTCGGCGGGCAGCGGCGCATTGCTGGCCGCTATCTTCAGCAGGCCCAGATAGACGGCCGCCAGCAGCAGGGCGATCCCGGGCAGGGCATAGTCTCCCAGCGCCGGCTTGAGCCAGCCCAAGCCGTAGTAGACCGCCATCGACAGACCGCTGATGAGGGTGGCACCGAAGGCGAAGCCAGTCAGGCGACGCAGCCAGGGCTTGGGTTGATGGCCGCCGATGGGCTCCATGCCGAGCTTGAGCGCTTCCAGGTGGACGATGTAGAGCAGCGCGATATAGGAGATGGCCGCCGGCAGGAAGGCGTGCTTGATGATCTCTACGTAGGGAATGCCCACGTACTCCACCATCAGGAAGGCCGCAGCCCCCATCACGGGGGGCATGATCTGGCCGTTGACCGAAGAGGCCACCTCGACCGCCCCCGCCTTCTCCTTGGAGAAACCGACCCGCTTCATCATGGGAATGGTGAAGGTGCCCGTGGTGACCACGTTGGCGATGGAGGAGCCGGAGATGACACCGGTCAGGGCCGAGGCCACCACGGCCGCCTTGGCCGGGCCACCACGCAGGTGACCGAGCAGGCTGAAGGCCAGCTGGATAAAGTAGTGCCCGGCACCGGCCCGTTCCAGCAGGGCGCCGAACAGCACGAACAGGAACACGAAACTGGTGGAGACCCCCAGGGCGATGCCGAACACCCCCTCGGTGGTGATCCACTGGTGGTTCGCCAACGCGGTGAAGCTCACCCCGCGGTGAGCCAGCAGCCCCGGCATCCAGGGGCCGGCCAGGCTGTAGGCGAGAAACACCAGGGCGATCACCGCCAGGGCCGGGCCCAGGGCGCGGCGAGCCGCCTCCAGCAGCAGCGGGATGCCGATGCAGGCGGTGACCAGATCGGCGGTGGTGAGGTTGCCGGGACGCTGGGCCAGGGCCTCATACATGACGAACAGATAAGCGGCCGCACTGGCGGCGATCAGACCGAAAGCGATGTCGCCGAGCGGTACCCTGTCTCTGGGAGAACGCCGGAAGGCCGGAAACACCAGATAGGCCAGCAGCAGGGCGAAGGTCAGGTGAATGGCACGGGTTTCGGTGTCATTGAGTACGCCGACCCCGAAAATGAAGGGGAGCGGCGAGGCGATCCAGAGCTGGAACAGAGACCAGGCCAGCGCCAGCCCGGTGATCAGCCAGCCCATGAGACCCAGCGGTAGCCGAGCGCCCACATCCTGGGCGATCAGTTCCTCGGTAGAGAGTTGTTTTTCTTGCATAGGGTTAACTTTTGCCTGCGAGTACAACGACACGACACCCGCTGCCGGTGTGGCAGGCGGGTGTCGAAGAGAACGATGGAAGGCCGGCAGGCCTTCAATCAGAGCCAGCCACGCTCTTTGTAGTAGCGTACGGCACCTTCATGCAGGGGCGCGGAGAGACCCACCTTGATCATGTCGGCCTCTTTCAGGTCGGCAAAGGCCGGATGCAGACGCTTGAAGCGGTCCAGGTTGTCGAACACCGACTTCACCAGCTGGTAGACCACTTCCGGATCGGCCTTGGCACTGGTGGAGAGTACCGCCTTGCCACCGATGGACGGGGTCGGCTTGTCGCTGCCCTTGTAGATGCCACCCGGGATCTCGGCCTTGGTGTAGTAGCTCTTCTCGGCCAGCAGCTTGTCGATGTCGGCACCGGTCACGGGCACCAGTACGGCATCCGTGGTGGTGGACGCTTCCTGGATGGCACCGTTCGGGTGACCGACGAAGTAGCTCATGGCGTCGATGTTGTTGTCACCCAGAGCGGAGGCCTGCTCGGCCGGCTTCAGCTCGGAGACCAGGCCGAAGTCGCTCTTCTTCCAGCCCTTGACCGCCATGATCTCTTCCATGGTGTCACGCTGGCCGGAGCCCGGGTTGCCGATGTTGACGCGCTTGCCCTTCAGGTCATCGAAGCCGGCGATCTTGGCGTCGCGGCGGGCGAGAATGGTGAACACTTCGCTCTGCAGAGAGAAGACGGCGCGGATGTCATCCATGGCCCCCTCGGCCTGGAAGGGGGGCAGCCCCTTCATCGCCTTGTACTGGTGGTCGGACTGCATGATGCCGAAGTTGAACTCACCGCTGCGGATGCCGTTGACGTTGGCCACGCCACCGCCACTGGCCGGCGCATTGCACTTGATCTGGTGATCGGCGGCGCCGCGATTGAGGAAACGACAAATGGACTGGCCCGCCACGTAGTAGACGCCGGTCTGACCACCGGTGCCTATGGTCACGAAGCGCTCCTGCGCTTGCAGCGGACCACCGAAAGTAGCACCGACCAGGGCAGCCGACAGGGCGCACGCCAAGGATAATCCTTTCATGTTCTTCATCCTTTTCATTGATTTATCTCACCCGATTCCCGGGTGAATATGAGACGGACCCGCATCAAGACTGGGTCTGCCTATACAGCCTCGTACGAGGAAATGGTCGAGCGGCGAGCGCCCTTCCATAAGCCACCATCATCCTGCGGTGAGATAATCAGCGTCATGCCGATCGGAGGTGATCTGACCACAACCTGGTCAGTTCAAAAGATTTAACGCCCCTGATTAAGCACATAGCGCCAACATAAATCAAACAAAACAGCAAAATGGCGGATTTAAATAGCGAGAATTTTGAAGCGGATCATTTATTTCTCTGCCGAAGATTAATTACATGAGCCGGTGAATGGAAGCAATAAAAAAGCAGTCAGAGTCTTTTGTAACCCTTTGCTGGCAAGGGCTAGCATCTTGGTTCGTTATATCGAAATAACGGCCATATCCAGCATGAATACCATCTTGATGACGGCGATATCGCCAAGATGCAGGAACCCCGATCGACCGTCGTCACCGACGGCCTGACCGGGGTTCTGTTACAACTCGTTTTCATCTACCCCTGACAATCACGCCTTGCTACCGGCCAGCTCCAGGATAAAGGCGAATTCCAGGGCGATGTCCTCATAAGCCTTGAAGCGTCCCGACTTGCCGCCGTGGCCGGCGTCCATGTCGGTGCTCAGCAACAGCTGGTTGTTATCCGTCTTCAGCTCACGCAACTTGGCAACCCATTTGGCGGGCTCCCAATACTGCACCTGGGAGTCGTGCAGCCCGGTGGTGACCAGCAGGTTGGGGTAGGCTTGCGCCTTGACCTGATCGTAGGGGCTGTAGGCCTTCATGTAGTCGTAGTAGCGCTTCTGATTCGGGTTGCCCCATTCGTCGTACTCCCCGGTAGTAAGGGGAATGGACTCGTCCAGCATGGTGGTGACCACGTCGACGAAGGGTACCTGGGCGACCACACCGCGATAGAGCTGGGGTGCCTGATTGATGACGGCCCCCATCAGCAGGCCGCCGGCGCTGCCGCCCATGGCGTAGACCTGATCCCTGGCGCCATAACCCTGGGCCACCAGTGCCTCGGTCACGTCGATGAAGTCGTGGAAGGTATTCTGTTTCTTCAGCAGTTTGCCATCTTCATACCAGGGACGCCCCAGCTCCTCGCCACCCCGGATGTGGGCGATGGCATAGACGAAGCCTCTGTCCAGCAGGCTCAGGCGTGAGCTGCTGAAGTCGGGATCCATGCTGGCACCGTAGGAGCCGTAGCCATAGACCAGCAGCGGGTTCTTGCCCTCCTTCTTGAACAGATCCTTGCGATAGACCAGCGACACCGGCACGGCCACACCGTCACGGGCGGTTACCCAGACTCGCTCGCTGGCATACTGATCCGCCTTGAAGCCCGCCACCGGCTGCTGCTTGAGCAGGGTGCGCTTGCCGCTGTCCATGTTCAGTTCATAGGTGGATGAGGGCGTGGTCATGGAGGAGTAGCCATAGCGCAGGGCGCTGGTGTCCGGCTCCGGGTTGTAGGCGAGCCAGGTGACATAGGCGGGATCGTCGAAGGCGATCTCTTTCTGCTCGCCGCTCTGCCAGTTGAGCTGGCGCAGCCGGGTCAGCCCCTTGCTGCGCTCCTCCAGCACCAGCCAGTCCCTGAACAGGGCATAGCTCTCCAGCAGCACGTCCGGATTGGGGGCGATCACCGCCTTCCAGCGATCCACCGGGCTCTCCCTGGTCTCGTAGAGGCCGAAGTTCTTGCCGTCCTTGTTGGAGCGCACATAGAAGCGGCCACGGTAGTGATCCAGGCTGTATTCGTGATCCACCTGACGGGGCAGGAACAGCCGCGGCGCCTGGACCGGCGTGTTGGCATCGATGAGGCGCGCCTCGCTGGTGGTAGTGCTGGAGAGGGCGATGACGATGAAATCTTCCGAGGTGGTGGCATAGAGGCTGACGTAGAAGCTGTCATCCTTCTCCTCGTAGACCAGCTTGTCCTTCGCGGGATCGCTGCCCAGCTCGTGGCGATAGACCTGATAGGGCAGCAGGGTCTTGGGGTGCTTGCGCACATAGAACACCGTCTTGCTGTCGTTGGCCCACACCAGGTTGCCCGAGGTGTTCTCGAGCTTGTCGGCAGCCCAGGCGCCGCTCTCCAGATCGAGGAACTGGATCTGGTACTGACGGCGGGAGAGAAAGTCTTCCGCCACCGCCAGCCAGCGGTTGTTGCGGCTCACCTCCAGGGCCCCCAGCGAATAGAACTCGTGACCTTCGGCGCGCTGGTTGCTGTCCAGCATCAGGTTCGACGCCTGCTGGCCCTCCACCTTGCTGCGGGAGTAGATGGCGTACTCCTTGCCCGGCTCATAACGGGTCTGATAGCGGTAGCCATTCTTCACATAGGGCACCGACTCGTCCTGCTGGGGGATGCGGGCCACCATCTCCTTGTAGAGCTGGTCACGCAACGGCTGGACCGGTTTGAGCATGGCCTCGGTGTAAGCGTTCTCGGCCTTGAGATAGTCCAGCACCTCGGGTTTCTGCCGTTCGTCGTCACGCAGCCAGTAGTAGTTGTCGATCCGGACGTCCCCGTGCTTTTTCAGGGTATGGGGGTGCTTGGCGGCCACAGGAGGCAGGATGGGGGTTTCGCTTGTCGGCATGACGGGCTCTTCATTGGCATGGGTACAGGGCACGGCAACCAGACAAGCCAGCAGCAGCAACCCTCGGGGAAAGATGAACATGTCGCATCCTTTGCGCTGTAACAGGGCAGGCAGGCTCGCGGGGAGCGCCATGAATTGACGATCAAGCCGCCGCCGCTCGCTCCGCCGGTGCGGAATCAAGGCTGGCAAACCGGAACATCGCCCCTGAGAAAATAAATTGGCGATCAATCTGCCCCTTGTCGCCCTGGGTTGCAAGTGATCCCCTGACATTCGGCACGAAACCATGAAAAAGGGCCACCCTCTCACAAGGGTGGCCCTCCAGCTCTGGTCATGAACGACACGGGTTCGCTCAGGTGTGCCTCACATGATGGAGTGGTGCCGACTCATGACCAGTGTTCGTCAGCCGGAATAGCTCGACCAGACGGTGGTCGCGCCCTCCTCACTGATGCTCAGCACCTGATAGGGCTGACCGGGGATGTCCATGCCTGGCGCACTCTGGGGCATGCCCGGAATGGTCAGGCCACGGATCGCCGGTTTTTCCTTGAGCATCTTCTGCACGTCGGCAGCGGGCACATGTCCCTCCACCACATAACCATTCACCACCCCGGTGTGGCAGGAGGCCAGTTGCGGGGTGATGCCATGCTGCTGCTTGATGGGATCGAGCTGCTCGGTTTCCACGACCTTGACCTCGAAGCCGTTATCTTCCATGTGCTTGACCCAGGTCTCGCAGCAGCCGCAGTACTTGGATTTGTAGACGGTCATCTGCTCCGTTGCCAGGGCAGAGAAACTGATGGTACCGGCCAGCAGGGCCAGTAACAGGGACTTGTACATAACTCACCTCAGATAAGAAGAAATACCCAATGAACAGGGGACAAATCGACTCAACCGAGTGTGCGAGGGGGACGCTCCAGCCGTGCCCTCGGGGCATCCGGCACATAGAGAGAAGGGGAGAGGTAATCCGGGGAGTCAGGTTCCAGCATGGCCACCGTCAGGCTGTCGCCGGTCAGCACCGTCATGGCGAGGGCCGACGTGAAGCTGCCACAGGGCATGGCCTTCTCCAGGGTGCGCTCGCTCTGGCTGCAGTGGGGCGTCAGGGTACAAAGATCGGTCGCTGCCCGGCTGCCAAACGACATCAACACCAGCAATAGACTCCACAGGGGGAGCCAGCGACGGGCGTGAGCGAGTTGGCGACGGGTAAAAACCATGACATGACTCAGTAATCAAAGGAGGCCTATGGTAACCCCTGGCCCCGGGGGAGGGTCAAGCCTGCCACCTGAGGGAGATCAAAAGAGGGTGAGATGGGCCGAAGGCCATGGCACACTCCCCCTGACAGCGTGGCGCCAAGAGAGGTGGTACTACCAAGGCCTTCTCGTCCACCACTGGCGGCTCAGGGCGCTTCTTGATAACGTCGCCATTCGATGCATCTTATTCGCCGACACGAATCCCGCTCAGGTTATGACCCCATGAAACGCATTCTGGTTATTTTCTCGCACCCAGCGCTGCAGAGCTCCCGGGCCAACCGGCAACTGCTGCAGGCCATCGACGGCCTGGAGGGGGTCACCCTGCACGACCTCTATCAACAGTACCCGGACATGTATATAGACGTGAAGCGCGAGCAGGCACTGCTGGCGGAGCACGATCTCATCGTCTTCCAGCACCCCTTCTACTGGTACTCCTGCCCCGCCATCATGAAGGAGTGGATGGACCTGGTGCTGGAATATGGCTATGCCTACGGCCCGGAGGCTCATGCCCTGGCCGGCAAGCAGTGGCTCTCCGCCATCACCACCGGGGGCGCCCCCGAATCTTATTGCAGCGCGGGTTACAACCAGCGGCCCCTGCTCGACTTCCTGCTGCCGTTCCAGCAGACGGCGCAGCTCTGCGGCATGCACTGGCTGCCTCCCTTCGTACTGCACTCCTTCCACAAGCTCAAGGATCCCCAGGCCCTGCACCGCTGCGGCCAGGACTATCGTCAACTGCTCTGCGCCCTGCGCGATGAACAACTGACCCCGGCCCAGCTGGGTGCGAGCCCTTATCTGCGCGATCTGCTGGAGGTGCTCTGATGGGACATGGCTTGCTGTTTGACGCCTTGATCTACCTCTCGGCGGCGGTGATCGCCGTGCCGCTGGCCAAGCGCTGGGGGTTGGGGTCCGTGCTCGGTTATCTGCTGGCGGGCATCATCATAGGTCCCTTCCTGCTGGGGCTGGTGGGGGAGCAGAAGGATGTGATGCACTTCGCCGAGTTCGGGGTAGTGCTGATGCTGTTCCTGGTCGGGCTGGAGCTGCGTCCCGCCCTGCTGTGGCAGTTGAAGGGCCCCATCCTGGGGACAGGTGGCCTGCAGGTACTGCTCACCACCGCCGCCCTGACCGGAGTGGGCTATCTCATCGGCCTGCCCTGGCAACAGGGGCTCGCCATCGGCCTCATTCTGGCACTCTCCTCCACCGCTATCGTGCTGCAGAGCCTGCAGGAGCGCAAACTGATGCAGAGCGAGAGCGGCCGTTCCGCCTTCGCTGTGCTGCTGTTCCAGGACATCGCCGTCATCCCCATCCTGGCTATCCTGCCGCTGCTCGCCATCGCGCCGGTAGCCAGCAACGGCAATCCGGACCTGGCAGGCTGGCAGCACGGTCTGCTGGTGGTTGCCGCCATCGCCGGCATAGTACTGGGCGGCCACTACCTGATGCGGCCGGTATTTCGTGCCATCGCTCAATCCCACATGCGGGAGATCTTCGTCGCCGCAGCCTTGCTGCTGGTGATCGCCATCGCGGTGCTGATGGAGTCGGTGGGGCTTTCCCCCGCCCTGGGCTCCTTCCTCGCCGGGGTGGTGCTGGCCGACAGCGAGTATCGCCACGAGCTGGAGGCGGACATAGAGCCGTTCAAGGGACTGCTGCTCGGCCTGTTCTTCATGTCGGTGGGGGCCGGCATCGACTTCGGCCTGTTTGCCGCTCATCCCCTGCTCATTCCGTCCCTAGTGGTAGGCCTGATGGTCTTGAAATGGGGGGTCCTGATGGTGCTCGGCCTGGTCATTCGCATCTCGCCGAGCCAGCGCTGGACCTTTGCCCTGGCACTGGCGCAAGGGGGGGAATTTGCCTTTGTGCTGTTTTCATTCGCCACCCAGAACAAGGTGCTGCCCAGTGACATCATCTCGCTGCTGACCCTGGTGGTGGCGCTCTCCATGGCGCTGACGCCGCTCTTGCTGATCCTCAACGATCGGGTGATCCAGCCATGGTTCGACTACCGCAACCAGGCCGACACACCCGAGCACGAACAACCCGAGCTGGTCGAGCACCCCGTCATCATCGCCGGTTTTGGCCGCTTCGGTCAGATAGTCGGACGTCTGCTGCACGGTCACGGCATCGGCACCACCATCCTCGAACAGGACGCCAGCCAGATAGAGATGCTGCGCAAGTACGGCTATCAGGTATTCTACGGGGATGCCAGCAGACTCGACCTGCTCCATGCCGCTGGCGCCCACAAGGCCAGGCTGCTGGTGCTCTCCATCAACGATCCGGCCACCTCTCTCGAGGTGATCGAGATGGTGAAGAAACACTTCCCGCACCTCAAGATACTGGCCCGCGCTCAGGACAGGCCCCATGCTCACGAGATCCTCCGTCACGGCGTCGACAGCGTGCACCGGGAAACCCTGGGTTCGGCCGTGGATCTGGGGGTAGAAGCACTGACCCAGCTGGGATTTCGGGCCAATCAGGCCTGGCGTGCGGGCCAGGTGTTCAAGCAGTATGACAACCGGCTGCTGCGGGAACAGGTCAACTACCTGGATGATGAACACACCTATATCAACAAGAGCCTGCAATACCGCGAGATCCTCTCCGATCTGCTGCAAGACGATCAGGAAGGACAGGAGCGTACCCACGCTCACAACTGGAACAGCGGTCTGCCCGACAACGACAAGGAAGCAATATGATTGCCTATTATCCCATGCTCAAACACCTGCACATGACCCTGGCCCTGGTCAGCCTGTTGCTGTTCATCTACCGCTGGAGCCTGGCACTGGCTGGCAGCGGGCGATTGCAACAGAAGTGGCTCAAGGTGCTGCCCCATATCAACGACACTTTCCTGCTGCTGTTTGGCGTGCTGCTGGCGGTGACCCTGCAGATGAGCCCAGGCCAACAGCCCTGGCTGATGGCCAAGTTGATCGCCCTGGTAGTCTACATAGGTCTCGGGGTCATGGCGCTCAAACGCCCTGCTCGCGGCCAGAAGTTGGTGGCCGGTGTGGCGGCGCTGGCGGTGTTTGGTTACATGATTGGCGCCGCCATCACCAAGTCAGCCTGGTCCTGGGTGGCCTGATCCCCTCTTTGCCGGTGAGGGCTCAGTCCCTCACCCCCTTTCCACCTCCCCCTCTCATTCTCCCTACACATTTCCCCCCGACCGTGACAATAGGGGAAAAGAAGCGAACGCTTTATTTTGGCAAAAAAAGGCTCCATACAACCCCCTTCATTTTTATTTTTATGATATTTATCAATTTCTTATCTTGATATGTATGAAAATGGCGACAGTTGTCGCAGCAAAACTTGCGACATAGACTGTCGCATGCCATGGCTAGGATACACTCAACGCTAAACCAGTGAAGGCATGCACCATGAGTAAGAAGCTGTTACGACAACTGACCTTGGCGCGTTGCATCCCGCACCGCCCTTACAAGCTGACCGCCAGCCAGCTCCAGGTAAAACTGGAAGAGGAAGGCATTCACGTCAGTCTGCGTACCGTGCAACGGGATCTGGAAGAGATGTCCGGCATGGGACTGTTCGACCTCACCTCCGATGAGCGCAGCAAACCTCACGGTTGGTGCTTCGAGCGCCACGGACTGAACGACTTTGCCAACATCATGCCGCTCTCGCTGGCGGTGGCCCTTAAAACCTGGAGTGATCAGGCGAGCCAACTGCTACCGGCGAGTGTATTGACCGAGTTGAATCCTCTGGTCGACAAGGCCAGCCAGGTGATCCGGGACAGTCAGAGCGAGCTGGCGGAACGTTGGCTCGAGAGCGTGCATCAGTCGCCGCGCCCATTTGCCGGCAACCCGGAGATCCGCCGCAGCACCCTGATCCGCGACGCCCTCTGGCGTGGTCGCAAGTTCAGCGCCGAGATCCAGCGCGTCATCAAGGAGCGCACCGTGTGGCTCTGTTATGACCGTATCAATCCGCTCGGGATCCTGAACCAGCCCGATGGCCCCATCCTGCTCTGCACCCTGTCCGAGCTGGATCCCAAGGTCTACGGCATTCCGTTCGATCACATAAAGAATGTGGAACTGACCAACTTCAGCGCCACCCAGCCGAAAGATTTCAATGTCCAGAGGCTGATCCGCGACCAGGGCTATCAGGACGTCAGCGGTCCGATCCGCTTCGTCGGGCGCATAGACGCCAACTGCCCCACCCTGATCGATGGGCAGATCCCGGGGCACAACCCACGCATGACCCGCTACGACAAGCGCAGCGTGGTGGTGGAGACCGAGGTCCAGGATACACCCGAGTTCCGCTCCTGGTTGAACAACATGAGCGGCAACCTGGAAGTATTGGCACCGGAGTCCCTGCGCAAGGCATATCCGACACCGGGTACCCGGGTCAGCTGAGCACAATCGGATGAATGATGAAAAGCCGAGCATGAGCTCGGCTTTTGTCTGTTTTTCACACATATTTATTCAATTAATTTTTAACTCTTACATCCCAGATTGAACCTTCTGTACCATCGTTTTCCTCCCTGTTTTTGGTTGTAAGAGATCCGCCATTCCTCCTGTAAGACCCCTCAGTGTTGAGCCGTACGTGAAGCCATCCCGAGAGCCCCATGCTTTCCTGAGAAACTAAATAAGACACTGATAAAAAAGACAAATTAAGATTAATGGTTGATATCTATTCAGCATCCGACGCTATCTGATGGCCTTTCATGCCTTGTTCCTGCCCACGATTGCCTTAGTATGGGTCTCACAAGGATGGCTGGTTCGGCAGGATGCAGGAACAGCGCATAAATTAGGAAAAGCCACAGGATGTGGCAGGACACCTCAGGATGAGGTTGATAACCCGGATGGTTATCACAAGGAATGACAGGACAACCGCAGGATGCGGTCGTAGGACACCTCGGGATGAGGCAGGGTGGCACGGATAGTCACTCTTCAGGATGACAGGAACCCCGCAGGAGCGGCAGGAATAGCTTCAGGATGAAGCGAGATGACCAGGGTGGTTATCTGTCAGGATGACGCAAGGAACACCACTGGATGTGGTAATGGACACCTCCAGGATGGAGAGGGTGAAGCAATCAGGAGTGATTGCCAGGCTAGGATGGCCACAGGACACCCCAATGGAATGGGAAGGGGAAATTCCAAAGGAAAGGATAGAGTCAAGGATTGCAGGGAGCATGGCAGTTCAGGGACTGGACGAGATGACTTGAGGGGACGGCACACGCCGTCCCCTTTTCTTTATATGCACACCTGCAACCCTGTGATCTGGCCTCACACTTCCTCATCCCCCCTTCCCAGAGGCCGATACCTGTCATCTATCATTTGAATGCAAGCAACCTGAATCGCCCCTACTTTCCTAGACACCTCAAGAGCCTCAAACTGAGGTCATTCAGGAGGTGTTATGAGCAAGCAGCAACGTTACACGGAAGAATTCAAACTTACCGCCGTCAAGCAGGTGACTGAACGCCATTACCCAGTGGCAGAGGTCGCTGAGCGACTTGGTGTTTCCTGCCACCGTCTCTACCCCTGGCTCAAACGCTACAGCCAGCCCGACGTGCAGCAACAGCATGACTCCAGCCAGCAAGCCGAGATTCGGCGCCTCAAG
This sequence comes from Aeromonas sp. QDB31, assembly GCF_027707605.1. Lineage (NCBI taxonomy): Bacteria > Pseudomonadati > Pseudomonadota > Gammaproteobacteria > Aeromonadales > Aeromonadaceae > Aeromonas > Aeromonas sp. QDB31. The sequence continues at coordinate 1,390 of NZ_JAPCIX010000015.1, read as the reverse complement.
GCTGAACTGCGCCGCGTCACCGATGAACGAGATATCTTAAAAAAGGCCGCCGCGTACTTTGCCAAGCTGTCAGGGTAAGGTACGCCTTCATCCGGGAGTACGCGTCCACACATTCCATTCGCCGACTGTGTCGGATGATGAATGTCCACCCGAGCGGTTATTACGCCTGGCAGCACCAGCCTTTATCTGCCCGCACACTTGAAGACCAACGCCTTCTGGGCCAGATCAAGCAATGTTGGCTAGAAAGCTGCGGCGTTTATGGTTATCGCAAGATCCGGGACGACCTGCGAGAGATGGGCGAGACCTGTGGGAAACACCGGGTGGCGCGATTAATGCGTCATGACGGTTTACGTTCACAAACCGGTTATGGTCGCCGTCCCAGTCATTATGGTGGCCTGCCAACATTGGTCGCACCGAATCATCTTGAACGCCAGTTCGATGTGACTGAGCCAAATAAGGTCTGGGTAACGGACATCACTTATATTCGAACCCATGAAGGCTGGCTCTATCTGGCCGCGGTATTGGATTTGTTTTCACGACAAGTCATTGGTTGGTCAATGGGGCCACGGATCGACCGAGAGCTGGCCATCAGCGCGTTACTGATGGCGGTGTGGCGACGGCGACCCGAACAGGAAGTGCTGGTTCATTCTGACCAAGGGAGCCAGTTTAGCAGCTATGACTGGCAGGATTTTTTGCGGGATCACCGGCTCAAGGCCAGCATGAGCAGACGTGGCAATTGCCATGATAACGCGGTGGCGGAGAGTTTCTTCCAGCTCCTCAAACGCGAGCGGATCCGACGTAAAACCTATGCGGATCGCGAGGATGCCCGGCAGGATGTGTTCGATTACATTGAAATGTTTTACAACCCCAAGCGCCGGCACAGTTTCAACAACGGGCTATCGCCAGTAGAGTGTGAGAAGCAATATTTCGAACGGCTCAAAAGTGTCTAGAGAAGCCGGGGCGATTCAGAGACCTAATGGCACGTCACTGATACCATTGACCGTGGACCGTGGACCGTGGACCGTGGACCGTGGACCGTGGGGTTTTAGGGGAACTGAAACGAAAAAAACCAGTCTATTGACTGGGCTTGCTGAAGGCGCATAGCAAAAAGGCCTTCCCGTGAGGGAAGGCCTTTCAAATTAGTGGCGGAGCGGACGGGACTCGAACCCGCGACCCCCGGCGTGACAGGCCGGTATTCTAACCGACTGAACTACCGCTCCGCTGTCTGGTTAGCTTTTTGCTAAATTGTTTGCCGTTTCAATGAGGTGTCATCCTCTCGGCCAACGTCGTGATATGCACGTCGCTGTTTAATTGGTGCCTGGCAGTGTCCTACTCTCGCATGGCGAATGCCACACTACCATCGGCGCTACCGCGTTTCACTTCTGAGTTC
>NZ_JAPCIX010000014.1:0-102945 GCF_027707605.1 Aeromonas sp. QDB31 | reverse complement strand
AAATCGGCTCAAACATGAAGAAATGAAATGACTGAGTCAGCCGAGAAGAATTTCCCCGCTTATTCGCACCTTCCTTAGAAAACCTACCAAAGCCATATTCTGAAATAAAAGTTGGATACAATATTCCGGTTTTGAAGAAAACTCCTGATAATCAGGTTTTTGTTATATGGCTTAATGACAGAGACATTATCTCATCATGGAGTGAGAGCCGTGTGTTCACTGACGAGATAAGAGTGAATCTTTATAGGCGCTGATAAGAGAAAAGGCTGATTATGGAATCGGGAAACTACTCATACCTCGCCGCTTCCCAGGCGTGTATCGCCTGTTTGCGGGTCTCGCCCCAGTGATAGCCGCCGAGTTTGCCGTTTTGCTGGATGACCCTGTGGCAGGGGATCATCAAGGCGACGGGGTTGGCGCCCACCGCCAACCCCACGGCGCGGGCAGCCTTGGGGTTGCCGACGGCGCTCGCCACCTGGGCGTAGCTCACCACCCTGGCGGGCGGGATCTCGAGCCGCGCCCGCCAGACGCTGATCTGAAAGTTGGTGCCGCTCACGTGCAAGGAGATGGGGCGATCCGGCGTTTTGCTGTCATCGAACATGGTGTGGATGACCCCCTGGGTGCGTGATGGCGCCTCCCTAAGTTCTGCCTCTGGCCAGTTGTGGGCGAGGGCGGTCAGCGGCGCCTGTGGGGCCTGGTCATCGAGAAACGAGAAGTTGCACACCCCTCGCGGGGTCAGGGCGACGAACGCCTGGCCGAAGGGGGTGTCGTGCACCCCGTGATCGATAACCAGACCGGCCCCGCGCTGTTTGTACTCGCCCGGCGTCACCGCCTCGAGCTGCACGAAGTGATCATAGAGCCGCGAGCCGCTGCTCAGGCCCAGGGTATCGGCCACCTCCAGCAGGGAGCGCGACTCGTACTTTCTTTACGAGGCAGGCTCTTGTGCCTGAGTCCTGGTGGCAACAAAACAGGGGATCTCTGGCCGTCGTTCTTTATAATGCCCCTCCTTTGTGGTCTGGGGGGAGTGCCCCGCAGTGAGCCACCGCAAGCCCGAATGTTGATAGAGACGATCCCATGCATACCCTGGAACAGCTTCGCGCAGGCGAACTCTGCGGCGCCCGCCACCTCAAACTTGCTGAAAACCTGACGGTGTTCCCCTCCGAGATCCTGAACCTCAAGGAGACGCTGGAGGTGCTGGATCTCACCGGCAACGATCTGGATCGGCTCCCTGACGAGCTGGCCGAGTTTAGCAAACTGCGCATCATCTTCTGCTCCGAGAACCGCTTTACCGAGCTGCCCGAGGTGGTGGGGCGCTGTCCGGCGCTCACCATGGTGGGGTTCAAGGCCAACCGGATCGCCACGGTTCCCGCCGCGTCGCTGCCTGCGGGGCTGCGCTGGTTGATCCTGACCGACAACGCCATCGAACGGCTGCCAGACGAGCTGGGGCAGTGCGCCGCTCTGCAAAAGCTGATGCTCTCTGGCAACCGGCTGCGCGAGCTGCCGGCAAGCCTTGCCAACTGCCAGCGTTTGGAGCTGTTGCGCATCGCCGCCAACCGGCTGGAGGCGCTTCCCGAGTGGCTGCTCGGTTTGCCGCGCCTCGCCTGGCTGGCCTATGCAGGCAACCCCTTTAGCGACGAGCAGGAGCGCCGACTCGGCGAGACGACAGCCGCGGCCGAGATCCCCTGGCAGGCGTTGACGCTGGGGGAGCAACTGGGGCAGGGGGCGTCCGGGGTAATCCACGACGCAGCACTGCGCTCCGATGAGGGGACGCAAGGGGTGGCGGTCAAGCTCTTCAAGGGGGCCATGACCAGCGATGGCCTGCCTCGCTGCGAGATGGCGGTGTCGCTCGCCGCAGGCATGCACCCCAATCTCATCGGCGTGGCGGGGCGAGTCAACAACCACCCCTCCGGCATACCGGCCCTGGTGATGGCGCTGATAGACCCCGGGTTTGTCAACCTGGCGGGGCCGCCGAGCCTGGACTCCTGCACCCGGGATGTCTATCCGGTGGATCTGACCTTCACCCCGAATGCGCTGCTTGCCATGGCGCAGGGGGTGGCGAGTGCCGCGCTGCATCTGCACGGGCGGGGCATCCTGCACGGGGATCTCTACGCCCACAACCTGCTGCACTCTCTGCTGCACTCTGTTCAGGAACATGGCCGGGTGCTGCTCGGGGATTTCGGCGCCGCCTCCTGTTATGACGGCGCCGATCGCGAGCGGGCTGCCCGGCTCGAGCGCCTGGAGGTCAGGGCCTTTGGCTGTCTGCTGGAGGAGCTGCTGGCGCGCTGCCACCCCAGGGACGAGGCGCTTGGGGCGCTCCATTCACTGGCCGAAGCGTGTCTCCTGGAGGCTGTGTTGCAGCGCCCCTCGTTTGCAGAGATTCTTGCCCGGATAGACGCCGTGGCGACCACCATGGCTGCTGAGCCCGCCTGCGCCTGAGCGCGGTCGGCTGGACGTCATCGAGCCCTCTCTTCCGGTGCAGTGGACAACAAGGCTTGCGCCGTTCCGATGAAGTTGTGATATTGATGCATCAATGCAGATGACGAGAGGAAGATGATGGAAGCGGCGTTTTGGCATCAGAAGTGGAAAGAGAACCGGATTGGCTTTCATCAGGCAGATTTCAACCGCTGGCTGCAATCCTGGTGGTCGGCCCAGCAGCAGGGTGAGCCCGTGCTGGTGCCCCTGTGCGGCAAGTCCCGCGACCTGCTCTGGCTGAGCGGCCAGGGGCATCCGGTGGATGGTTTCGAGCTCTCCGAGCTCGCCATTACCCAGTTTTTTGACGAGAACAATCTGAGTGCAGAGACAAGCGAGGTGGGCCCCTATCGGTGCCACCGGCACGACGACCTGCGCATCTATCAGGGGGATTTCTTCGCCGTCCCCGAGCTTGGCCGCCGCTACCGGCTCGCCTATGACAGGGCCGCCCTTATCGCCCTGCCGACGGCCATGCGCCGCCAGTATGCAACCCTGATGAGCCGCCTCATCGAGGCGGGTGGTCAGGTGCTGCTGGTGACCCTCGAGTATCAGCCGGAGCAGCAGGTACAGCCGCCGTTCTCGGTGGGGGAGATGGAGGTGCGCACCCTGTTCGAACGCGACTTTAGCGTGGAAGTGCTGGGGCGCGCCGCCGAGCTGGATCACCCCAGGGTGCGCTCGGGGCAGCTCTCCTATTTCGATGAGGTGGCCTATCGCCTGATCCGTCGGGGCTGAGGTGACTGCGTGATCCCGCCACTGAAGAGGAAAAGCGCGCTTCTTTACCTCCTTTGACATAGATCAACGTGACAAATCGGGGGAATGCCTAAGATGAGGCTGTTTCTCAATCACTGCAGGTGTCGACCGATACGCTCTGGTTTGAACCATTCGGCCGTTCATCGACTCAGTGTCTGATTTTCACGCTCATGTTCACTTTTGGCGGCTCTGGTCGCAATTGACTATGGTTTTTCCAGCCGACCCTCAGGGGTCGGCTTTTTATTGCCCGCAATCTGCCGTGGGGAGGGAGTCGAGGCCTGATCAGGCCTCGAAGGTGGCGGCATTGAGCCGGAAGGCCCGGGGATCGTCGATGAACTGGCCGGTGATCCGCTCGTCGTGCTCGTGGCCCAGGCCATAGCTGCAGAGGATCAGCCTATCCGAGGTGCGTGAGCGCAACTGGGTGATGAAGCGCACCAGGTCGGCGCGGCTGAGACTGCCCACCTCCTCGCGCACCCGTTCGCGTTGATCGAAGCCGAGATCCTTGTTGCCTATGCTGACCCAGAGCCGCTGGCCGCGGCTGCGCAGGTTGGCATCCCGCTCGCTGAGCTGGGCCTGCAGCCCCGCCTTGCTGTCCTGCCACTGCTGCTCGGTGAACTCCAGCATGGCCAGCGGGAAGAGATCGATGAACTCCTCCACCGCATCCAGCAGGATCTGCGGCCCCGCCACCGGCGACTGTATATAGAAGATGAGGCCGGGGTGGCGATTGAGGGGCAGGTTGCCGGCCCCCACCACGTAACCGAGCTGCTGGCGGGTGCGCAGCTCGTGGAAGAAGGTGGAGGACATGATGTGGTTGGCCAGGGTGAAGCAGGCGAGATCCCGCGCCCGGGTGGTGCGGGACTGGTAATAGACCAGCAGCGCAGAGTCTTCGTGATCGCACCCCTGCTCGCGAATGAGGGTGCCCCTGTCCTGAATGGAGATGAGGGGGCGGCGGGTCTCGGCACTGGGCTGACTTCTGACGCCGAGGTGACGCTCCAGCAGGGCGGCCAGTTCAAGCGCCTCGGCGGCGGTCCAGTCGCCGTGCACCAGGGTCTCTATGTGCACCTCGGCAAAGAGCCGGCTGACGAAGTCAGGCATTTCGTCGAGTGCTATGGTGCGCAGGTGGCGCAGCAACTGCTCGAACGGCGGGTTGTTCGGTTGCAGCAAACTGGTGAGCTGGCTGAACAGCTGGGAGATGGGTCGGGTCTTGGACTGGTTCTCCCAGTTGCGGATGAGCTGCTCCTTGATTTCACTGAAGCGCGCCGGATCCGGGTAGCCCAGGGTCCGGTTGCCGAGGATCATGTCGAGCAGCAGCGGCAACTTGTCGGCAAAGCCGCTCAGGTTGATGGTAAAGCCCCCCTGATGGGCATAGATCTGGTAACCGAGCCCGGCGAGCTCGGCCGGGTAGGTGAGGGCATTGAGGTGATCCGTGAGCAGCTCCACCGCAAGCCTGGCCATGGCGATGTGGCGCGGGCTTCTGACCGCATGCTCGCTGTCGATGGAGATATAGAGGCTCCCCTTGGGCACCCCAAACAGGTGCTCGTGCAGATGCCAGAGCCGAAAACCGGGGCGGTCGACCAGACAGGCCGGCATGTCGGCGCTGAGGGCCGGCGTTCTGGCATCGAGGCGGCTGCTGATAAAGGGGTTGGGGGAGGGCAGGTGCAAGGCGGGATCCGGCTCGCTCTGCTGCCAGCGGATCTTCTCCGCCTCGGTGATGCTCTGGACGCTGTAGGGGGTCTGATACCAGCGGGCGAGGCGATCCGTGCTCACCTCCGGCGCCTGTATGGTCACCCGAAGGTTGTGGGGGGTCAGCTTGGCGAGGAAGCGCCGGATCAGGGGCTCATCGTACTCGCGCATCATGTAGTCGCCGTGGATCAGATCGTCCGGGGCATAGCTGAACAGGTTGAGCACGAGACCCGAGACGGTGTCGAGCGCCCGGCCCCGCTCCTGGAAGCGGAAGGCCGATTCCAGCACGCTGCGCTTCTCGTCATAACGCCAGGCCTGCAAGCCATCGCGTTCGATGAGCTTCAAGTAGCCGAACAGGTCGGCGATGATGTCGTCCACATGGGCAAGCCCCAAGGGAGTGAGGCCGAAGCTCACCCCAAAGTCCTTGAAGTTGGCACCGCTGATACCGCCTCCGGCGGCGAGCTGGTTGACCCAGCCTCTTGCCTTCAGCAGAGAGAGCAGGCTGCCTTCCCCTTCGTAGCCGATGAGGTGGCTCAGGAAGGTGAGGGGTTTCTTGTCGTAGAGTGCATCCACGCTCGGCAGCGGGAAGGTCAGCACCAGTTTGCGGGTCTCCTTGACCGGGGCTATCTGGATGCGGATGCCGAGATCATCGAGCCGGTAGAGGGGGGCCGAGAGGGCGGGGGGGCCCAGGCGGCGATCCAGAATGGTGCCAAAGAAGCGATCGCACCAGCCGAGCTGGGTTTCAATGGATGCCGGAGAGAGCATCACCAGCGCCATGCGATCCGCACTGTAGTGCGTTTCGTAGAACGCAATGAGGTCGGAGCGCAGATCCCGGCCGGGCAGATCCGCCAGGGTATCCAGGTTGCCGACCGAGAACTTGGAGAAGGGGTGGGCCGGGTTGACCGTCTCCTTGTGCACCTGATAGCTGCGGCGCACATCGTCTTGCAACTTGAGGCGGTATTCGGAGTCGACCGCGTTGCGCTCCTTGTCGACCCACTCGGGGGCGAAGGTGGGGCAGATGAAGAACTGGGAGAAGCGATCTAGCCCCGCTTCGAAGAAGCCGTTGTCGATGTCGAAGAAGAAGTTGGTGAACTCGGTGCCGGTCCAGGCGTTGTTGCTGCCCCCATGGCGACTCATGAACTGCTGGTACTCGCCGGGTTTGGGATAAGTACGAGTACCGAGGAACAGCATATGCTCAAGGAAATGGGCCATGCCCTGGCGATCGACTGGGTCATCGAAGTGGCCGGTGTTGACGGCCAGGGAGGCGGCCGATTTATCGGTCTCGGGATCGCAGATCAACAAGACCCTGAGCCGGTTTGCCAGCTCCAGATAGTGATACCGCCGATGGTCGTTGGGACTGGCATATGGGCTCATTGGGGAGTGACTCGCGGTGAATTTATTTGAATTTAAACATGATTATCGACCCCGCTATCTCACGAGGCAAACCCTTTTCTGAGAGGTAGCGCAATTGTTTCCCCCTGCATGGCGGGGTAAGATCCCCCCGCTATTTAAACAGGCCCCCTGGGCGAGGTTGTAATGAAAATCTACATCATGCGTCATGGCCAGGCTGGCATGAACGCAAAGACTGATGAACAGCGTCCACTGACCGAGCAAGGCATCGAAGAGTCCATCCACATGGCGGGCTGGTTGGCCCCTCAGCTGACAGGCTCTCTGAGCCTGGTGATCCACAGCAACTACGTGCGTGCCAGACAGACCTGGCAGGCCATCTCTGCCGAGCTGCCCGAGGCCCTGAAGGTCGAGGAGAGCGGCGAGATCACCCCCTATGGGGATCCGGCCTTCGTGGCGAGTTATCTCACCGCGCTGGCGGAGACCCACGACAATATCCTGATGGTCAGTCACCTGCCTCTGGTCGGGTATCTGGTGCAAAGTCTCTGCCCGGCGGCAGGGGCGCCCATGTTTGCCACCTCGGGTCTGGCCTGCATCGAGTGGCAAGATGGCAAGGGGGTCTTGCTCTGGCTGGAAGGACCGCATACAATACGATAAAAGTTAATAAAAAGTTACAGATTGGTTTTTTGGGGAAGAGAGAGTCGATTTTTCCGGTTTTTTATACAAATTTAACGGAATTATCTCGCATAAGCTGCTGTCATACGGATACAACTGCAAGAGGTTGCAAACGATGAGAGTGTTCAAGAAGTACCTGCCACTGATGGTGGCAAAGCATGTCAAAACCTTCTTCAAGGGACGGATCTACATCCACGGCAGGGGGCGCTTCGATTTCCAGTCGGGCCTGCTGATGATGCCACTGCAAGCCGATATTCCCCATCGTCAGACGGTGCTCGAAGTCAACGAGTTGATATCGAGGCTGCACATGGATGCCGCTTGAGTTGCATCAGCATGGCCATCTCCCCCTCATGCCCGCCCTGTGCGGGCATGATTGTATCTGGGGCTGAGTGAAGCAGTTTGAGCCCGTTCAAGTTTATTTCTGGATGAGGTTGTCGCGCCCCGCATCAGTGCGCTTGCTTATCCTGTTTGCCTCTCTATACTCCCGCGAAATATCCGCCCCCTTTCTCTGGACATAGTGATGCCCCTTGCCTTTCTGTTCCCCTTCTCCTGCATGGCCATCTGGGCCGGCAACGGCATCGTCAGCAAGCTGGCGGTGGGGGTGCTCTCGCCGGCCGCTCTGGCCTGGTCCCGCTGGATGGTGGCGGCCCTGGTACTGACTCCTTTCCTCGCGCGGCGGGCCTGGCGCATGCGTGACCAGTTGCGGGCCGGTTTCTCCCGGCTGACCATGCTGGCCCTGCTCGGCATGGTGTTGAACCAGACCTTCGGTTACTACGCGGCCCAGACCCTGGGAGCCACCGAGATCGGGCTGATGATGGGACTGACCCCGCTGATGACGGTGCTGCTCAGCATCTGGCTGCTGCGCGAGCGCCCCACCTGGGGCGCGCTGATAGGCGGTGTCATTTCCATCCTGGGGCTGGCCATCTTGCTGGGGCAGGGGGACCCGACCCGCTTGTTCACCCAGGGTATTCATATCGGCTCCGTCTACATGCTGCTCTCGGCGGCCACCTATGCGCTCTACAGCGTGCTGCTCAAGCGTTGGGATCTGGGGCTCGACAACTGGTCCATGCTCTACGGCCAGGTGCTCTGCAGCCTGCTGTTCCTCACCCCCTTCTACCTGCTGGTGGATGGCAAATGGCCGGATGGCAGCGCGCTCTGGCTCATCCTCTATGCGGGGATCCCGACCTCGGCCCTCTCACCCTGGCTCTGGATGCAGGGGATAGCCCTGCTGGGGGCCAGCCGTACGGCTATCTTCATGAACTTGCTGCCGGTGATGACGGCGGCGCTGGCCATCAGCTGGCTGGGGGAGGAGCTGACCAGCTATCACCTGATTGGTGGCGGCATGACACTGCTTGGCGTGCTGCTGGCGCAGCTGCTGGTCAAACCGGTGAGGGTGCGGCGGCGGGCCCGGCTCGCGATGGCCACCTGCCGGGAAGATTAAGAAGAAAGACCGCCGAAAGGCGGTCTTTTTGTATGCGGGATAGCGAACCTTATTGCGCGGTCAGATAGAGGTCTTTCGAGTAGACCAGATCCTGCGGGTTCTGATAGGGGTAGCCCTTGATGTTGGGCTTGAGAAGGCGGGATTTGACGTAGAAGTAGACCGGAGCGATGGGGGCCTCCGCATCGATCAGGGCTTCGGCCTGTTGATAGAGCTGGTTGCGCTCGGCCGGATCTCTGGCGTCATGGGCTTTGGCCAGCAGGGCGTCATACTGCTTGTTGAACCACTTGCCGCTGTTGGCGCTGCTGCTGGAGGTCATGATGTCGAGGAAGGTGGAAGCATCGTTGTAATCCCCGTTCCAGGCGTAGCGGCTGACCCCGAAATCTCCCTCGTTGAGGGCCGATACCATGGTCTTCCACTCCATGTTGTTGAGCTTGGCCTGGACGCCCAGGTTGTGCTTCCACATGGAGGAGATGGCCAGCGCTATCTTCTTGTGTCCCTCGTTGGTGTTGTAGAGGATATCTACGTCCAGGGGCTTGCCCGGGCCGTATCCGGCCTCGCTCAGCAGCGCCTTGGCCTGGGTGATCCGCTCCTCCTTGCTCATCAGCTCGCTCGCCGGGCGCTTGAGTTCGAAGCCGTCCACAATGGGCGGTGTCAGGCTGAAGGCAGAGAGCTGGCCCTGTCCCAGGATCTTCTCGGTGATGGTGTCCCTGTCGATGGCAAGAGACAGCGCCTTGCGTACCTTGGGGTTGTCGAACGGTTTGCGCTGGGTGTTGAACACGTAGTAGTAGGTGGCCAGGGTCGGTACGCTCACCAGCTCCTGCGGACTCTGCTGCTTGAGCTGCTTGTACTGCTCCAGCGGATAGCTGGTGTAGTGCAGCTCGCCGGCGCGATAGCGGTTGTAGGCGGCGGTGTCGGAGACTATCTCCAGATAGAGCACCTTGTTCAGCACCGTATGCTGGTTGTCCCAGTAATAGGGGTTGCGCTCGGAGATGAGACGCTCGTTGGGAGTCCACTCCTTGAGCACGAAGGCGCCGTTGGAGACGATGTTGCCCGGCTTGACCCACTCATGTCCGAACTTCTCTATGGTCGCCCTGGGGGCCGGGAAGGTGGTGTAGTGGGAGAGGGTCTTCAGGAAGAAGGGCACCGGGTTCTTCAATGTGATCTGCAGGGTATGGGCGTCGAGTGCCTTGATGCCCAGCGCATCCGGGCTCTTCTTGCCCTGCACCACGTCACTGGCGTTGGTGACACCGGTCAGCTCGATGAACCAGGCATAGTTGGAGGCATTCTTGGGGTCCGCTGCCCGCTGCCAGCCATAGACGTAATCGGCTGCCGTCACCGGCTCGCCGTTGGACCACTTGGCATCGGGTCTCAGTTTGAAGGTGTAGACGGTGCCCGTGGGATCGAGCTCGTAGCTCAGGGCGCCGGCAGGCTGCAACTTGCCGTCGCCATCCAGGGTGTAGAGTCCTTCGAACAGATCGTTGACGATGTCGCTGCCTGCGGTCTCTTCCACCATCTGGGGGTCGATGGAGGCGGGTTCGGTGCCGATGTTGCGGATGAAGGTTTGCTGTTCTGCTGGCAGCAGCTTGGTACCGGCCGGTACCTGGGCCGCCAGCGCGGGGAGCGCGAGCAGGGCGGCAACCGCACCGGCAATGAGAGTCCTTTTCATTGAATATCCTTATGTTTTTTTGCTTCCAAAGCCAGAGCAGTGTGCGGGATTGATGGCGAGATCTCAAGAGGGGGACCGACTGGCATTGCGGGGCGAATGCCGGATGGGGAAGAGTGGAGACAGGAAGTGTGAAGTAGCATTCTCGTCACGAATTAACATGATGAAAGACGCCAATCGAAGCCCTTTTTTCAGCGCTGCATGCCGTACTGACGGGGTTTTCTGGTGATTTATACGCCGGCTTAATTCGCTGCAAAAACAAAAAACAGGCGTTACATTGGGTTACAAAATAACGCTGCCGAGGATCGGCACTTTTTTTGCCGACACTTGCAAACGTTTTCAACGGCCAACGGAAACGATCTTAAAGGAACAAGAATGCGAAACATGATCACCATGGGCGAGTTCATCGTCAAGAAACAGGCGGACTACCCTACCGCGACCGGCGAGCTGACCTCCTTGCTCAGCTCCATTCGCCTGGCCGCCAAGGTGGTGAACCGGGAGATCAACAAGGCGGGGCTGGCGGACATCATCGGTTCCATGGGGGCCGAAAACGTGCAGGGGGAGGTGCAGCAGAAGCTGGACGTCTACGCCAACGAGCGCTTCAAGGCGGCGTTGGAGGCCCGTGGCGAGGTGTGCGGCATGGCGTCCGAGGAGGAGGAGGACTTCGTCTCCTTCGATTCCGAGCTCTCCCGCCACTCCAAGTATGTGGTGCTGATCGATCCGCTCGACGGCTCTTCCAACATCGATGTCAACGTCTCGGTCGGGACCATCTTCTCCATCTATCGCCGGGTCAGCAAGCCGGGCGCCGGGGTGACTCTGGAGGACTTCCTGCAGCCGGGCAACCGTCAGGTGGCCGCCGGTTATGTTGTCTACGGCTCCTCCACCATGCTGGTCTACACCACGGGCTTTGGGGTCAACGGCTTTACCTACGACCCTTCCATCGGCTGCTTCTGCCTCTCCCACGAGAACATCCGCATTCCGGAGGAGGGCAAGATCTACTCCATCAACGAGGGCAACTACATCAAGTTCCCGGACGGGGTGAAGAAATACCTGAAATATTGCCAGGAGCGGGACGAGGCGACCCACAGGCCCTACACCTCCCGCTACATCGGCTCCCTGGTGTCGGATTTCCACCGCAATCTGCTCAAGGGCGGCATCTACATCTATCCGTCCGGTACCAACTCCCCGAACGGCAAGCTGCGCCTGCTCTACGAGTGCAACCCCATGGCCTTCCTGGTGGAGCAGGCCGGTGGCAAGGCGTCCGACGGCTTTGGTCGCATCATGGATATCCAGCCCACGGCGCTGCACCAGCGTACCCCCTATTTCGTGGGCTCCACCAAGATGGTGGAGCGGGCCGAGGCCTTCATGCGGGAATTCTCCGCCCACGAGGATCCGGCCCGTCAGGGGTGATGCCAGGCGTGTCGCGGCGAGAGTCACATAAAAAACGGGAGCCGATATGGCTCCCGTTTTGTTTGGCGCTGGCAGCCATTAGAGGCTGTGGCTGGCGAGATCCGTCAGCAGTGCATCCACCAGTTTGAGCCGCATGGCCCTGTCCTGGTTCGGCACCTGGAAGCGCAATCGGGTGGGTCCATCCATTTTATAGATACGTGGCTGCTCGGATAGCAGTTTTACTAGATAGGTCGGGTTGACCTTGGTTTCCTGGGTGAAGTCCAGGTAGCCGCCGCGATCGCTCATCTCCACCCGGCGAATGCCCAGCGCCGTGGCACGCTGGCGGAAGGCCGCGATCTCCATCAGCGTCTTGGTCGGCTCCGGCAGCAGGCCGAAGCGGTCGATGAGCTCCACCTTCAGCTCGCGCAGCTCCTGCTCGTCCGCCGCACTGGCGATGCGCTTGTACATGGACAGACGCATGTTGACGTCCGGGATGTAGTCGTCCGGCAACAGCGCCGGCAGGCGCAGCTCCACCTCGGTGTGCTGGCTCATCAGCTGTTCGAGCGATGGCTCCTTGCCGTTCTTCAGCGCCTCCACCGCCTGCTCCAGCATCTCCATGTAGAGGGTGAAGCCCACCGATTCGATCTGGCCGCTCTGATCGTCGCCGAGCAGCTCGCCCGCGCCCCGGATCTCCAGATCGTGGGTCGCCAGCGCAAAACCGGCGCCGAGATCTTCGAGCGACGCGATGGCTTCCAGCCGCTTGGCCGCATCCTTGGTCATCAGCTTGGGATGGGGGGTGAGCAGGTAGGCATAGGCCTGGTGGTGGGAGCGGCCGACCCGACCCCGCAACTGGTGCAACTGGGCCAGCCCCAGGTGATCCGCCCTGTCCATGATGATGGTGTTGGCGCTCGGCACGTCGATGCCGGTCTCTATGATGGTGGTGCACACCAGCAGGTTGAAGCGCTGGTGGTAGAAGTCCGACATGATGCGCTCGAGGTCGCGCTCGCGCATCTGGCCGTGGGCGATGCCGATACGCGCCTCCGGTACCAGTTCGGCGAGATCGCTGGCGCACTTCTCGATGCTCTCCACGTCGTTGTGCAGGTAGTAGACCTGACCGCCGCGCTTGAGCTCCCGCAGCACAGCCTCGCGCACCACGGCTGGCTCGTGCTGGCGCACGAAGGTCTTGATGGCGAGCCGCTTGGCAGGCGGGGTGGCGATGATGGAGAGATCCCGCATGCCGGACATCGCCATGTTGAGGGTGCGCGGGATCGGTGTTGCCGTGAGGGTGAGGATATCCACATCGGCCCGCAGCGCCTTGATCTTCTCCTTCTGGCGTACCCCGAATCTGTGCTCCTCGTCGACGATGAGCAGCCCCAGATCCTTGAAGGTGAGGTCGGAGCCGAGCAGCTTGTGGGTGCCTATGATGATGTCCACCTTGCCATCGGCCAGCTCCTTCAAGACGCTGGTCTGCTCCTTGGCGGAGCGGAAGCGGCTCAGCACCTCCACTCGCACCGGCCAGTTGGCGAAGCGATCGCGGAAGTTGTCGTAGTGTTGCTGGGCCAGCAGAGTGGTGGGCACCAGCACGGCCACCTGCTTGCCGCCGTGCACCGCTACGAAGGCCGCCCGCATGGCCACTTCGGTCTTGCCAAAGCCCACATCGCCGCACACCAGCCGGTCCATGCTCTTGGCCTGGCACATGTCCCCCAGCACCGCATTGATGGCATTGAGCTGATCCTCGGTCTCCTCGAACGGGAAGCTGGCGGCAAACTGGCGGTAGCTCTCCTTGTCGTGCTTGAAGGCAAAGCCGGCACGGGCCGCGCGTATGGCATAGACGTCGAGCAGCTCGGCCGCCACGTCGCGCACCTTCTCCGCCGCCTTGCGCCGTGCCTTGACCCAGGCCTCGCCGCCGAGCTTGTGGCTGGGGGGGTTATCCGACCCCGTGTAACGGCTGATGAGGTGGAGGTTGGTGACCGGCACGAACAGCTTGTCGCCACCGGCGTATTCCAGGGTGAGGAACTCGGTGGGCAGGCCGCCGGCATCCAGGGTCTCGAGCCCGAGATAGCGGCCGACCCCATGATCCAGGTGCACCACGGGCTGGCCCTGGGTCAGTTCGCCGAGGTTTCTGATCACCGCATCCGAGCTCAGGTTCTTGCTCTTCTCCCGCTGCCGCTTGCTTCTGATCTTGCCGCCGAGCAGCTCGGTCTCTGTAATGAGGGCCAGGGCCTCTGCCCCAGCGGGTTCCAGCAGGAAGCCCCGCTCCAGCGGGCTGACCAGCAGGCCATGGCGCGCCTTGCTCCCGACGAACTCATCGAGGGAGGCGAACTCCTTGGGTTGTAGCTTGATCCGCGCGAGCAGATCGCCTAGCCCCTCGCGCCGCCCCTCGGACTCCACCGCGAACAGGGTGCGGCCGGCAAAGCCTTGCAGGAACTGGCTGAGGGCCAGCAGGGGCTGCTCCTTGCTGTGATCGAGCTGCAAGTCGGGCAGGGGGGCGATGGGCAAGTCGTGCTGGCCCGTGCCGCCGTCGGTGGCGGCCTCCTGCAGGCGCACGGCGCCGTACTGACCTAGGGCCGCAAACAGCTGCTCCACCGGCAGGTAAATTTGCTGGGGAGGCAGCAGGGGGCGGGTATTGTCCCAGCGCCTGTCTTCATAGCGCTGGCCTATGTCGTTCCAGAAGCGCTGGGCCGCCGGGTAGATCTCCCCCACGGTGAGCAGCAGGGTGTTGTCTGGCAGGTAGTCAAACAGGCTGGCGGTCTGGCTGAAGAAGAGCGGCAGATAGTATTCGATGCCGGCGGGCCAGCGCCCCTTGCTCACCTCCTGATAGACGGAGCCCTCGGCGCGCGACAGCTCGAACTGCTCGCGGAACTGACCGCGAAACAGCTCGATGGCGGCCTCGTCGGTGGGAAATTCCCGGGCGGGCAACAGGCTCACCGACTTGACCGGCTCGCTGGAGCGCTGGCTCTCGGGATCGAACGGGCGGATGGAGTCCACTTCGTCGTCGAAGAAGTCGATGCGATATGGCCGGTTGCTGCCCATGGGGAAGAGATCCAGCAGGGAGCCGCGGGCGGCGAACTCGCCGTGCTCCAGCACCTGCTCCACCGCCACATAGCCCGCCTCGGCCAGCCGCCCCCGCAACTGTTGCAGGTTGAGGCGCTGGCCGCTGGTCACCATCAGGCTGTATTTGTCGAGATAGGCCTGGGGCGCGGTGCGCAGCATCAGGGTAGAGATGGGCACGATCAGCACGCCGCTGCTCATCTGCGGCAGCCTGTAGAGGGTCTCGAGGCGCTGGGAGATGATGTCCTGGTGGGGGGAGAAGGTGTCGTAGGGCAGGGTTTCCCAGTCCGGGAACATCAGCACCGGGCAGCCTTGGTCGGCCAGCAGGTACTGCAACTCCTGTTCGAGGCGCAGGGCACTCGGGGTATCGGCAGTCACCAGCAGGACGGGGCGGTTGGCCTCCCGGGTGAGGCGGGCTGCAACCAGCGCCAGGCTGCTGCCGACCAGCTGGCCCAGGGTCAATTTCTGGCCCGCTTTGGCGGGCAAGGCGGGGAGTTTCATTGGCATCGTTTGATTCTTTTAACGTTGACGTTGGCTGTGATTAGCGCTGACGCTCTTGGGCACGTAGTTTGAGCTGCTTGGATTGCACGTGCAGACTGGCACGCACCAGCAGCTCCCTGTCATCCTCGCGGATCCGCACATAGTCGAGCACCACATGGGTGCCATGCTCGCCGGGCTCCCGCTGCTTGACTTCGCCATAGCAGTAGACGGCGGAGGCCTCTTCCCGCAGGAAGATCTTGAGCCGCACTAGCTGGTGCAACTGCGGTGGCTCGCCGTGACCCTGGCGTGGGTGCAGGTAGGTGAGCTGACCGGCGCCAAAGCGCAGGGTGTGGAAGCGATGTTCGGGGTGATCCTGCGCCGCCAGCACGAAGCCCATGATCATGTCGATCTTGCGGGACTGCTGATTGATGATCTCCACCAGATCGTGCATGGACTCGTTCTGGTTGCGTAGCAGGCGGCTGCTCACCAGGTCGATGGAGGTGATGGCGGAGGCGATGCGAAAGGGCTCGGGCAGTTCGGCATCAAGGGCCTCCAGCGTCGGCAGGTGAAAGTCGGCCGGCATGGGGATCACATTGACCGGCGTGGCATGGGTGACGCTGAAGAACTGTTCCTGCATGGAGGCTATCCCTTGTTGTCATAGACGATTTTTTATAGGCACTGTTGACCTTGCCCCGCCGCGGCGTCCCCGGCCTGGTGCGAGACGCCATCTCCGGCCGTCCCCGGGGCTCTCCCGTCACTGTGGGCGCGCAACATGGCGGCGGGGGCCTGCGCATTGGGCAAAACATGGCGCCATAGGCTGTCTCTTGGGCTCAGGGGAATGGGCCATTGCGCCAGCCCCGGCGTCATCTGCTGCGGCAACGCGGCTTGCGTTGAGGCGTCAACAGACCCTATTATCCGGCATCTTATTTTGTTGGCAACGTAGATATCCTTGAAGACCGGACTTTTTCAGCCACTCTCGCTGGCCATAGGCCTGCGTTATGCAGGCTCGCGACGCAGTAACCGCTTCGTCTCCTTTATCTCCCTGTTTTCCACCTTTGGCATCGCCATCGGGGTTGCTGCCCTGATGGTGGTCATTTCGGTAATGAACGGGTTCGAGGGGCAGCTCAAGGGGCGCATTCTCGGGGTGATCCCCCACGTGGTGGTGACCAATCCGGCGGGGCGCATCGATGCCCATCCGCCCGGTCTGCCCGATCTCGACAAGCTGCCCCACGTGGTGGCCACGGCCCCCATGCTCGACAGCGAAGGCATGTTGCAAAGCCCGGGCCAGCTCACCGGGGTTAGCGTGCAGGGGATAGATCCGGCCCGCTGGCCCAAGGATGACATCCTCCATGCCCAGATGCTGGGGGGGCGGCTGGACAGCCTGCAGCGCGGCCAATACCACATAGTGCTGGGGCAGGGGGTGGCCAACCGCCTCAAGGTCTCCATTGGCGACGAGGTGCGTCTCATCCTGACCGAAGGGACCCGTTTCACCCCCTTTGGCCGGGTACCGGCCCAGCGGATCTTCACCGTCTCCGGCATCTTCGGGGTCGGCGCCGACGTGGATAGCCAGGTGGCGCTGATTGCCCTTGGGGACGCCCAGCGCCTGCTGCGCCTGCCCGAGGAGACAGTGGGCGGCATCCGCCTCTGGCTCGACGATCCCTTTGCCGCCGACCAGGTGGTGAAAACCGCGCTGCCGGACGGGCTGGAGTGGCAGGACTGGCGCCGGGAGCGGGGTGAACTCTTCCAGGCGGTGGCCATGGAGAAACGCATGATGGGGCTGATGCTGGTGCTGATCATCGCGGTCGCCACCTTCAACATCCTCTCCGCCCTGGTGATGGTGGTCACCGACAAGGAAGGGGAGGTGGCCATATTGCGCACCATGGGCATGAGCGAGTCGGGGATCGTCAAGATTTTCATGGTGCTGGGGGCGTCGAGCGGCGTCATCGGCGCCCTGTTTGGCGGTCTGGCGGGGCTGGCCCTGTCGTTCGGACTCAACCCCCTGCTCGATGCAGTGGGGCTCAACCTCTATATGGCGGCGGGGGGCAGCGGTCTGCCGGTCATCGTCGAACCCGCCCAGGTCATGACCATCTTGCTGGGGGCCGTGCTGCTGAGCTTCAGTGCCACCCTCTATCCGGCAGCCCGTGCGGCCCGGGTCAAACCGGCCGAGGCATTACGTTATGAATAGCGCTGTGAATCCATCATCTTCTGTTGTTACCTCCGGTGCGAGTGCCGGCGTTGTGACTGGTGCCAATGTGGTCACTGGTATAAGTGGAGCCCCTGTTATGAATGAACCCCAGTCCTGCGAGCCTCTGCTGCGCTGTCAGGCCCTCAACCATGTCTATAAAGAGGGCAATCTGGAGACCCAGGTGCTCAAGGGGATAGATCTCTGCGTCGCCCCAGGCGAGATGCTGGCGGTGGTGGGGAGCTCGGGCTCGGGCAAGACCACCTTGCTGCACCTGATGGGGGCGCTGGACAACCCCTCGAGCGGCGCCGTGTTGTTCAAGGGGCAGGATATCCACCACTGGGACAGCAAGACCCAGGCTCGTTTTCGCAATCAGGAGCTGGGCTTCGTCTATCAGTTCCACCACCTGCTGGCCGAGTTCACCGCGCTGGAAAACACTGCCATGCCGCTGCTGATCGCCGGCGAGTCGGTGGCGAGCGCCACTGACAAGGCGACCCGGATGCTGGGACGGGTGGGGCTCTCCCACCGTCTCAATCACCGGCCTTCCGAGCTCTCCGGTGGCGAGCGCCAGCGGGTGGCCATCGCCCGTGCCCTGGTCAACGAGCCGAGCCTGGTGCTGGCGGACGAGCCTACCGGCAACCTGGATCATGCCAGCGCCACCGCGGTGTACGAGCTGCTCTGCGAGCTCAACCGCGAGCTGGGCACCGCCTTCGTGGTGGTCACCCATGACTTGAGCCTCGCCGCCAAGCTGCACCGCCGGGTGACCCTGGTGAGCGGCATCATGGCGGAGGTCGCCTGATGTTCAAGCCGCTGCCCCTCTTTCTGGGCCTGCGTTACAGCCGCTCCCGCCGTCGCAACGGCTTCATCGCCTTTATTTCCGCCTCCTCCCTCATCGGCATCGCCCTCGGGGTGATGGCCCTGATTCTTGGCCTCTCCGCCATGAACGGCTTCGAGCGGGAGCTCAAAAACCGGGTGCTCTCGGTGGTGCCCCACGGGGAACTCATCGGCATGGAGGCGCCCCTGCTGGACTGGCCGAGGCTTCGGGACTACCTGCTGGCCCAGCCCGGGATCGAGGCCGCAGCCCCTGTCATCCGCCTCGATGGCCTGCTGGAGCACGGCTCCGCCATCAAGGGGGTGCAGGTGCGCGCCGTGCTGCCAGAGCTCGAGGCGAACCTGTCAGATGCAGGCAACTACATGACGGGGCTGGGGTTTCGTGAACTGCAGGCGGGCGAGCACGGGGTGATCCTCGGCAAGACCATCGCCGACAAGCTGGGGGTCAAAATAGGTGACCCCGTGACCCTGCTGCTGCCCCAAGGGGGAGACGAGACGGGGATCAAGAATCCCCGGCGGGAGACCCTGACCGTGGTGGGGCTGCTGGAGATCGGCGGCCAGCTCGACGGCGTGCTCGGCTTCATGCACCTGACCGATGCCCAGTCCATCACCGGCATGGGCAGCGCGGTGGAGGGCTTCAGCCTCAAGGTGAACGACGTGCTCAAGGCGCAGTCCATCACGGTGGCGGCCGCCCGCAAATTCCCGCACTACGTCTACATCAGCAGCTGGATGAGCCGCCAGGGGTACCTCTATCAGGACATCCAGATGGTGCGCACCGTCATGTACGTGGTGATGCTGATGGTGGTGGCGGTGGCCTGTTTCAACATCGTCTCCACCCTGGTGATGGCGGTGAACGAGAAGCGTAGCGAGATCGCCATCCTCAAGACCATGGGGGCGAGCCCGGGCCAGATCCGGCTCACCTTCGTCATCCAGGGGATGGTGAACGGGGTGGCGGGGGCCTTGCTCGGTGCCCTGCTCGGCGGCCTGCTCTCCAGCAAGCTGACCCAGATCCTGAGCTTTATCGAACAGCTCATCGGCCATCGCTTCTTGAACCCGGACATCTACTTCATCGACTTCCTGCCGACCGAGCTGCACATGCAGGATCTGGTGATAGTGACCAGTGCCGCCATCCTGATGAGTCTGCTGGCCACCCTCTATCCCGCCTGGCGGGCGAGCGGTCTGGTGCCCTCCCGGGAGCTGGGTCACTGATCCGCGAGCCAGGTCTGCCAAGCCTGGCAATATACTGAAAAAGAAGGGCCCGCCGGTCTGCACCGGCGTGCCCTTCTCTCTTCTGGTCGTTCCGACTGGCTTAGTGGGCGTTGAGCTCATCGAGGGGCAACGAGAAGCTCGCCACGAACACATCGATAAAGTAGCGCATTGCCGGGTTCATCCTGGCCTCCAGCATCTGTTCGAGGCGCTTGCGCGCGGGCTCGAACTCCCGGTTACCTGCATTTATCTCCTCCAGGCACTTGGTATAGGCGCAGAGGGTGTCGGCATCCTTCACCAGCCGGGCCAGGGTGTCGTCCTGGGCGCCGGAGTCGAGCAGGGGGCGAAAGTCTTCCACCAGCTCGGGGGGTAGCATGCCCAGCAGGCGCTGTTCGGCGGCGAGTTCAATCTTCTTGTACTCGCGGGCTATCTCGGGATTGAAATACTTGACGGGGGTGGGCAGATCGCCGGTCAGCACCTCGCTGCTGTCGTGGTAGAGGGCCATGACGGCGGCGTGGTTGGCATCCACCTTGCCATCAAACAGCCGGTTGCTGATGACGCCGAGGGCGTGGGCCACCATGGCGACCTGCAGGCTGTGCTCGGCGATGTTTTCCGGCTGTATGTTGCGCATCAGCGGCCAGCGGTAGATGAGCCGCATGCGGGCGAGGTTGGCGAAGAAGTGGCTGGGCAGCATGGAAGACCTCGAACTGGGGCAATGAAAAAGGGCAGACCCTAGTCTGCCCTTTTTTGACATCCCAGGCATAGCCTGGCGATGCATTCTTGTTTAGCGAATATAGCGACCGGACTCGGCCTCGTGGTTGGTCACCACCATCTGGCCTATGGGGGCCAGGGCAATCAGGGCCAGCTTGAGGTGCTGGATGCCGAACGGAATGCCGATGATGGTCACGAAGCAGGCCAGGGCCGAGGCGATGTGGCCGATGGCCAGCCAGATCCCGATCACCAGGAACCAGAGGATGTTGCCAATCATCCCGAGCGCACCTGTGCCGATGTCGCTCTGGCCGGTCATGCTCTTGCGGCTCACCGCCTGCTTGCCAAACGGGAAGAAGGTGAAGGTGCCGATGACGAAACAGGCCCGTCCCCAGGGGATCCCTATCAGGGAGACGAAGCAGAGCAGCCCGGCCAGCCACCAGGCCAGCCCCATGAAGACGCCTCCCAGTACGAACCAGAGCAGATTGAACAAGAAGCGGAAAAAGGACATGTGGGTCACTCCAGACTCATAAATTGGCAGTCACCATAGCGAGCGGCGCAGAGGGACGCAATGGCTGATGCGAGAAGGTGGACAATTTGGGTCGCAGACCCGCTGATCGGATGCACCCTGACGACGCAGGAAGATGAAAAAAGCATGGTGTGGCGCACAAAAGGGTGAGCAAGCGCAAATTATTGCGGGCCGGATGCTTGAAGTAGGCGCAAGGCTTCCCCATATAGGAGGCAGTCTTGCGCAAATTGTGCTGTCTGTGCCCCGGATGGGGGATGTGCGGCTCGACGCGACCAATGTGCGCCGCTATAATGTCGCGTCATATTTTCTCATCACAAAGACAGTCGTTGTCTTTATAAACAGGAAGACTCCGGGCTTTGCCCAGGGGTAATAAAGGGTCAGCACACAGTGCTGAGTTGAACGAGGTAAAAGAATGCAAGTTTCTGTAGAGACAACCCAAGGTCTGGAACGCCGTCTTACCATCACTGTACCGGCTGCTACCGTTGACGCTGCCGTGCGTAAAGAATTGAATGGCCTGGCCAAGACTCGTCGCATCGACGGTTTCCGTCCTGGTAAGGCTCCGGTTGCCATCATCAAGAAGATGTTCGGCGCCATGGCCCATGCCCGCGTTGCCGATGAAATGATGCAAAACAACTTCATCAAGGCCATCATCGAAAGCAAACTGAGCCCGGCCGGTGCCCCGACCATGGATCCGAAAGAGATCAAGGAAGGCCAGGATTTCGAATTCACCGCCACTTTCGAAGTGTACCCGGAGTTTGAAGTTGCCGGTCTCGAGAGCATCAAGGTTGAGAAGCCGGTTGCCTCCGTCAAGGATGCCGACCTGGCCAACATGATCGACACCCTGCGCAAGCAGCACGCCACCTGGTCTGACGTCGATGCCGCTGCCGCCAATGGCATGCGTGTCACCCTGGACTTCGTCGGTTCCATCGACGGTGAAGAGTTCGACGGTGGCAAGGCCGAAGGTTTCACTCTGGAACTGGGCGCCGGTCGCATGATCCCTGGCTTCGAAGACGCCATCCTGGGCAAGAAAGCGGGTGACGAGTTCACCATCGAGGTGACTTTCCCGGCTGACTACCACGCCGAAGCCCTGAAAGGCAAAGCGGCCAAGTTTGCCTCCAAGCTGATCAAGGTTGAAGAGCAGGTGCTGCCTGAGCTGACTGAAGAGTTCGTCAAGCGTTTTGGCATCGAGAGCGGCAGCGTTGAAGAGCTGAAGGCCGAAGTGCGCAAGAACATGGAGCGCGAACTGGCTCAAGCCCTGAAAAACAGCGTGAAAGAGCAAGTGCTGAACGGCCTGGTTGAAGCCAACCAGATCGATCTGCCGAAGGCTGCCGTTGCCCAGGAAATCGACGCCCTGCGTCAGCAAGCCCTGCAGCGTTTCGGTGGCTTCCAGGGCGGCAACGCTCCTGAACTGCCGGCCGAGCTGTTCCAGGCGCAAGCCGAGCGCCGCGTACGCGTCGGTCTGCTGCTGGGTGACGTCATCCGCACCAACGAGATCAAGGCTGACGACGCCCGTGTGACCAGCATCATCGAGTCCATGGCCACTGCCTACGAAGATCCGAAGGAAGTGATCGAGTACTACCAGAAGAACGAGCAGATGCTGAACGGCGTTCGCAACCTGGCGGTAGAAGATCAAGCCATCGACCTGATCCTGTCCAAGGCGCAAGTGACCGAGAAAGAAGTTGCATTTGACGACGTGATCAACAAGTCCGGTGCCGCTGCCTAAGAACATTTGACTTAAGGTCAAAACTGTTAAGTATAATGGCTCGTGTGATCTCCACTCGGGCCATTTTATTTTAGGGACAATGCCTTATGTACAAGAACTATAACGATGTGACTGAATCCCCACGCAATGCGCTCATCCCTATGGTGGTCGAGCAGACGGCTAAGGGTGAGCGTTCCTACGACATCTATTCCCGTCTGCTCAAGGAGCGGGTGATCTTCCTGACCGGTCAGGTTGAGGATCACATGGCGAATCTGGTGGTGGCTCAGCTGCTGTTCCTGGAGTCCGAGAACCCGGATCAGGACATCAGCATCTACATCAACTCGCCGGGTGGTGCCGTCACAGCAGGGATGTCCATCTATGACACCATGCAGTTCATCAAGCCGGACGTCAGCACCGTCTGCATGGGGCAGGCCTGCTCCATGGGCGCCTTCCTGCTGGCCGGCGGTGCCAAGGGCAAGCGTTTCTGCCTGCCTAACGCTCGGGTGATGATCCACCAGCCGCTGGGCGGCTTCCAGGGCCAGGCATCTGACATCCAGATCCATGCCCAGGAGATCCTGAAAATCAAGAATACCCTGAATGATCGTCTGGCTTTCCATACCGGACAGGACATGGCCACCATAGAACGCGACACCGACCGTGACAACTTCATGTCGGCCGAGCAGGCTGTGGCCTATGGTCTGGTTGACGGCATCCTGAGCCAGCGCGGCTGAGCAGGGTATCCCGTCCTGTTGTAAACTCAACAGGACGATCCATCCTCTATTGATAAAACGAGGTCGCTGAATGACAGAGAAACGCAAGGGTGAGGGCGACAAGCTGCTTTATTGCTCTTTCTGCGGCAAAAGCCAGCATGAAGTGCGTAAGCTGATCGCTGGCCCTTCCGTCTACGTATGTGATGAGTGTGTCGAGCTGTGCAACGACATCATCCGCGAGGAGATCCGCGAGATCTCTCCCAAGCGCGATGGTAGCGAGCTGCCGACCCCTCATGAAATCCGCGCCCATCTGGACGACTACGTGATCGGGCAGGAGTACGCCAAGAAGGTGCTGGCAGTTGCCGTCTATAACCACTACAAGCGTCTGCGCAGCGGCAGCGAGTCCGGTGGTGTGGAGCTTGGCAAGTCCAACATCCTGCTGATTGGCCCGACCGGCAGCGGCAAGACCCTGCTGGCCGAGACGCTCGCCCGTCTGCTGGATGTGCCCTTCACCATGGCCGATGCCACCACATTGACCGAAGCCGGTTATGTGGGCGAGGACGTGGAGAACATCATCCAGAAGTTGCTGCAAAAGTGCGACTATGACGTGGAGAAGGCCCAGCGCGGCATCGTCTACATCGACGAAATCGACAAGATCTCCCGCAAGTCGGACAACCCTTCCATCACCCGCGATGTGTCCGGGGAAGGGGTGCAGCAGGCACTGCTGAAGCTGATCGAAGGCACCATAGCCTCAGTGCCACCGCAAGGTGGCCGCAAGCATCCGCAGCAGGAGTTCCTGCAGGTTGATACCTCCAAGATCCTCTTCATCTGTGGTGGCGCCTTCGCCGGCCTGGACAAGGTGATCGAGCAGCGTTCCGTCAAGGGGACCGGCATCGGGTTTGGCGCTGACGTCAAATCCAAGAATGCCAAGGCGACCTTAAGCGAGAACTTTGCCAAGGTGGAGCCGGAGGATCTGATCAAATACGGTCTCATCCCCGAGTTCATCGGTCGTCTGCCGGTGGTGGCGACGCTCACCGAGCTGGACGAAGCGGCCCTCATCCAGATACTGAAAGAGCCGAAGAACGCACTGACCAAGCAATATGCTGCGTTGTTTGCCCTGGAAGAGGTGGAGCTGGAGTTCCGTGACGACGCCCTGAACGCCATCGCGCGCAAGGCAATGGAGCGCAAGACCGGTGCCCGTGGCCTGAGGTCCATCGTCGAAGCCGTGTTGCTCGACACCATGTATGACCTGCCCTCCCTGGAAGGGGTCAGCAAGGTGGTGATCGACGAGACGGTGATCAAGGGGGACTCCGCGCCCCTGATGATCTACGACAATCCCGAGACACAGGCCGCAGCGTCAGAGTAACTGACTGATTTTTAATCACATAAAGGGGCATTTTGCCCCTTTCATGCTTTTTACGGCCAAGGCGATTGAATCTCATCTTTGCGCCCCCATATACTCAGCCAAGCGCTTTGCCAACGGTATAACAAGCCGAGAGGACATATATGAACCTAGAGCGTTCAGAACGCATCGAGATTCCCGTCCTGCCTCTTCGTGACGTGGTGGTTTACCCCCACATGGTCATTCCACTCTTTGTGGGGCGGGAAAAATCCATTCGCTGTCTGGAAGCGGCCATGGAGCAGGACAAAAAAGTCCTGCTGGTGGCCCAGAAGGATGCGTCGACTGACGAGCCTACGGTGGAGGAGATCTTCTCCGTCGGGACAGTGGCCAACATTTTGCAGATGCTCAAGCTGCCTGACGGCACCGTCAAGGTGCTGGTGGAAGGGGGCCAGCGTGCCCGTCTTGAGCGGATGATCGATGACAAAGACTTCTTCGTCGGTGAGGCGCAGTACATAGCGTCTGCCCCCATCGAAGAGAAGGATCAGGATGTGCTGGTGCGCTCCGCCATCGGCCAGTTTGAAGGCTACATCAAGCTCAACAAGAAGATCCCGCCCGAGGTGCTGACCTCGATTTCGGCGATCGACGATGCGGCGCGCCTGGCTGACACCATGGCTGCCCACATGCCGCTCAAGCTCGAAGACAAGCAGAAGGTGCTGGAAATCGCCTCTGTATCCGAGCGCATCGAGTTTCTGATGGCCATGATGGAGTCGGAGATCGACCTCTTGCAGGTCGAGAAGCGCATCCGCTCCCGGGTCAAGAAACAGATGGAGAAGAGCCAGCGGGAGTACTATCTCAACGAGCAGATGAAGGCCATCCAGAAAGAGCTGGGTGAGCTGGAAGACAGCCCGGACGAATTCGAAGCCCTCAATCGCAAGATTGACGAGGCGGGGATGCCGGACGATGCCCGTGAGAAGGCTCTGGCCGAGCTTGCCAAGCTGAAGATGATGTCCCCCATGTCCGCGGAAGCCACAGTGGTGCGCAGCTATGTGGACTGGATGGTGCAGGTGCCGTGGAAGGCCCGCTCCAAGGTCAAGAAGGATCTCGCCAAGGCACAAGAGGTGCTTGATTCGGATCACTATGGCCTGGACAAGGTCAAGGATCGCATCCTCGAATACCTGGCGGTGCAGGCGCGGGTGAACAAGCTCAAGGGCCCCATCCTCTGCCTGGTCGGGCCTCCCGGTGTGGGCAAGACCTCGCTCGGTCAGTCCATTGCCAAGGCGACCGGTCGCAAGTACGTGCGCATGGCGCTCGGTGGGGTGCGTGACGAGGCGGAGATCCGCGGTCACCGCCGCACCTATATCGGCTCCATGCCCGGCAAGCTCATCCAGAAGATGGCAAAAGTCGGCGTGAAGAACCCGCTGTTCCTGCTCGACGAAATCGACAAGATGAGCTCGGACATGCGCGGCGACCCCGCGTCCGCCCTGCTGGAAGTGCTGGATCCCGAACAGAACAGCAGCTTCAACGATCACTATCTGGAAGTGGATTATGACCTGTCGGACGTGATGTTCGTGGCCACTTCCAACTCCATGAACATCCCGGGTCCGCTGCTGGACCGGATGGAAGTGATCCGTCTGTCCGGTTACACCGAGGACGAGAAGCTCAACATTGCCAAGCAGCATCTGCTGGCCAAGCAGATCCAGCGCAACGGTCTGAAAGAGTCCGAGATCACCATCGAAGACTCTGCCCTGATCGGCGTCATCCGCTATTACACCCGCGAGGCGGGGGTGCGTAGCCTGGAGCGCGAGATCTCCAAGATCTGTCGCAAGGCAGTCAAACGCATCCTGCTGGACAAGAGCATCAAGCATGTTCTGGTCAATCAGGAGAACCTCAAGGAGTTCCTCGGGGTACAGCGTTTCGACTATGGCAAGGCCACCGATCAGAATCAGGTAGGCCAGGTGTGCGGGTTGGCGTGGACCGAAGTGGGGGGCGATCTGCTCACCATCGAGACCACCAACGTGCCGGGCAAGGGCAAGCTCACTTACACCGGTTCACTCGGTGACGTGATGCAGGAGTCCATCCAGGCCGCCATGACGGTGGTGCGGGCCCGTGCCGAGAAGCTGCGCATCAACGCCGACTTCTACGAGAAGCGCGACATCCACGTGCACGTGCCGGAAGGGGCGACCCCGAAAGACGGCCCGAGCGCCGGTATCGCCATGTGTACCGCCCTGGTCTCCAGCCTCACCGGCAACCCGGTGCGTGCCGACGTGGCCATGACCGGCGAGATCACCCTGCGCGGCGAGGTGCTGCCCATCGGGGGTCTCAAGGAGAAACTGCTGGCGGCTCACCGTGGCGGCATCAAGCGGGTGCTCATCCCGAAAGAGAACGAACGCGATCTCGAGGAGATCCCGGACAATGTCAAACAAGACCTTGAAATTTATCCGGTTCGCTGGATTGATGAGGTGCTTGCACTGGCGTTGCAGGACAATCCGCAGGGTTTCGAACGCGTTTCTGTCGTGTAAATGTTGATGCGCCGCAAATTTGGCGCATTCGGGGGGTGGTTAAGGCTTGCATGCACCGGATAACGGAAGTAGCCTTGACCACCGATCGGGTACTCATGATGAGTCGCAATGCGTGATGTGGCGCGGGTTTGCGCCAGATTGTCACTTGCAACTGATCAGGAGGCTTGTTATAAAACCTCCACTTGTTGTGGCCAGGGAAATCAGTGCCGCAGCGATGTTCGATAAAAGGGGAATATAAGAGTGAATAAATCTCAACTGATTGACAAGATTGCAGACGGTGCTGATATCTCCAAAGCTGCCGCTGGCCGTGCGCTGGATGCTTTCATTGACGCCGTGGGTGAAGCCCTGAAAGAGGGTGACCAGGTTGCTCTGGTTGGCTTCGGTACTTTCGCCGTTCGCGAGCGTGCCGCTCGTTCTGGCCGTAACCCGCAAACTGGTGCGACCATCGAAATCGCCGCCGGTAAAGTTCCTGCCTTCAAAGCCGGCAAGGCCCTGAAAGACTCGGTCAACTAAGCCGGGCGCTGATGTTCATCGGCTCCGACCTTGGTCGCTGACCAGACAAGTGAGAGGGCTCTCCCTCATACTGATTGACCAAGGCGCATCGCAATCGGTGCGCCTTTTCATTATTTACGCCCATCGAGTTCGGGAGCATAAGTACAAACATGATGTTGGATAAACTACGCGAAGGGGCGCAGGGCAAGGTAGCCAAGATTATCTTGGGCCTGATCATCCTCTCCTTTGCCTTGGCCGGTGTAGGCAGCTACCTCAATGGCCCGGCACGTACCGCCCCCGCTACCGTCAACGGCAATGACATCAGTGCCCCCGCACTGGAGAATGCCTATCGCAACGAGCGGGCCCGCATGGAATCCCAAATGGGTGAGGCCTTCAATCAGCTGGCCGCCAACCCCGACTACATGAAACAGTTCCGCCGCGGCGTGCTGGACCGGCTGATCGATCAGGCGCTGATCGATGACAAGGCCCGCTCCCTCGGCCTGCGCGTCAGCGACGAGCAGATCAAGCAGGCCATCGTGGAGATGCCGGAGTTTGCCGAGGACGGCAAGTTCAGTAACGATCGCTACCTGCAGCTGATCCGCCGCGCCGGCATGACGCCTGAGATGTTCCGCGACTCCCTGCGTCAGGACATGGTGCGCCAGCAACTGATGGGCGCCCTGCTGGGCTCCGAATTCGCCCTCAAGGGCGAGGCCGAGCAGCTCGACAAACTCTACAACCAGACCCGGGACCTGCGCCTGGTGCGCCTGGCTGCCTCCGCCTACATGGGTGAGGTCGATGTAAGCGACGCCGAGGTGGATCAGTTCTACAAGGCCAACAGCGGTCGCTTCATGAATGACGAGAAGGTCAAGGTCGACTACCTGCTGCTCGATGCCGCCAACCTCAGCAAGAACATCAAGGTCACCGAGCAGGATGCCCAGGATTACTACGATCAGCACCAGGACCTGTTCCAGCGTGCCGAGCGTCGCCGCGTGGCACACATCCTGATCCCCTTTGGCAAGGATGAGAAGGCGGCCCAGCAGAAGGCTGACGAGCTGCTGGCCAAGGTCAAGGGCGGTGAAGACTTCGCTACCCTGGCCAAAGCCAACTCCAGCGATACCTTCTCCGCCAAGAAGGGCGGCGAGCTGGACTGGTTCGAGAAAGGGGTGATGGATCCTGCCTTCGAGCAGGCGGCCTTTGCGCTGGCCAAGACTGGGGATCTTTCCGCAGTGGTGAAGAGCCCGTTTGGTTTCCACATCATCAAGCTGCTGGCCGTCGAGCCCGCCAAGACCAAGATGTTCGCCGATGTGATGAGCGAAACCATCAGCCGTCTGCAAGCGGACAAGGCCAAGGAGCTGTTCTTCGCCGAGCAGCAGAAGATGGCCGACAGCAGCTTCGAGAACCCGGACTCGCTGGATCTGACTGCCGAAGCCATGGGTCTGAAGGTGATCTCGTCTGATTACTTCAGCCAGGCCGATGCCCAGGCACCCCTCAATGATCCCAAGGTGCTTGCGGCTGCCTTCTCCGAGCAACTGCGCGACGAGAACACCAACTCCGATGTGATCGAGCTCTCCGATGGCAAGGCGCTGGTGCTGCACATCATGGGTCACCAGCCGAAAGCGGCCAAGCCGCTGGCGGAGATCAAGGATCAGGTGATTGCGGCCATCAAGCATGAGAAGGCCAGTGAAGTAGCCCGTGGCAAGGCCCAGGGCCTGCTCGACAAGCTGCACGCCGGCGAGGACATCCAGGCCGATCTGACCGCCCTCGGGCTGAAGGTGGAGAGCCACAAGGGTGTCTCCCGCTTCGCCCAGGAGATGGATCAGAACCTGCTGGCCCAGGCGTTCCGCATGCCCCATCCGAAGGATGGCAAGCCGAGCGTCGAGTTGGTGGCCGAAGCCAATGGCGATCGCGTAGTGGTGGCGCTCGACAAGGTCAATGTGACCAAGGAACCGTCCCAGATGGTGAGCCTGCTGCAAGGGCAGCTCGGTCAGGGCAAGGCTCAGGCCGACTACAAGTCGCTGATCGACGAGCTGCGCAAGGCGGCCAAGATCGAGTACTTCACCGACGTGGAGGCAACCGTCGAGTAATCGACTCACGCCCTCATTGAAAACGGCTCCCTGATGGAGCCGTTTTTTTATGTCCCGACCATGCTCCGCTCGGCAAGCTCGGGCGGGTTGAAGAGGGAAGGGCCGGGTACCGGCTTGTGCAGTCTATCCTGGCAGAGGATAAGCCGGACAGCTGGATGACAAGCGTGCGGCTCCTGTACAGCGCTCTTGCTCTCCTAACCCAGCTCTCGCAGTGGGAGACGCAGGGGAGAAGGGAACAAGGAGGAATAAAAAAACCGGCGCCACTGGCGCCGGTTTTACGATGAAAGACCTGGGGAAGGAGTTACACCACACCCTGGCTGCGCAGGTAATCCTCGTAGGTGCCGCCGAAGTCGCGGATGCCGTTCTCGGTCAGTTCCATGATGCGGGTCGCCAGGGACGACACGAACTCACGGTCGTGGGAGACGAAGATCAGGGTGCCCTGGTACATCTCCAGCGCCAGGTTCAAGGATTCGATGGATTCCATGTCCAGGTGGTTGGTCGGCTCATCCATGATCAGGATGTTGGGGCGCTGCATCATCAGCTTGCCGAACAGCATGCGACCCTGTTCGCCACCGGAGAGCACCTTGACCGGCTTCTTGATGTCGTCCTGGGTGAACAGCAGACGACCCAGTACCGAGCGCACCGCCTGCTCGTCTTCGTTGGCCTGTTTCCACTGGGCCATCCAGTCGAACACGTTGAGGTCGGTGTCGAAATCGTCGGCGTGATCCTGGGCGTAGTAGCCGATCTGGGCATTCTCGGACCACTTGATGGTACCGCTGTCCGGCGCCAGCTCGCCCATGAGCGTCTTGATCAGGGTAGATTTACCGATGCCGTTGGTACCCAGGATGGCGACCTTCTCGCCCACTTCCAGCATCATGCTCAGGCCCTTGAACAGCGGCGCCTCACCATAACCCTTGGACACCCCTTCCACTTCCAGGATGTTGCGGTAGAGCTTTTTGTCCTGCTCGAAGCGGATGAAGGGGTTCTGACGGCTGGAGACCTTCACTTCCTCGATCTTGATCTTGTCGATCTGCTTGAGGCGGGAGGTAGCCTGGCTCGACTTGGAGGCGTTGGCACTGAAACGGGAGACGAAGGATTGCAGGTCTGCAATCTGAGCCTTCTTCTTGGCGTTGTCGGAGATCAGACGCTCGCGGGCCTGGGTGGCCGCCGTCATGTACTCGTCGTAGTTGCCCGGGTAGACGCGCAGCTCGCCGTAATCCAGATCCGCCATGTGGGTGCAGACGGAGTTCAGGAAGTGACGGTCGTGAGAGATGATGATCATGGTACTTTCACGATCGTTGAGCACCTGCTCCAGCCAGCGGATGGTGTTGATGTCCAGGTTGTTGGTCGGTTCGTCCAGCAGCAGGATGTCGGGGTTGGAGAACAGCGCCTGTGCCAGCAGCACCCGCAGTTTCCAGCCCGGGGCCACTTCGCTCATGGGGCCGTTGTGCAGCTCGATGGGGATGCCGGCACCCAGCAGCAGCTCGCCGGCGCGGGATTCGGCGGTATAGCCGTCGTATTCTGCGACCAGGCCTTCCAGCTCGGCAGCCTTCATGTAGTCGTCGTCGGTGGCGTCGAGGTTGGCATAGATGGCATCACGTTCGGCGATGGCAGCCCACAGCTCGCTATGGCCCATCATGACCACGTCCAGCACGCGCATCTCTTCGTAGGCGAACTGATCCTGGCGCAATTTACCGATGCGCTCGTTGACGTCCAGGCTCACATTACCGCCAGTGGGCTCCAGATCGCCGCCGAGGATCTTCATGAAGGTGGACTTGCCACAGCCGTTTGCGCCGATGAGGCCGTAGCGGTTGCCGCCGCCAAACTTGACGCTGATGTTCTCAAACAGCGGCTTGGCGCCGAACTGCATGGTGATGTTGTTGCTGCTTAACAAAGGAGATGTCCCGGGTTGTCTGTCAAATGGCGCGCATTATGGCACAGATCCCCCGAAAGTTTTAGCAAGAACTGTGATCGAGACCCATTGCAAGGGGGGAATGTGACGGGAAAGGCACCACTCGCTGGTGGGCCGGGAAAGAGGTGGCGAGGGGGAATGCCCTGAATGAAAAAAGCCGGCACTGGGCCGGCTTGGGGGCGGTCAGACAACCTTAGTGGGCGGAGGCGCCGGAGGCACCGAGCCCGGTCTGGGAGCGGACGAACTGCGGGAAGAACTTCTGGTGTTCCTCGGAGGCGTTCTGGGACTTGTCGGTGACCGAGAAGAACCAGATCCCGATGAAGGCCAGCGCCATGGAGAAGAGCGCCGGGTATTCGTAGGGGAAGATCGCCTGCGCATGGCCCAGTACCTTCACCCACACGGTCGGGCCCAGGATCATCAGGGTCACGGCGCTGATGAGCCCCAGCCAGCCACCATAGACGGCGCCGCGAGTGGTCAGGCGAGACCAGAACATGGAGAGGAAGAGCACCGGGAAGTTGCAGCTTGCCGCGATGGAGAAGGCCAGACCCACCATGAAGGCGATGTTCTGCTTCTCGAACAGGATGCCCAGGCCGATGGCCACCACTCCCAGCACTAGCGTGGTCATCTTGGAGACGCGCAGCTCGTCGGCTTCGTTGGCCTTGCCTTCCTTGATGACGCAGGCATAGAGGTCGTGGGAGACCGCAGAGGCGCCCGCCAGGGTCAACCCGGCGACTACGGCGAGGATGGTGGCGAAGGCCACGGCGGAGATGAAGCCGAGGAACAGGCTACCCCCCACGGCATCGGCCAGATGGATGGCAGCCATGTTGGTGCCCCCCAGCAGGGCGCCGGTGGCGTCCTTGAAGTCCGGGTTGGTGCTGACCAGCAGGATGGCACCGAAGCCGATGATGAAGGTCAGGATGTAGAAGTAGCCGATGAAGCCGGTGGCATAGAACACCGATTTACGGGCTTCCTTGGCGTCGCTCACGGTGAAGAAACGCATCAGGATGTGGGGCAGGCCGGCGGTGCCGAACATCAGCGCCAGGCCGAGGGAGATGGCGGAGATGGGGTCGGCCACCAGACCGCCCGGGCTCATGATGGCGGCGCCATTGGCATGAACCTTGACGGCCTCGCTGAACAGGGCGCCGATGTCGAAGTTGACGGACTTCATCACCATGATGGCCATGAAGGAGGCGCCGGAGAGCAGCATGACCGCCTTGATGATCTGGACCCAGGTGGTGGCCAGCATGCCGCCGAACAGCACGTAGAGCACCATCAGGATGCCGACCAGCACCACGGCCACATGGTATTGCAGGCCGAACAGCAGCTCGATGAGCTTGCCGGCACCCACCATCTGGGCGATGAGGTAGAGGGCCACCACCACCAGGGAGCCGCTGGCGGAGAGGCTGCGCACCGAGGTCTGCTTGAGGCGGTAGGAAGCCACGTCGGCGAAGGTGTACTTGCCGAGGTTGCGCAGCCTTTCCGCTATCAGGAACAGGATGATGGGCCAGCCCACCAGGAAGCCGATGGAGTAGATGAGACCGTCATAGCCGGAGGTGTAGACCAGGGCGGAGATGCCGAGGAAGGAGGCGGCGGACATGTAGTCACCGGCGATGGCCAGCCCGTTCTGGAAGCCGGTGATGCGCCCGCCGGCGGCATAGTAGTCGGAGGCCGAGCGGTTGCGCTTGGAGGCCCAGTAGGTGATGAACAGGGTAGCGGTCACGAAGACCACGAACATCACGATGGCCGAGATGTTGAGGGGCTGGCGTTGCACCTCGCCGGTCAGCGCATCGGCCGCCAGCAGGGGGGTGGAGACCAGGCCGGTGAGCAGCAGCAGAGACTTGCCTTTCATGATTGCACTCCCTTGAGGATCTTCTGGTTCAGCTCGTCAAACTCGCCGTTGGCCCGCAGCACATAGATGCCGGTCAGCACGAAGGAGGAGACGATGAGGCCTACGCCAACCGGGATGCCGCGGGTGATGCTGGAGCCTTCGCTGAGCGGAGTGCCGAGCCAACCCGGGGCAAAGGCGATGAGCAGGATGAACGCCAGGTAGAGCCCCAGCATCAGAATGGAGAGGGTCCAGGCGAAGCGCTGGCGTTTGCTGACCAGCTCCTGGAAGTTGGGATCTTGCTGGATCCTCAGATAACGTTGCTGTTCCATTGCAGTTCTCCGTGACGGTTGTGTCAGCTGTGATTGAAGGGTGTCCCTACCGAGCAGCAGACCTGCTCATGTAATCAAAATGTGAAGCAAATGTTATTTTCGGACAATTAGACTTTGGGATAAGCCAGAGGGCCACCCTGATGCAGGCGCAGAAAGATGAGGGCGGCGGCGGTGGCGTCACTCAGGGCGTCGTGCAGGGGCAGGGCCGGCAGTCCCAGATGCTGGCAGATGGCGGCCAGATGCAGATCGATGACGGCGTCAGGGTAGCGTCGGTAGAGGCGGTCATGATAGAGCCGGCTCACCTCCAGGCCGCGCTGGGGCAGGGTCAGCCCCCAGAGCCGCTGGCAGGCCAGGTTGATAATGTGCAGGTCATAGGCGATGTGGTAACCCACCAGTTCACGGGGCCCGATGAAGGCAAGCAGCAGGCGCAGTGCGGCTTCCAGCGTCATGCCCTGTTGCAGATCCTGATGGCGCAGGCCGTGGATCACCACCGACTGCGCGCTCAGACTGGTCGGTGGCTGCACCCTGATGCTGAGGGCCTCCCCGGTCAATACTTGGTTGCCCTGGATGCGCACCGCGCCGATGGAGACGATCTCCGCCTTGGCAGGATCCAGGCTGGTGGTCTCGAAGTCCAGCGCCACCCACTCCTCTCCTGGGGGGGTTGCAAAGAGCGGGGCAAACTCCCCGTCCCGGAAGCCTCTACCCAGCCAACGACGTCGCCAGCGGCGCCACATGCCTATTGCCTAAGACGAAAGTGCAAGGTGAGCCACTGCTGGAACTTCTTCACCTGATGCAGGGCATGGCGCAGCAGATCCCGCTCCCCGTGCGCGAGTTCGGTGACCAGTACCCAGCTGTCGCCATCCTTGAGCTGGCTGCGCAGCCGCAGCCGCACAAACAGCCGGAAGGCTTCCGCCAGGTTGGCTCCATAGTCGGGGCTGAGGCGCCCCATGGCCACCAGGGCGTCAATCCGTCCCAGGGTCGAGGTCTCCAGCACTTCTGCCTCCAGGGCCAGCACCCGCAGGCCGTGCACCAGAGGGAAGAGGCCGCCCCGCTTGAGATCCAGCCCCTCGGGGGCCTGCTCCAGCCGGCCAAAGAGGGTGAGGGGGGTGTGAAAGGCGACCGCCGCCCGGGCCATCTCCGCCAGCAGATCCGGCCTGTCGGCCAGGCACTGTCTCAGGTGGCGGGCGAGGGGAGTAAGCAGAGGACGATCCCCCATGATGGCCTGGGCATCGGCCAGGGTGGCGAGCCACAGCAGATCGGCCTCGCTGGCACGTACGCACGCCTGCTCTATCTCGTCCTGCCACTGTTGTGCGCTCTTCACCCAGTCCGGGTTGCTGACCATCACCCGCCCCGGGCAGGGGGGATAGCCCAGGCGCTCGAGCAGGGCGCTGAAGGCGGCCAGATCGGCCTGTCGAGCGGGCCAATCCAGGTCATCTCGCAGGATCAGGGCATTGTCCTGATCGGTCTTCTGGATCTGCTCGCCGCGTCCCTCCGAGCCCAGCATCAGCAGGCACACCTGCTCCTGCACCTCGGGGGGGATCACCAGGGCGAAGGCCTTGGCGATCAACTGCTCGTTGATGGTGGCGATGAGCTTCATCAGAAACAGGGTATGGATCCCCTGGGCAAACAGGGAGCGGGTCAGCTGTTGCTGCTCCCGTGCCACCGCCTCCAGTGCTGGCAAGCTGTCGGCTCGAGCGATGCGCAAGGTCAACACATGGGAGTGGGTGGAGAAGAGCCCCAGCACCTGGGTCAGGTGAAGGATCCCCACCACCTCCTGCCCCTGCCAGATGACCAGCCGCTTGATGCGGTGGCGGGTCATCAGCAGCAGGGCATCGAACAGATAGCTGCCTTGCGCCAGGCCGATCAGGGGGGCCGGGGTCAGCACCGCGAGCGGCGCCGTCAGGGGCAGTCCCTTGAGGGTCAGGGCATGGAGCAGGGTCTTGCGGGTGGAGAGGCTCAGACTGCCGTCAAAGGCGGGATAGAGCAGGCAGTCGGTGCCCCGGCTGGCCATGGCTTCGCTGGCGGCCAGCAGACTGGTCTGACTGTCCAGTTGCAGTGCTGGCTGCAGATGTCCGGGGTCGATGCGAGTCAGGATGAATTCCGCCAGGTTCTGTTGTCCGAGCTGGCCGCGCCGCTCCTGCTCTCGTTGGCGCTCGGCCAGGGTTGCGGTGAAATAGTGTGCGAA
This sequence comes from Aeromonas sp. QDB31, assembly GCF_027707605.1. Taxonomy (NCBI): domain Bacteria; kingdom Pseudomonadati; phylum Pseudomonadota; class Gammaproteobacteria; order Aeromonadales; family Aeromonadaceae; genus Aeromonas; species Aeromonas sp. QDB31. The sequence goes on along the minus strand of NZ_JAPCIX010000014.1, from coordinate 67,441 downwards.
GGGGGGGTGCGCGTCGCACAGCGTCTGGAAGGTGTCGCGGGGGATCAGTTGGCAGAGGGTGTCTTCCAGGGCGCTGAAGCGATGGCGGCAGCGGCCGTCGAACTGGGCGCGCACGTCGAACATGTCCCCCACGCCATAGTCGCCGAAAGGCTGGTGGGGCGCCGACTCCTCCACCGCGCCCTTGATGACGAGGTAGAGGCCGGGGGGCTCGTCCCCGGGGTGCAGCACCGTCTGACCGGTGCGAAAGTAGCAGATGCTGAGGCGCTGGCCGAGCCGTTCACGGGCAGCCACGTCCAGGCAGTCAAACGGCGGGCGGGCAAAATCGAACAGGAGTGACATGGCAATTCTCGGCCGTGAGCATGGGGCCAGTCTGGCAAAGGGGCCGGCGCGGGGCCAGCCGACTTTAGTCGCAGAGCGGGGCTGGCCTCCCTGTACCTGTCGATCACACTCTGGTAACTTGTGGTATGACCAGTTTCGGCACAAGGAAGAGGAAGAAAATGGACAAGCCAAGGATCAGGTGCGAGATCCGGGACGGCATCGCCGAGGTGATGCTGACCCGGGGGGACAAGCTCAATGCGCTGGACAGGGCCATGTTCGGCGCCATCGACGAGACGCTGAACCAGTTGGCGCGGCAGAAGGGACTGCGGGCGGTGATCCTGCACGGCGAGGGGCGGGCGTTCTGCGCCGGACTGGATGTGAAATCCATGCTGAGGCAGCCGGTGGCGGCCCTGGAAATATTGAGGCGCGAGGCGGATGAGGCGACCAACCTGGCCCAGCGGGTCGCCTACGGCTGGCACCAGTTGCCGGTGCCGGTGATCGCGGTGACTCAGGGGGTTTGTTTTGGCGGTGGCCTGCAGATCGCGCTCGGGGCCGATTTTCGCTTCAGCACCCCGGATTGCCGCTTCTCGGTGATGGAGATCAAGTGGGGCATCATTCCCGACATGAGTGGCAGCGTCACCCTGCGCAATCTGATGGGGGTGGACGTGGCCATGGAGCTGGCCATGAGTGGCCGCGAGCTGGATGCCCAGGAGGCCAGGGCGCTCGGGCTGGTGAGCCGGGTCTGCGAGGAGCCCCTCGACGAGGCGCGGGAGTTCGCCAGGACCCTGATCACCAAGTCACCGGATGCGCTGGCGGGGATCAAGCAGCTCTACCATCAGGCCTGGGCCCGCAGTGACGAGGTGATGCTGAAAGAAGAGACCCGTTTGCAGCAGCAGATCCTGGGGCGTCCCAACCAGTGGCGGGCGACCCTCAACAGCCTGTTTCGCTGGCGACTGCCGTTCGGACCCCGCCGCAACGCGCTCTGAACCGGCGCCCCCCTCAAGAGAGCACCAAATGAAAATGGCAGCCGAAGCTGCCATTTTGCATTGTGCCCTTTGATCACTTGGCAACGATATCCGGGTCTGCCTCGAAGGGATGGCCGGTTTGCTCGCGCATCAGGTTGACCTCGGCACGGTTGTCAATCCAGTAGTCGGCGTTCTTGATGCCGAGTTTCTCCGGGTGGAATACGGGATCAATTCCCTGCGCCAGCTGTGCCTCGTAATCCTTGAGGCAAGCGAAGGCCGGTTTTTGCAACATCAGGATGGCACCGATGTTGAGCCAGGCCATCAGACCGACTCCGATGTCACCGAGGCCCCAGGCCAGATCGGCGGTCTTGACGGTACCATAGACGGTGGCAGCCATCAGCGCGATCTTCAACAGGAAGGTGAGCCAGGGACGGTTAATCTTGCGGTTGATAAAGGCGATGTTGGTTTCGGCGATGTAGTAGTAGGCCACTATGGTGGTGAACGCGAAGAAGAACAGGGCGATGGCGACGAAGTAGTTGCCAAAGCCGGGCATCATGCTCTCCATGGCGGTCTGCACATAACCGGGGCCTGCCGCGATGCCGGCGATGCCGGTATAGATGGCGGCCCCGTCCGGACCCTGTACGTTGTACAGGCCGGTAATCAGCAGCATGAAACCGGTGGCGGAGCAGACGAACAGGGTGTCGATGTAGACGGAGAACGCCTGCACCAGGCCCTGTTTGGCGGGGTGGCTTACCGCGGCGGCGGAAGAGGCGTGTGGCCCCGTGCCCTGTGCCGCTTCGTTGGAGTAAACGCCACGTTTGACACCCCACATGATGGCCAGACCCAGAATGGCACCGAAACCGGCTTCCATCCCGAAGGCGCTCTTCCAGATCAGCAGGATCACACCGGGCAGTTGGCCGATGTTGAGGGCGATGATGACGCAGGCGACGATGATGTAGCCGAGCGCCATGAAGGGCACCACAGTACTGGCGAAGTTGGCGATGCGTTTCACGCCGCCGAAGATGATGAAGCCGAGCAGCAGCGCCAGACCGGCGGCGGTGACGTTCGGATCGATGTCAAAGGCGGTCTGCAGGCTGGAGCCGATGGAGTTCGCTTGCACCCCTGGCAGCAACACGCCGCAGGCGAAGATGGTGGCGATGGCGAAGGTCCAGGCGTACCACTTCATGCCGAGCCCTTTCTCGATGTAGAAGGCCGGGCCGCCGCGGTACTCGCCGTTGATCTTCTCCTTGTAGACCTGACCCAGGGTGGACTCCACGAAGGCGGAGCTGGCGCCGAGGAAGGCGACCATCCACATCCAGAACAGGGCGCCCGGGCCCCCGAAGGTGATGGCGGTGGCGACACCGGCGATGTTGCCGGTACCGACCCGACCGGCCAGCGTCATGGAGAGCGCCTGGAAGGAGGAGACACCGGCATCGTTGCCCTTGCCCTGGAACATCAGGCGTATCATGCCCTTCAAGTGACGCAGTTGCAGGAAACGGCTGCGCAGGGAGAAGTAGAGGCCCACCCCCAGGCACAAATAGATGAGCGCTGGGCTCCAAATCACGCCATTGATGGCATTGACGATCTCATTCATGTACAACAACTCCTTTGTTGCGCTGTCTTGGCGAGGTCTATATGCCTCGCTCCCTTAATATTGAAATATGCGGTGACCAAGGGGGTCACTCAGTATTGTGCGGGACTTTCGACTGGTTAGTCCGCGGGATTTAACATATCGGTTTGTATCGACCCTTCCTAGTGAAAAGTGTTGTCACTTTGTTAATTTGTGAATTGACATTAACAAATGGTGAATGGAACTGGACAAGATTCGGAACTTGCAGGTGCATGTTTTTCGTATCCAGGGTTCAGAGGGGATAATGCAAATGGGAGGCCAGGAGTGACAATGAAAGAAAATGACTGCACCATTCGTCTCGCCGAGCAGGGGGATGGCGCCCTGCTGTCAGCGCTGTTCGCGCAACTGGGGTATCCGACCCTGGGCGATGCAGTGGACGGGCGGCTGGCTGAACCGGATCCGGCCCGGGAGGTGCTGGTGGCCCTCTATCATGGGGAGATGGTCGGGGTGCTGGTATGGCATAGGTTGCAACCCATGCACCTTGCACCAGCCTGGGGCCTGATCTCGGCGCTGGTTATCGATGAAGGTGCAAGGGGCGGCGGCATGGGGGCCCGGCTGCTGGCGGCGGCCGAGGCGCGAGCGCTGGCCTCGGGTTGCAGCCAGCTGGAGCTCTCCAGCAGCCTCAAGCGCGAGGGGGCTCACCGCTTCTACCTGGCGCAAGGGTATGGCGAGCGGCCGAAACGGTTCGTGAAATTATTCTGATGTGGCATGAGGAGTCTGTGTGTTCTGGTCCAGGTTGAAAGCGGTATTCGGTCTTGCATCCCCTGCTGAGAGTCATGCCTTGGGAGCGCTGGAGTGGCAGCAGGCCCTGGCGGCCGTGCCCATCTTGCAGGGCTTCTCCCGCGATGAAGAGCAGCAGCTGATCGAACTGGCCAGCCACTTCCTCTCCCGCAAGACGCTGACCCAGCTCGGGGTCGAGCTTACACCCCGTCAGCAGGGGGTGCTGGCCCTGCAGGCGGTGTTGCCCATACTGCATCTGGGGTTGGAGTGGTATCGCGGTTTTCACGAGGTGATCATCATCCCCGAACCCGTGACCCGCCGTCAGGAGGTGCAGGACGAGTTCGGGCTGGTGAGCGAGTTTGAAGAGGAGAACGCCGGCGAGTCCTGGCCCCAGGGACCCCTGGTGCTGGCCTGGAGCGAGTTGCAGCAGGATGGGGACTGGGATGGCTTCAACCTGGTGATCCACGAGCTGGCACACAAGCTCGACATGCTGGGAGGGGATGCCGACGGGGGGCCGCCGCTCCCGAGCAGCATGGATCAGCGGCAATGGACCCAGGCGCTGCAGAGCGCGTTCGATGAGATGAATGCAGCGCTGGCCAGGGGAGAGGTAACGCAGATAGACCCCTATGCCGCCACGCACCCCGCCGAGTTCTTCGCGGTGTGCAGCGAGAGCTTCTTCACCGAGCCCCTGCGCCTGCGCGACACCTATCCGGCGGTATATGAGCAGTTCACCCGCTTCTACGGTCAGCAGCCTGCCGCCCGTTTTCCGGCCACCCGATTGCTGGCGGGAGATGGTGAGCTGCACAGCTGACTGGCGTCCCGGCGACAGAAAAACAAAAGGCACCCGAGGGTGCCTTTTGCATGGGCGCGAGCGCCGGGGCGCGGCAGATTATGCGGCAGCCTTGAGCTGGACTGCGGCGGCCTTCTTGTGATCGCCGATGGGCAGCACGGTGCGGCCGAACTGCTCGTTGATCACGGTGGCCATGGCCAGGTAGATGGCGCTGGCGCCGCAGATGATCCCTTCAAAACCAGCGATGGTGCCGATCAGGGTGCTGCCGGTGAAGTCACGGGCGGCCAGCAGGAAGAACAGCACGGTCAAGGAGGCGAACACGAACTGCTTCACGCGCGGGAAGTTGACGGTGCCCACCAGCATGAAGAGGGTGAACATGCCCCACATCAGCAGGTACCAGCCCATGTAGGCGTGGGGAGTGGCTTCGGCCAGACCCATGGTCGGCATCACCAGCAGGAACACCAGGCTCCACCAGAAGGTGCCGTAGGAGATGAAGGCGGTGACACCGAAGGTGTTGCCACGCTTGAACTCCATGATGCCGGCGATGATCTGGGCCAGACCGCCATAGCACAGACCCATGGCCAGGATCATGGCGCTGATGGGGAAGAAACCTGCGTTATGGATGTTCAGCAGAATGGTGGTCATACCGAAACCCATCAGACCCAGAGGGGCAGGGTTGGCCAATTTTTCGCTCACGTGGCGTTCTCCAAAAATAGAGGTGGGGGTTGATAAAAGACGCGCGATTTTAGGCAGGCTCTCGGCCCCGAGCAAGGGGGTGAGGAGGCTAAATGGTAAAAAAATGACAGGAAATTTTAAGTGACCAACCATTCGTGTCATTCAGGTAGACGACGGGTGAATGGATAACGTTTTCAATGTTGCTTTTTTGTATGAAAGGCTCCCGAAATGAAAACGGGTAACAAAAGGAGCGTCTGCCGCGATGACCGGTTTGCGGGCCCACCGCGCGCTGGAACAAGCGACGCTTGGGTTGAAAATTCACCTCATATGCCATCAGACAAGAGGTGTTCAACACCACTTAATCCTCTGGAACCCTCTGCTGATTGACGGCACAGCCCCGACGCCAGGCAGAGGCGCCCTCAGGACCGGGCAGGGGCGTGGTACTGGTCCCGACACAGGAGACCGGCCAGCGGAGCCTGGAATCTTCCTTCAGGAAGTACGAGGAAAAGGACGGCGCGCATATCTGCTGCCAACCGGCTTGAGGGGAGCGCAGGTTTACAGAGGCGGTCTGCTCACCACCTGGAAGCTGGCCTGTGTGGGAGCGCCGGATTTTCCACCCGCCCATGGGGTGGGTTGGTGCTTATGCGCAAAGGATGATGCAGGGCCAAGGGCGTGTGGCCAGCAAGGAAGCAAAGAGGCGAGCAGAGAAGGGAGCAGGAAGACCGGCAGGGAGGGCGAGCCAGAAGGGGGAAATCCCCCCTTCGCGGGGCCATCATCGCGGCTCAATTATCCAGGGTGAGGACTACCTTGGCCTCCTTGTCGCTCTCCTTGACCTGGCTGTCGAGCACGAACAGGCGATCCGGCGTGATGCCCTGGGTATCCACCAGGTACTCCTTGGTGTTCTGGGCCCGGCGCATGGCGAGGTTGCGCAGGGACTTTGCGGTGATCAGCTGCTGGTCCCGCAGCAGGATCACCGCCTGGGTGCGCAGGGCACCGCTCCCTTCATCGAGTTGCAGCCGGTCGGCCAGGGTGCCGAGATCTTCGTTGAACTTGGCCTCATAGGCCTCGGCCAGGGCACTCTGCAGGGCGGGGTCCTGCTCCAGCAGGGCGAGATCCACCGGGTTGCCGGTCAGCTTGGCCAGCACCCGCTCCAGCTTCTGGCGCTGCAAGATGGGGCGCTCCTCGTTGAAGTTGACCTTGCCGCGGATGTTCATGCTGAGCCTGGGTCTGTCTTTCAGTGCCTGAGCCAGGGTGGTCAGCTTGCTCTGCTGGCTCGGGGTGAGGGCGGGATCACCGGGTAGGAAGGGGAGCTCATCGAGATCCTGGGTGCCCCCTGTCAGGGAAGCCAGCAGGGAGAAGGGGGAGGTGATGGCCTTGCTCAAGGTGTTGCCGAGCACGTCCCAGAAGATGTTGCCCAGGCTGAAATCCGGCTGATCCAGGTTGCCCTTCACCTTGAGGTTCATCTTGATGACGCCGCTGGCGTCGCTCAGCAGGGCGATGGCGAGCCCCAGCGGCAGATCCCTGGCCTGCTCGCTTTTGACCTTCTCGCCGAGTTGCAGCTTCTTGATGGTGATGTCGTTGTCTCCCTCCAGCCGGTTGCCTTGCAACTTGTAGTTGAGCTTCATGGAGAGCTGCCCCTTGTCGATGGCGTAGCCGGCATAGGTGCTGGAGTAAGGGGTGAAGGTGGTGAGCTCCAGGTTGTTGAAGGCCACGGCGACGTCGAGCACGGGATCGTCGATCAGCAGGTTGGCGCCCCCCCGGATGGTGACGGGGGCGTACCTGTCCACCTTGCCATGAAAGGCGAGCTCGGAGCGTTGGCCCGGTGTGTTGCTGATGTGGCGGTTCTGGCCCTCAAGGGAGGCGATGTCCACCACGAATTCCGGGCTCAGGCTGCGGTCGGCGAAACGCAGGTTGCCCTGGGTGGTGCGGACCTGGTCGATGAGGATATGCGGTGCGGGCGCGCTCTGTTTGCTGGCCGGTTGCGGCAGCAGCAACTGCTGGACGTTGGTGACGCCCGTTTCGCTTATCTCGATGCGGGCGAAGGGCTTGCTCAGCAGGATGTCGGCAATCTTCAGCTGCTGGCCGATGCCGTCATAGTGCAGCCCGCTTAGTTGCAGCTTCTCTATCTGCAGCAGGCGCTGGTTGTCGGCCCGATCCAGCACATCGAGCCCCTCGATGTCGAGCCCGCCACTGACGTCCAGCTTGCTGAGGGCCCCCTTGTCGTTGGTGGCCAGGTCCAGCCGGGTGCGGCTGGCAAGCATGCCGTCCCGCACGCTGATGCGCAGCAGATCCTGCAGGTAGGGCTGCGCCAGGGTGAGCGGCAGGCCCTGCTGCTTGAGGGTGCCGTTCAGGGCGAAGGGACTAAGATCCAGGGTGCCATCAAAGGCCACCGTCGCCTGTGGAGGGAGTGTGCCGGTCAGGGTGAGGGGGCTGGGTTGGTCGGTCTGGCTGCCGAGGGGGCCCAGGGTGAGATCCAACCCGGAGAGATCCCGCAGCAGGGGCTTGCCGCTGCTGGACTCGGTCAGCTTGAGCGCCCCCTGGCTGATGCGGGCCTGTCTGAGTTGCCAGCGCCAGGGCTTGGCGGGTTTGGCCGGTTTCTTGTCCGGTTTGGGGGCTGGCTGGGGGATCAGAAGATCCGCGAGGTCCAACTGTTGGTGGTGGTCGAGCACGGCGGTGACGGCGGGGGCCTTGAGGGTGATGGCCTCGATATCGAGGGACTGCTTGCTGCCATCGACCCGGATCCCGGTCAGGGCCAGCTGGTTGAAGCGGGCAAATTCGCCACCCTTTGCCCCCTTGAGCTGCCAGTTGGCCAGGGTCAGCCTGCCCTTGGCGATCTGCCATGCCAGACCCTGCTTGCCGGATGTGAGCCGATACGCCAGCTCGGCGCTGGCCTCGCCCCTGGCCAGTGTGGCCTTGAGATAGGGGGCCCAGAGCGGGGAGAAGGGGGCGAGGGCGACCTTGCCGAGGTTGAGCTGCCCCTTGCCGGCCCCGGTCATGATGTTGAATTCACCGTCGGCCTTGAGGGGGCTCTTCTCATTGAATGTGGCACTCAACTGATAGCGGTTGAGGGCCGACGGCGCGCTGGAAAAATCGGGCAACTGCAGGGCGAGCTTGCCGAGGGTGAGGGGCGGCAGCCAACCCGGGCTGCGTTGCTTGCGGCTATCGCGGTAGTGGAATTGCCCCTGGGCCAGGGCCAGCTTGCCGATGCTCACCACCAGGGGCTCGCCGGTCGATGCTGCCTGTTCCCTGGTTTGCAGGGAGTCAAGCAGGGGGGTCAGGGCCTCGGTCAGGTTGAAACTAGCCTCTCCCTTGTTATCCGCCAGGCGCACAAGATCCACCTTGGGGGTGGTCAGGGTCAGCTCCTCCAGCACCAGGGCGCGCTGTTGCCAGCTCGCTTTCAAGGCGGGAATGACCTTCAGCTCTTCAAACGACACCAGGGGCTGCTGCCGCTCATCGAGCAGGGCGCTGGGCCCCAGGGTGAGGGAGGGGGAACGCAGCCCGACCTCTATCTTCCCCAGGGTGAGCTGCAGACCATAATGGGTGGCGAGCCAGCCCGGCAGGTGGCGCTGGATGAGGTTGGGGGCTTGCCACAGCAAGATGGAGAGGGAGACGAGCAGGGCGGCGCAGAGATAGAGGGCGTAACGCAACAGGCGAGCGGGCAGAGGCTTGAGCATGATGGTCTCCATTGGATGCGCATATGGTAGCAAGTAATCGAGAGGGGATCATGGCTGGGGCTCATGGGTTGCGCCGTACTCTGACCGGGATGGCACAAATGTTGAACACCATGTTGAGCAAGGGGCACAGAGCCACTCCTGCCGGGGCTGTCGGCCTGTACCTGGGGCGCATCTGTGGCATGGGGGACTCCGGGGGCGATATGCCCCCAGATTCGGTCAATCCGCGTCGGTTTTCAAGCCATCGAGGGAGTGGATGCAGCGCTGCTCGGCGGCATCCAGCTCGGCCATCACCATCTGGATGTCTTCGAGCTGCTGGCGCAGGGAGTGGCGCCGCGCTTCGATGAGCTGGATCATGGAGTGCAGCTGCATCCGGCTCGAGCGGTCGGTGTCATACATGTCGAACAGCTCGCGGATCTCCGCCAGGCTGAAGCCGAGTCGCTTGCCACGCAGGGTCAATTTCAGGCGGATCCTGTCCTTGTGGCTGTAGATGCGTGTCTGCCCCTCCCGGGCCGGGGTGATCAGCCCCTCGTCCTCGTAGTAGCGGATGGTGCGCGGGGTGATGTCGAACTCCTGAGCCAGCTCGGAGATGCTGTAGGTTCTCTCCTTGCCGCAAAGGTTGCCGGCTCTCATGGCCTGATCCTGCATGGGTCAATCTCCTGACATAACGACATGCTGCCGCTCTTCTTTCTGGCGGGGGCGTTTTCAGGGGTCATGGCACTCTCCTTGTGCTATCTCATCGAGTCCTGGCTGCAGCTCTCTGGCCCTAGCATGGAGCGCCTGCCCGACTCGCGAGCCGTTGGGACGACCGAGCTGCTCGCTCACCCACTGACCGGTGGCGGCCAGCTTGTCGAGGTTTACCCCCGTACTCATGCCAAGGCCGTGCAGCAGATAGACCACCTCCTCCGAGGCGACGTTGCCGGAGGCCCCGGGGGCATAGGGGCAGCCACCCAGCCCCGCCACCGAGCAGTCAATGGTGCGGATGCCGCGCTCGAGCGCCGGCAGCAGGTTGGCGAGCCCCTGGCCATAGGTGTCGTGAAAGTGCACCGCGAGCCGGCCGGCCGGGACTTCGTGCAGCACCGCATCCAGCATGGGGGCGACGGTGCCTGGGGTGCCTATCCCTATGGTGTCGCCGAGGGAGATCTCGTGGCAGCCGAGATCCAGCAGCCGCTCGGCCAGGGCGGCGACCCGTTTCGGGCGGGTCGGGCCGTCATAGGGGCAGGCGATGACGGTGGAGAGGTAACCCCGCACCTTGATGCCGAGGCGGCGTGCCTCAGCCACCAGAGGGGCGAAGCGGATCAGTGACTCTTCGACGCCGATGCCGATGTTGGCGCGGGTGAAGCCGTCTGAGCAGGCGGTGAAGAGGCCAATCTCGTCGACCCTGGCCTGGATCGCGGCCTGCAGGCCCTGCAAATTGGGCACCAGGGCACCATAGCGGGTAGGTCCCTTGCGCGGCAGGGCCTTGAACAGTTCGGCGGAGTCCGCCATCTGCGGCACTCGCTTCGGGGAGACGAAGGCCCCCACCTCGATCCGCTGCAGGCCGCTCTCTGCGAGGCGGTTGACAAGCAGAAGCCGCTGCGCCAGCGACAACAGGCGGGGTTCGTTCTGCAGGCCATCCCGCGGCCCCACCTCCACCAGGCTGACCCTGTCGACGGGGGTGCCATGCTCCTTGCTCATGCTGCACCTCCCTCGGCGTTCTCTGCGCCTGGGTCGGCAAAGTGCACCAGGACGGCGCCCTGGCTCACCTGATCCCCCTGGCGGCAGGAGAGGGCGGTGATCACCCCCTCCTTGTCTGCTTTCAAGACGTGTTCCATCTTCATCGCCTCCAGCACCAGCAGGGATTGCCCCTTGCTGACGGATTGCCCGACCTCGACCATCAGTGCCACCACCATGCCGTGCATGGGGGCCACGGCGCCCTGGGCCGTGTCGTGATCATGGTGTGGTCGATGGCGTTGATCATCGGCGGCGAAGGGAATGCGCCGGCCATCCAGCTGCAGCACGAAAGCCGCGTCTGCCGCCGGGGTGATGGGGCAGTGTACCCAGCGGCCCGCCCGCTGCAGGCGGATATGATCCACACCTAGCTCATAGGGGTAGGTTTCCCCTTGCCATGTGAGCCGACCGGCGCGCTCGGCAAGGGTCAGCACCCGGGCCTCCTCGCCGATCCGCACTGCCGCCGTCAGGCTTCTGAGGTCGCCCAACCGAAAACCGGGGGCCTGCTGCCAGGGGGAGGGGCCGGTGCGGCTGGCGAGCCAGAGGGTGGCGAGCGGCCAGGCGAGGGTCGGGGTGGCCAGCGATTCGGTCGGAATGGGCCACTGGGTGTGGTGTGCCATGGCCAGTACGTCCGGCTCCTCGCACAGGCGCAGCAGCAGCGGGCCGTTGTGCACCAGGGGACCGAGACTCAGGGCCGCCAGGGCATCGGCCAGCCTGGCGAAGGCCTCGGCCCGGCTCTGGCCGTGGGCGACCAGCTTGGCGATCATGGGATCGTAATAGGGGCTGACTTCATCGCCAGCGGCGACGCCGGTGTCGATGCGCACCCCCTGTGGCCAGTGCAGCCACTGGATGGGACCGCTGGCGGGCAAGAAGCCTGCCCCGACGTCCTCGGCGTAGAGGCGCGCCTCCACGGCATGGCCGCGCAGCACTACCTCTTCCTGAGTCAGCGGCAGCGGCTTGCCCTCGGCGACCGCCAACTGCCAGGCCACCAGATCCTGGCCGGTGACGGCCTCGGTGACCGGGTGCTCCACCTGCAACCGGGTGTTCATTTCCATGAAGAAGAACTCCTCCCCGCACAGCAGAAATTCGATGGTACCGGCCCCCACATAGTCGATGGCCCGGGCGGCGGCCACGGCGGCCTCGCCCATGGCGCGGCGAAGCGTGGGCGCTATATCCGGCGCGGGGGCTTCTTCTATTACTTTCTGATGGCGGCGCTGCAAGGAGCAGTCCCTGTCCCCCAGATAGATGGCGTTGCCGAGGGTATCGGCGAAGACCTGCACCTCCACGTGACGGGCGCGAGCCAGGTAGCGCTCGAGCAGCACCCTGTCATCCCCGAAGGCGGCCAGGGCTTCCCGTTTCACCGCCGCCAACGCTTCGTCAAACTCGCCTGGCTGTTCGACCCGGCGCATCCCCTTGCCGCCGCCACCGCTGGCGGCCTTGATAAGGAGCGGGAAGCCGACCAGATGTGCCTGATCACGCAGCAGCGCCACTCCCTGATCTGCGCCGTGATAGCCGGGCAGCACGGGGACGCCGGCCGCCTGCATCAGCGCCTTGGCGCCGGACTTGTCCCCCATGGCGAGGATGGCGGCGCCACTTGGGCCGATAAAGCGCAGCCCCTGGCTGGTGCAGGCGCTGGCAAAGTTGCTGTTCTCCGACAGAAAACCGTAGCCGGGGTGCACGGCGTCGGCCTCGGCCGCGTTGGCAATCTTCAGCACCTTGGCGGCGTCGAGGTAGCTCTCCCGCGCGGGGGCGGGCCCCAGGTGCCAGGCCTCGTCCGCTTCCCGCACATGCATGGCGCGAGCGTCGGCGTCCGAGTAGAGGGCTATGGTGTGAATGCCGAGGCGGCGTGCGGTCCGGATGATGCGCACGGCGATTTCGCCTCTATTGGCGATCAGCAGGCGTTTGATGGGAGCCTGATGTGTCATGTCTGCTCCTGGTGAATAAAGGCAAACTCGTTCATGAAGAGATCGAGGGGGGCAAGGCGTTGCTCCGCCCCCCGGTTATCCTCGCCGCAGCTGGCGACAAGAAGGCGTTTGATGGGCTGGTATTGAGTCATGTTTCATCCTTGAAACGGGGGCGCCAGCTGGGGGGGCGCTTGTCGAAGAAGGCCTGCATCCCCTCCTGGGCTTCGAGTCCGACCCGTACCCGGGCTATGGTCTCGACGGTGATCTCTTCGTGCTGATGACCGGGCTGGTGTTCGATGGTGGCCAGCAGCCGCTTGGTCTCCTTCATCGCCTCCGGGCCGTTGCGGCACAGCCGCATTCCCAAGGCCCGGCCCTCCGAGAGCAGCTGATCCGGCGTGCAGAGCCGGTGCGCCACGTTGAGGCGGCAGGCGGTGATGGCATCGAAGGGCTCGGCACTCAGCATGTAACGGCGGGCCTGACGCATTCCCATGGCGCGTACCACATAGGGGCTGATCACCGCAGGTACCAGCCCCAGGCTCACCTCGGAGAGGCAGAAGCGGGCGTCGTCGCTGGCCAGTACGATGTCACAGGCACAGAGCAGACCGAGGGCCCCGCCATAGGCCGCCCCCTGCACCAGCGCCACAGTGGGGAAGGGGAGCTCGTCCAGAGCTTGCATCAGCCTGGCCAGTACCCGGGCATCTTCCCGGTTCTTTTCAAACGAGGTGGGATCGAAGTCGCCCTGAAGCTGGTTGCGCATCCAGTTGAGGTCGGCGCCAGCGCAAAAGTGCCGGCCCTCTGCCCGCAGCAGCAGGACATGGGGGCGTTCTGCCAGCGGCTGGCCGTGGCGATGGGCCAGATCATCGAGGCAATCGAGCAGCTCCTGCATCAGATCGGCGTCGAGGGCGTTGTGGCGGGCGGGGCGTGCCAACACCAGCTCAACCAGCGGACCGTGGCGCTCCAGCCGACAGCCTGCCAGGGGGTCATTGTACAGTGGGTCGGACATGTCGAACTCCTTACATCCGGAAGATGCCGTATTGCTCGGGCCCGGGATTGGCTCCCTGGCAAGCGGCCAGCGCCAGGGCCAGCACGGTGCGGCTCTGGGCAGGATCGATCACGCCATCGTCCCAGAGACGGGCACTGGCGTAGTAGGGGTGACCCTGGCATTCATACTGTGCGATGACCGGGGCGCGGATGGCATCCGCCTCCTGCTCGTCCAGGGTCTTGCCGTCGGCCGCCAGCTTGTCCCGACGCACCTGCACCAGCACGTTGGCCGCCTGCTCGCCCCCCATGACGGAGATGCGGCTGTTGGGCCAGCTGAACAGAAAATCGGGCTCATAGGCGCGGCCGCACATGCCGTAGTTGCCAGCGCCGAAGCTGCCGCCGACGATCAGGGTGATCTTGGGTACCCGGCTGCAGGCCACGGCGGTGACCAGCTTGGCACCGTGCTTGGCGATCCCCTCCTTTTCCGCCTGACTGCCCACCATGAAGCCGGTGATGTTCTGCAGGAACAGCAGGGGAATGGCGCGCTTGTTGCACAGCTGGATAAAGTGGGCCCCTTTCTGGGCGCTGTCGCTGTGGAGCACGCCGTTGTTGGCGAGGATCCCCACGGGCATGCCCTGGATGCGGGCAAACCCAGTGACGAGCGTGGTGCCGAACAGCGCCTTGAATTCATCGAACACGGATCCATCCACCAGGCGGGCGATGAGCTCCCGGGCGTCGTAGGGGCGCTTGAGGCTGGTGCCCACCAGGCCGTAGAGCTCCGCGATGGGATAGAGCGGTTCGTCGTAGGTTGGTGCTGAGCTTGCGAAGCCCAACACCGGAACATCTCTCGATTGCGAGGGGGGATCCCCAAGATTGCCAACCAGGGTGCGGGCGATAGCCAGGGCATGGGCATCGTCCTCGGCCAGGTGATCGGCCACCCCGGAGTGGGCGCAGTGCACCAGGGCCCCCCCCAGGGCCTCGGCGCTGATCTCCTCGCCGGTGGCGGCCTTGACCAGCGGCGGGCCCGCCAGAAAGATGGTGGCCTGTTCCCTGACCATGATCGACTCGTCCGCCATGGCGGGCACGTAGGCGCCGCCTGCGGTGCACAGCCCCATCACCACGGCCAGCTGGGGGATGTTCTGGGCCGACATGCGGGCCTGGTTATAGAAGATGCGGCCAAAATGGTCCCGGTCGGGGAACACCTCATCCTGCATCGGCAAGAAGGCACCGCCGGAATCCACCAGATAGAGGCAGGGGAGGCGCAGCCGCTCAGCGATGGCCTGGGCACGCAGGTGCTTTTTCACCGTGAGCGGGTAATAGGTGCCTCCCTTGACGGTGGCGTCGTTCACCACCAGCAGGCAGAGCCGGCCCGCAATCTGGCCCAATCCGGTGATGATGCCGGCGGCGGGCACCGGCTCGTCATAGACCTGCCAGGCGGCCAGCGCCGAGAGCTCGAGGAAGGGGGAGCCCGGGTCCAGCAGCTGGTTGATGCGCTCGCGGGGCAACAGCTTGCCGCGCCCCTGATGGCGGGCGTTGTTGGCCGCGCCACCGCCCAGGGCTATCTCGGCGAGGCGGGCGTTGAGATCCTCGACCAGCCCCTGCATCGCTGCCCTGTTGGCGGCAAACTCGGCGCTGGTGGTATCCAGGCGGGAGTGGATCTGGCTCATGCGATCTCTCCCATCTGGTTGTTGTTGCCGATGGCAGGTGACAAAGGAAGCAGCATCATGCGTTATCTCCCATCAGCTCGCGGCCGATGAGCCAGCGGCGGATCTCGGAGGTGCCGGCGCCTATCTCGTAGAGCTTGGCGTCCCGCAGCAGACGACCGGTGGGGTATTCGTTGATATAGCCATTACCGCCGAGCAACTGGATGGCATCGAGCGCCATCTGGGTAGCGTTCTCGGCGGCAAACAGGATGGCGGCGGCGCAATCCTTGCGGCTGGTATGGTCCTGGTCGCAGGCGCTTGCCACCGAATAGACCAGGGCGCGGCTGCTGGCGAGCCGGGTATACATGTCGGCGAGCTTGCCCTGCACCAGCTGGAACTCCCCTATGGCCTGGCCGAACTGCTTGCGCTCGCGCACATAGGGGAGCACCACGTCCATGCAGGCCTGCATGATGCCAAGGGGGCCGGCGGCCAGCACCACCCGCTCGTAGTCGAGGCCACTCATCAGCACCCGGGCCCCGCCGTGCAGGGGGCCGAGCAGATTCTCTGCCGGCACGGCGCAGTGGTCGAACACCAGCTCGCAGGTACTGGAGCCGCGCATGCCGAGCTTGTCGAGCTTCTGGGCCGTGGTGAATCCCGGGGTGCCCGCCTCGACGATGAAGGCGGAGATCCCCTTGGCCCCGGCGGCCGGATCGGTTTTGGCATAGATGACGAAGGTGTCGGCATCCGGACCGTTGGTGATCCACATCTTGTTGCCATTGAGCACGAAGTGATCGCCCTCGCGTACGGCGGTCAGGCGCATACTGACCACGTCGGAGCCGGCCCCAGGCTCGCTCATGGCGAGGGCCCCCACGTGCTTGCCACTGACCAGATCAGGTAAATAGCGGGTCTTTTGAGCAGGGGTGCCGTGGCGGTGGATCTGGTTGATGCAGAGGTTGGAGTGGGCGCCGTAGGAGAGGCCGACCGAGGCGCTGGCGCGGCTCACCTGCTCCATCACCAGCACATGGGCCAGATAGCCGAGGCCCACCCCTTCATACTCTTCCGCCACCGTGATGCCGTGCAACCCGAGCTCACCCATCTGTGGCCAGAGGTCGCGCGGGAAGGCGTTGCTCTGGTCAATCTCGGCGGCGCGCGGCGCTATGACTTGCTGGCAGAAGGCCTCGACCTGCTCGGTCAGGGCGCGGAGGGTTTCATCCATCAGGGCATGCATCCTTGCTCTCCTTGGTTTGTGGTGCTCACCGGTGCCGCGCTCCCGAAAAAGGAGGGTTAACTGGTCAGTCCATCTGTGATTTAAGTTTACGTTAGCGTAAACGTAAATGAGTTGTTAGTCTAAGGTAAATTCGTTGAGTGCCGACTGCAAGGGGCATTCCCCGTGCGGGCAAACACAAGGAGTGAGAAAGATGAGCAGCGAGTGCATCCGGCCTGCCGGTCTGCCTGAGGGGGCCTGGCGTAGTGCCAGCCAGTGTGCAGCCAAGGAGAGTGCGGCATGAGCCAATACCACACCCAGTACGGCGATCTGCCGCTCTATATTGGCGGCGAGGCGTACCCCTCCGCGAGCGAGGCGTGGATCGAGGTGACCAACCCGGCGGATCAGAGCCTGCTGGCGCGGGTGCCGAGGGCCACCGCCGAGGAAGTGGAGCTGGCCGTGCGCCGCGCTCACGACGCCTACCTGCTGTGGCGGGAGGTGCCGGCCCCCGAGCGGGCCCGGGTCATGTTCAACTATCAGCATCTGCTGAAAGTCCATCATGACGAGTTGGCGACCCTGCTGGCCCGGGAGACCGGCAAGAACCTGGCGGATGCCAAGGGGGACGTCTGGCGCGGCATCGAGGTGGTGGAGCAGGCCTGCGGCATTGCCAGCCAGACCATGGGGGAGACCATGGGCAACGTGGCGCGCCGGGTGGATGGCCACTCCTGGGTGCAGCCGCTGGGGGTCTGTGTCGGCATCACGCCGTTCAACTTCCCGGCCATGATACCGCTGTGGATGTTCCCGTTGGCGGTGGCTTGCGGCAACGGCTTTGTACTCAAGCCTTCCGAGCAGGATCCCCTGACCCCCATGCGCCTGGCCGAGCTGTTCACCGAGGCGGGGGCGCCAGCGGGCATCCTCTCGGTGGTGCACGGCGGCGCCGAGCAGGTGGATGCGCTGCTGAGTCATCCGGATGTGAAGGCGGTCAGCTTCGTCGGCTCGGCCCGGGTCGGGGCGCACGTCTATCGCACCGCCACCGAACACCTCAAGCGCGCCCAGTGCTTCGTCGGTGCCAAGAACCACATGGTGATCATGCCGGATGCCAACAAGGCGCAGGTGCTGAGCAATCTGGTGGGGGCAGGGGTGGGCGCCGCCGGTCAGCGCTGCATGGCCATCAGCGTGGCGGTCTTCGTGGGCAGTGCCCGCGACTGGATCCCGGAGCTTGCCACCGAGTTTGCCAAGGTGAAACCCGGGGTCTGGCACGATCCGCAGGCGGCCTACGGCCCTCTTATCAGCCCGGAAGCCAAGGTACGAGTCGAAGGGCTGATCGAAGCCGGCATCGAGGAAGGGGCCGAGTGTCTGCTGGACGGCCGCTTCTGTGACGTGCCCGGCTACCCGGTGGGCAACTGGGTGGGACCCACCCTGTTTCGCGGCGTGACCCCCAAGATGCGCATCTACCAGGAGGAGATCTTCGGCCCCGTGCTTGCCTGCCTGGAGGTGGAGAGCCTGGACGAGGCGCTGACCCTCATCAACACCAACCCCTACGGCAATGGCACCTCGATCTTCACCGGCTGCGGCGCCGCGGCCCGCAAGTTCCGTCACGAGGTGGCGGTGGGTCAGGTGGGGATCAACGTGCCCATCCCGGTGCCGCTGCCGTTCTTCTCCTTCACCGGCTGGCGTGGCTCCTTCTACGGGGATCTGCACGCCTACGGCAAGCAGGCGGTGCGCTTCTACACCGAGACCAAGACGGTGACCGAGCGCTGGTTCGACGAGGACATTCCCAGCGGCCCCAACATGACTATCCACCTGCGTTGACGGCGGGATGCAGCAAATGATGTCCGGGCCATGGCACCGGGCACTCGGATTGAACGAACAAGCACAAGGAAGCGAACAAGATGGACTTTACCCTGACCGAGGATCAGCAGGCCTACATGGAGGCCGCCACCGCCTTTGCCAACGAGGCGCTCAAACCTCACGCCGCCCGCTGGGACAAAGAGCACGAGTTCCCCGTTGCCACCATCAAGCAGGCGGCTGCGCTCGGCTTCTGCGGCCTTTACACCCCGGAGCAGTACGGCGGGCTAGCCCTGCCGCGGCTCGACGCCAGTCTGGTCTTCGAGCGTCTGGCCATGGGCTGCACCTCCACCACGGCGTATCTGACCATCCACAACATGGTGAGCTGGATGCTGGGCACCTGGCTGCCGGCCGAGGTGGCGGCAGAGTGGGTGCCGAAGCTTGCCAGCGGCGAGCTGCTGGGATCTTACTGCCTCACCGAGCCGGGGGCGGGATCGGATGCCGCCGCCCTCAAGACCCGCGCCGTGCGCGATGGCGATGATTACCTGATCGAGGGCAGCAAGGTCTTCATCTCGGGGGCCGGCAGTACCGACGTGCTGGTGGTGATGGCTCGCACCGGTGGCGAGGGGTCGAAAGGGATCTCTGCCTTTATGGTGCCCGCCGACAGCCAGGGGGTTGTCTATGGCAAGGCGGAGGAGAAGATGGGCTGGAACAGCCAGCCCACCCGGGAGGTCGCCTTCAACGGGGTTCGCATTCCCGCCCGCTACCGCCTGGGGCAGGAGGGGGAGGGCTTCAGGTTTGCCATGCAGGCGCTGGATGGCGGGCGCATCAACATCGCCACCTGCTCGGTGGGAACGGCCCAGCAGGCCCTCGACGACGCCCTGGCCCATGTGCAGCAGCGCCAGCAATTCGGACACCCGATCAGCGAATTCCAGAGCGTGCAGTTCCGCCTCGCCGACATGGCCACCGAGCTCGCCGCAGCCCGCCTGCTGGTGCGCCAGGCCGCCGCCAAGCTCGACAGCGGCAGTCCGGACAAGAGCGCCTGGTGCGCCATGGCCAAGCGCTTTGCCACCGACGTGGGCTATCGCGTCTGCGATGAGGCTCTACAACTCTTTGGTGGCTATGGTTATATCCGCGAATACCCCCTCGAGCGTTACCTGCGCGACACCCGGGTACACCGCATTCTGGAAGGCACAAACGAAGTGATGCGGCTGATCATCGCCCGCCGCCTGCTGGGAGACCCGGGTCTGTCGCTGGAGTAGGGGGGCATTCTCTCTGACGGGTACAGTGCCGTCGTCAGGCTTTGTGAACCAGCCGAATTTAGGCGCCATTCAACCCTGTCATCATGGCGGCAGGTTTATTGACAAGGACAATGCAATGACAAGGATCAGGCTCGAATATCACGGTCACGTGGCCTACATCACCCTCGACCACCCGCCTGCCAACACCTGGACTCTGGCCAGCCTGCAGGCCTTCCTGCAGATGATGGTGGAGCTGGATGGTCGCCCCGACGTGGTGGCGCTGGTGATCCGCGGGGCGGGGGACAAGTTCTTCTGCGCTGGCGCCGATCTCAAGATGTTTGCCGACGGCGACCTGGAGCACGCTCGCGAGGTGGCAGAAGCCTTTGGTCGCGCCTTCGAGGCGCTGGCCCGCTTCCACGGTGTCAGCATCGCCGCCATCAATGGTTTTGCCATGGGAGGGGGGCTGGAAGTGGCGCTGGCCTGCGACATTCGCATCGCCGAGCAGCAGGCGCTGCTGGGACTGCCAGAAGCGTCGGTGGGCTTGCTGCCTTGCGCTGGCGGTACCCAGCGTCTCACCGAGCTGGTGGGCCCGGGTTGGGCCAAGCGGATGATCCTGTGCGGCGAGAAGGTGAGTGCCACCCTGGCCTACGAGATGGGGCTGGTGGAGGAGGTGGTGACCGAAGGGCACGCCTGGACGGCGGCGCAGCAGATGGCGCAGCGGGTGGAGTGCCAGAGCCCGAGCGCCCTGCGTGCCTGCAAGCGCCTCATCAACCAGGGGCGCAGCGGCCATAGAGATGCGGCGTTGCCGCTGGAGCGCAGCCTGTTCCTCGCGTTGTTTGACGATGCCAACCAGCGCGAAGGGGTGGTCGCCTTCCTGGAGAAGCGGGCCCCGCGCTGGCACTATGACAAACCCAGTGGAGAGTCCCATGACTGACCCCGTGCGCGTCGCAACCCATCCCACGGCGGACGGGTACCTCATCGGTGTCTTGACGCTCGACAGCCCCGCCTCTCTCAATGCCCTGAGCCTGCCGATGATCCAGCGCCTGCAAGAGGCACTCACGGCGTGGGAGCAAGATCCTGCCATCGTCTGCGTGCTGTTGCAGGGGGCCGGGGAGAAGGCGTTTTGCGCCGGGGGCGACATTCGCTCCTTCTATTACCGCCGGCAGGAGGAGAGCGAACAGGCGCTCTTTACCTATGCCCGCGACTTTTTTGAGCAGGAATACCGGCTCGATCACCACATCCACCGTTACACCAAGCCCCTTGTCTGCGTGGCGGATGGCATCTGCATGGGGGGCGGTATCGGCCTGTTCGCCGGTGCCGATTTTCGGGTGGTGACTGAGCGAAGCCTGTTTGCCATGCCGGAGGTGACCATAGGTCTCTACCCGGACGTTGGCGCCAGCTGGTTCTTGAGCCGGATGCCTGGGCGACTCGGACTCTGGCTCGGGCTCACCGGCGCCCGCTTCAACGGGGCGGATGCCATCGGCCTGGGGCTGGCGGATCACGCCATGGCCAGCCGTGAGCGGGCCGAGCTGCTGCCACGGCTCGCCACCCTCGACTGGGCTGCCAAAGAGGATCCACGTGAGCAGATAGATCAACTGCTGGGCGGGTTGCGGCGCGCCCTGGGGGAGGCGTTGCCGGCCTCCGTGATCCTGCCTCATCAGGGCAAGATTGATGACCTGCTGGCCGGGCGTTCCCTGCAAGGGGTGCTGGACAGGTTGAACCATGCCGTCTTCGATCCCGCCCTTGGCGAAGGGAGCCTGACGCAGGCCCGCGACACCTGCCGTGCCGGCAGCCCCATCAGCCGCGCCATCCTGTGGCGCCAGTACTGGCAGGCACGTCGCCAGTCGCTGGCCGAGGTGTTTGCCGACGAACTGGCGCTCTCGGTCAACTGCGTGCTCAAGGGGGATTTCGTGGAAGGGGTGCGGGCACTGCTCATCGACAAGGACAAATCCCCCCGCTGGCAGCCGCCCCGGCCCGGTGCTGACTGGCTCGACGATTTCTATCGCTGGCCCGAGGGGAAAAATCCCCTGGCCTGCTGAGGGGCCAGCGCTGCCAGGCAAGGGATGCGCTGGCCGAGAGGCCGGATTACGAACGGAGCAAGGAGCAAACTGATGACAAGGATTGGATTTATCGGGCTCGGCAACATGGGGGGGCCCATGGCCGCGAACCTGGCCAGGGCGGGCCACGCCGTGCGCGTGTTTGACTTGATGCCGGAGAGTGTCGCCAAGGCGATCGCCGCTGGCTGTATCGCTGCCGGGGATGCCCGCGAGGCGGTCACCGGCTGCGATCTGGCCATCAGCATGCTGCCGGCTGGCGAGCATGTGCGCGGACTCTGGCTGGCAGAGGGAGGCGGCCAGGATCTGCTGGGAGCGCTGCCGGCGGGGGCGCAGGTGATCGACTGCTCCACCATAGATGTGGCCTCGGCCCGCGCGGTGGGAGACGCGGCAAAGGCGCGCGGCATCCGCTTCCTCGATGCCCCCGTCTCGGGCGGGGTGACCGGCGCCGCGGCGGGCACCCTTACCTTTATCGTCGGTGGCGAGTCCGCAGATTTTGAAGCGGCCAGGCCCATCCTGGCCTGCATGGGTCAGAACCTGTTCCATGCAGGGGCGCTCGGGGCGGGCCAGATCGCCAAGATGTGCAACAACATGCTGCTCGCCATCCACATGGCGGGCACCGCCGAGGCGCTGGCGCTCGGGGTCAAGGAGGGGCTGGATCCGGGCGTCCTCTCCACCATCATGGGCAAGAGCTCGGGCAACAACTGGAGCCTGGAACGCTACAACCCCTGGCCCGGGGTGATGGAGAACGCCCCCGCGTCGCGCGGGTATGAGGGGGGCTTCATGACCCGGCTGATGGTCAAGGATCTGGGGCTTGCCATGGCGCTGGCCGAGCACGCCCACAGCGCCGTGCCCATGGGGGCACTGGCCCGCAACCTGTTCAACCTGCACGCAAGCCAAAGCCGGGAGAGCAAGGATTTCTCCAGCATTCTCGAGCTCTATCTGGATAAATCCCAGGACAAGTCCGGCGCGATGTGACGCGGGATCCTGCCTTTCATTCGTCATCCCGTCATCCGGGTCCAGGCAATAAGGAGCATTTATGGATATCACAGAAAAAGTCATCGCCATCACGGGGGCCGGGCGGGGGCTCGGTCGCGCCATCGCCCTGCGTCTGGCCAGTCAGGGTGCCGTGCTGGCGCTGATTGACGTCAACCGTGCCGATCTGGAGGTGACCGAGGCCGAGGTGCGCAGCCGGGATGGTCGCTGCGCCCTGTTCGTCTGCAACGTGGCGGATGAACCCGAGGTGGAGGCGACCTTTGCCGCCATGGAGGAGCAATTGGGCGCCCTGCATGGCCTCGTCAATTGCGCCGGCATATTGCGGGATGGCATGCTCATCAAGATGAAAGAGGGGGAACTGGTGGAGAAGATGAGCCTGTCCCAGTGGCAGGCTGTCATCGACGTCAATCTCACCGGTACCTTCCTCTGTGGACGCGAGGGAGCGGCCTTGATGGCGAAAGGGGGGCAGGGGGGCGTCATCATCAACATCTCCTCCATCGCCCGCGCCGGCAATATAGGTCAGAGCAACTATGCCGCCAGCAAGGCGGGGGTCGCCTCCCTGGTGGTGACCTGGGGGCGCGAACTGGCCCGCCACGGCATCCGGGTGATGGGCATAGCCCCCGGGGTCTTTGCCACCGACATGACGGCGGCCATGAAGCCCGAAGCCATGGCCCGGATGCAGCAGGCCATTCCGGTTGGCGCCCTGGGGCAGGGGGAGCAACTGGCCCAGACCGTGCAATTCATCCTCGCCAACGACTACCTGTCCGGCCGGATCATCGATCTCGACGGTGGCCTGCGACTCTAACCCCGGCGGTGATCCGCGACTGCCCCTTGCCACTGGCACAGGGGCATTTTTATTGCAGTTTGACCCAAAAGACCTGCCTGACGCCCAAGGTGGCACACTGCATGGGCATGCAGGGCTTCTTTGAAAAACAGGGCTGACATCATGGAAAAACATGAAAGATCAACGGGTCTTTCTGAATTTGAACCAGCTCACAGGCCGGGTGAGTGAGTGCTGTAGAATTGCGCGCGGTCAAGGCGGTGTGTGATTGGCACTGCGAAGGATTGCGGTCGGAATAGTCATGCAATATAGTTGCCGCCTTTTTCACGGGGTACGGATTTATCACCCCTCCCATATCGCGCGCTGTATGAATACGGATGCTCAGTCGCCGCTTAATAAAACAGGTTTGAGATGGACAAGAAACTAGGGCTCGGCGCCCTCATTTCGCTGGTGATCGGCTCCATGGTCGGTGCCGGGGTCTTCAGTCTGCCACAAAACATCGCAGCGCACGCCAGCGCCGGGGCCGTCGCCCTGGGGTGGGCCATCACCGGGATCGGCATGATCTGCCTCGCCCTGGTCTACCAGAACCTCTCCATGCGTCGCCCGGATCTCGACGGGGGCATCTTCAGTTACGCCAAAGCCGGTTTCGGTGATTTCGTCGGCTTCAACGCCGCCTGGGGCTACTGGCTCTGCCAGCTGCTGGCCAACGTCTCCTACGCCATCGTGGTATTCAGCGCCCTGAGTTACTTCTTCGACACCCCGGACAACGTCATCTTCGGCGACGGCAACACCCCGGTCGCCATCACGCTCGCCTCCCTCCTCATCTGGTCGGTGCACGCCCTGGTGCTGCGCGGCATCCAGGTGGCGGCCCTGGTGAACATAGTCACCACCATCGCCAAGATGGTGCCCCTCATCGTCTTCTGCGTCGCCGTGTTGCTCGCATTCAACATGGAGACCTTCACCCTGGACATCTGGGGGCAGGGCAACACCGAACTTGGCTCCGTGATGGATCAGGTCAAGTCCACCATGAAGGTGACGCTCTGGGTCTTCATCGGCATCGAGGGGGCCGTGGTGGTCTCCGCCCGTGCCCGTCATCGCAAGGATGTAGGCCGTGCCACCGTACTGGCGCTGCTCGGCGCCCTGGCGCTCTACGTCATGGTGACCCTGTTCTCCCTCGGCGTGATGAACCAGCCGCAGCTGGCGGCCCTGAAGAATCCCTCCACCGCCATGATCCTGGAAGCCGTGGTCGGTCCCTGGGGCGCCTGGCTCATCAACATCGGTCTGGTGATTTCCGTGATGGGGGCCCTGCTGAGCTGGACAGTACTGGCGGCGGAAGTACCCTATATCGCAGGCAAGACAGGGGTCTTCCCGGCCTGGTTCGCCAAGGAGAACAAGAACGGCTCGCCCCAGGTGTCGCTGTGGTGCTCCACCTGTCTGGTGCAGGCCTTCCTCATCATCATCTACTTCCAGAGCAGCACCTACCTGGCGCTGGTCAACATCGCCACCTCGGCGGCTCTGGTGCCTTACGTCTTCTCCGGCGCCTATGGCCTCAAGCTGGCGCTGCAGGGCACCACCTACGAGAACCAGCCCCATCAACGCAAGCGTGACCTGCTGCTGGCCCTGGTGGCCACCGTCTACGGCTGCTGGCTGGTCTATGCCGCCGGGGTGGAGTACCTGCTGCTGGTGGCGCTGCTCTACAGCCCCGGCATCTTCATCTATTGGAAGGCGCGCCAGCACCACGGCCTGCGCAGCCTCAACCGGCTGGAGCGGGGAATGACGGCGGCCCTGCTCGGTTGCGCCGTGCTGGCCTTCTACAAGGTGATGGACGGTACCATTCCCCTGCATTAATCGGCACAATAAAGAGATGGCGCAACGCCATCTCTTTTTTTATGGGCAATGGCGGTCAACTTGACCGCCATTCAGCTATATAAGGAATTTTTATGCTGTTTGTGGGTTATCTGGTGTTGGGGGCCTTCGCGGGCATGCTGGCGGGACTGTTCGGCATTGGTGGCGGGCTCATCATAGTGCCGGTGCTGGTCTTGAGCTTCCATGCCCAGGGGGTGGCTCCGGAGATCATTACCCACCTCGCGCTCGGTACCTCACTGCCCACCATGATCTTCACCGGTTTCAGTTCCCTGCGGGCACATCAGGAGGCGGGGGCGGTCGACTGGGTGATGATACGGCGCCTGGGGGCGGGCATGCTCATCGGCGCCTGGCTCGGTGGCATGACTGCGAATCTGCTGAGCGCCAGCACCCTCAACATCATCATCGGCTGCTTCGCCTGGACCATGGCGCTGCAGATGGGGCTCAACCTCAGGCCCAAGGCGGAGCGCCACCTACCAGGGCCGGTCGGTACCGGCATCGCGGGTGCCGTCATCGGCTGGCTCTCGGCACTGTTTGGCATCGGTGGCGGCTCCATGACGGTGCCTTATCTCAGCTGGAACAGCGTCCCCATGCGTAACGCGGTAGCGGCCTCCGCCGCATGCAGCATGCCCATCGCCCTGGCAGGCAGTCTGAGTTACCTCTACGCCGGCTGGGGTCATGCCGATCTGCCCGAGTGGAGTGTCGGCTACATCTACCTGCCGGCCCTGCTCGGTATCGTGCTGACCAGTACCCAGTTTGCCCGCGTCGGCGCCAGGCTGGCCCATAAACTTTCCCCCAAACGGCTCAAGCAGGCGTTCGCTCTGCTGATGCTGCTGGTGGGGGCAAAATTCATGCTGTTTAGCTGATCCATTCGGCAGATTGTTGAAAAATAAGGCGATCGGTTCGTCTCCTGGCAGAAAGCCATTGCATTGACAGGCCAGTTTGCCTATTCTCCTCGCCGGTGGTCCTATTGGTCCTCTCGCATTGATAACTCGTCAACCTGGTCAGGACCGGAAGGTAGCAGCCAAGGCGGGGGACTCGAGTGCCGGGATGTGGCTGGTAGGGCCACCACCTGTTTCTGCAATTCAATAAGTTAGCCTCCAATACCCCCTTCAGACCTCTTGGTAATCCACTTTGTGTGGACAAGAAGATGCTCGCCATCTGCCCCGCATTCCTTCTCTGTGTGCTTTTCGTTTCCTCTTCGCCTTGTTGTGATCCTGTTTTCTTCTCTTGGCAGTTGGCATTCGTCTGCGATGCCACCATGGCGTCTGGCCATTGTCTGTATGCCCGTTGTTTGAGGTGTTGTCGGATAACCCCGGCTCCTTGGTCTGTGGTTCTGAACCTGGCGGCGTGAGGTCGGCGCAATGCGTCCTGCTGGCATGCCACCGGGCCCGCGTATGGCGGGCCCGGTGGGGGTGTCACTCAAGGGGGATGGCGGCAACCTGGCGCTTGAAGGGAGTGGGCTTGTTGGCCTTGCGGTGTTCCGAGACCAGGATCAGCAGGCGCTGCAGGCCGATGAAGCAAAACAGCAGCAGGCCTATGATGATCTTGGTCCACCAGGAGCTGAGGGTGCCGTCGAAGTTGATGTAGGTCTGGATCAACCCCTGGATCAGCACCCCGAACAGGGAGCCGAAGACGGTGCCCACCCCGCCGCTCAACAGGGTGCCGCCGATGACCACGGCGGCGATGGCATCGAGTTCCACCCCGACGGCGGCGAGCGGGTAGCCCGCCGAGGTGTAGAGCGCGAACACGATGCCGGCCAGGGTCGCCAACGTGGTGGAGAGCAGGTAGATGCGGATGGTGGTGTGGCGTACCGAGATCCCCATCAGGGCTGCCGAGGTGGCGTTGCCGCCGATGGCATAGACGTTGTTGCCAAAGCGGGTGCGGTTGGCGAGCAGGATGCCAAACACCACCACCGCCAGCATGATGAGGGCCAGCAGGCTGAGGCGCCCGCCCCCCGGCACCTTCCACGACAGGCTCGACAGGTAGGTGAAGGTGGGGTGATCGATGGGCAGGGACTGCTCCGAAATGAGGAAGCTGGCCCCCCGCAGGAAGAACATGCCCGCCAGGGTGATGATGAAGGCGGGGATCTTCAGGGTGTCGATGAGCCAGCCCATGAGGGCGCCAAAGCCTGCTCCCAGCACCAGCACCAGGGGGATGGCCAGTATGGGGCTGACCCCCAGGTCCCCGATGAGCTTGGCCAGCAGCACGCCGGTGAAGGCGATGACGGCCCCCACCGACAGATCGATGCCCCCCGAGAGGATGACGAAGGTCATGCCCACCGCCACTATGCCGAGAAACGCATTGTCCGTCAGTATGTTGCAGATGATGCGGGTGGACATGAAGGCGGGGAAGGAGGCCAGGCAGAGCAGATAGCCCAGCACGAAGACCATGATGGTCACCATCAGGGGCAGGTTGCGTTTAAACATGGCGATTCCCTCGCTGGAACAGGTGATTGAGGGCCGGCGACTGAATGACCAGCACCGCCAGCACCACCATGGCCTTGACGATCTGGTTCCACTGGGGCTGGTAGCCGGAGAGCAGGATCCCGGTGTTCACTCCCTGGATGATCAGTATGCCGACCAGGGAGAGGGCGAGGTTGAAGCGTCCGCCCATCAGGGAGGTGCCTCCTATCACCACCGCCAGGATGGCGTCCATCTCCAGCCAGAGCCCGGCGTTGTTGGCATCGGCCCCGCGGATGTCGGCGGCGACTATCATGCCGGCGACGGCGGCCATCATGCCGCTCAGCAGGTAGGTGGCGATCACCACCATGGGGGTGTTGAGCCCGGCGTTCTTGGCGGCCCTGATGTTGATCCCCACCGCCTCGATGAAGAGGCCGAGGGCGGTGCGCTTGGTCAGCAGCCAGAGCAGCAGTGCCATCCCCAGAGTGATGATGATTGGGGTTGGCAGATAGAAGAGGGAGCCGCTGCCGATCCAGGCGAGGGCCTCGTTGTTGAAGGTGATGATCTGCCCCTCGGTGATGAGCTGGGCGATGCCCCGGCCCGCCACCATGAGGATCAGGGTCGCGACGATGGGCTGGATCTTGAACACCGCTACCAGCAAGCCGTTCCAGAGGCCGCAAAGCAAGCCCACTCCGATGACGGAGGCGAGAATGACCGGCAGGCTGTGACCGCCGGTGGCCAGGCTGGCCATGGTGGCCCCGCTGATGGCCATCACGGCGCCGACCGACAAGTCGATGCCGCCGGTGGCGATCACCAGCGTCATGCCGAGGGCGAGCAGGGCCACAGGGGCGCAGCGGTTGAGGATGTCGATCAGGCTGCCAAACAGCCGGCCATCCTGAATGTGGATGGCGAAGAAGTTGTCGGCGACCAGGGCATTGATGAGCAGCACGCAGAGCAGGGCCCCGCATTGGGCCGTGCCCGTGGGCAGCGCTCTGCGGGGGCGCGCCGGCCCGCCAGGGAGGGGGAGAGTGGATGACGTCATATCAGGCCTCACATGCAATGGCGTTCATGATGGCAGGGACGCTGAGGGCGTCCGTCGCAAGCTCTGCCACCTGTTTTCTGTCGCGCAGGACGATCACCCGGTCGGCATAACCCACCAGCTCCTCGAGCTCCGAGGAGATGACCAGCAGGGCCAGCCCGTTGGCGCAAAGGGATTCGATGAGCCGGATGATCTCGGCGTGGGCTCCCACGTCGATGCCCCGGGTGGGCTCGTCCAGGATCAGGAACTGCGGCTTGGTGAGCAGCCAGCGCGCCAGCAGCACCTTCTGCTGGTTCCCCCCGGAGAGAAACTGGATAGGTTGCTCCGGGCCCGGGGTCTTGATCGCCAACTGCTCGATGAGGCGAGCGGTGATCTCGTCCTGCTCCTTGCGGGGCAGGGGGCGCAGCCAGCCCCGCTGGGCTTGCAGGGCAAGCACCATGTTCTCGCGCACCGAGGCCGAGGCGATGATGCCGGCATTCTTGCGATCCTCCGGGCAAAAGCCAAAGCCATTGGCGGCCGCCTGGCGTGCAGAGCGGATAGTCACCGCTTTGCCCCGCACCCGACACTCGCCGCCATCCCTTGGCACTATGCCGAACATCAGCTCGGCGGTTTCGGTGCGACCCGACCCGAGCAGGCCGGCGAGACCCACTATCTCCCCTGGCATGACGTCGAGACTGAACGGGGCGATGACCCCGCGCTTGCCATAGTCCCTGAACGACACCGTAGGCTGATTGCTGCGCAGCGTCTTGCCGGCCCGCTTGAGGGCGTTGTCGTCCAGCTCGCGCCCCAGCATCATCTTGACCAGATCCAGTTGCGGCAGCGCGGCGGTATCGCGGGTACCGACCAGCTCGCCGTTGCGCAGCACAGTGATGCGATCGCTGATGGCGTAGACCTGATCGAGAAAATGGGTGATGAAGATGAGGCTCACCCCCTGGTCTCTCAGGTTCCCCATCAGGGAGAAGAGCATCTGCACCTCGCTGGCATCCAGACTCGCGGTGGGTTCATCGAGGATCAGGATCCTGGCGGACAGGGAGATGGCCCGGGCAATGGCCACTATCTGCTGCATGGCGACCGAATGGTGGCCCAGGGGCAGGGTGACATCCATCTCGAAGCCGTATCCCTCTATGATGGCCTGGGCCTGCCGGTTCATGGCGGCTCGATCGATGAGGCCGAAGCGGCGGGGTTCGTGGCCGATGAAGAGGTTGTCGGCCACCGACATGTTCGGCAGCAGATTGACCTCCTGATAGACGGTGCCTATCCCCAGGCGCTGGGCATGGGCAGTATCTGTCGGGGAGATGGGGACGCCATCGAGTTCGATACGGCCCCCGTCGGGCTGATAGACGCCGGTGAGTGTCTTGACCAGGGTGGATTTGCCGGCACCGTTCTCGCCGAGCAGCGCCATGATCTCTCCCCGACGCAGGGAAAAGTCCACCTGATGCAAGGCACGCACTCCGGGAAAGGTCTTGCAGATCCCGCGGGCGTTCAACAGGACATCCTGATTGTTCTGTGACATGAAAATAGGCTCTCCGATATAACGCGCCATATCGCAACGTTGCCGATATGGCGTGTTATTTAACAGGCTGGCTCAGAGGGCGAGCGGCATTAGTAACCCATGTCTTTTTTCAGCTCGAGCTGGGCCTGGGCACTTTCTGGCTCGAACAGAATAGATTCCGTCTTGATAAGTTTGGGGGGCTGGGTGCCGTCCTTTTTATAAGCCAGCAGGGCATCGAAGGCGGGGCCTGCCATATTCGGCGTCAATTCCACCGAGGCATTGGCTTCACCTGCCATCATCGCCTTGAAAATATCCGGCACACCATCGATGGATATGATCTTGATATCCGTACCCGGTTTCAGACCAGCTTCTTTAATAGCTTGGATGGCACCGATGGCCATGTCGTCGTTGTGGGCGTAGACGGCGCAAATATTCTTGCCGTTATTCTCCGCCTTGATGAAGCTCTCCATCACCTCCTTGCCCTTGCTGCGGGTAAAGTCCCCTGACTGGGTGCGGATGATCTTGATGGTGGGCACGGCCGCGACCGTATCGAGGAAGCCTTTCTTGCGATCCAGCGCTACGCTGGCCCCCACTGTGCCCTGCAATTCCACCACATTGCAGGCCTTGCCATCCTGCTGCTTGATGAGCCACTGGGCCGCCACGGCCCCTTCGTGGACGCTGTCTGCGGCGACCCCCGTCATGAAGAGGGCATCATCTTTCACCGTGATATTGCGATCCAGCAGGAACACCGGAATCTCTGCCTCTTTTGCCTCCTGCAATACCGGATCCCAGCCGGTCTGTACCACGGGGGCAATAAAGATGGCATCGACGCCCTGGGCAATGAAGGAGCGAATGGCCTTGATCTGGTTCTCCTGTTTCTGCTGGGCATCGGCAATTTTCAGGGTAATGCCGCGTTTTTGTGCTTCACTCTTGGCGACCGAGGTTTCCGCCGCCCGCCAGCCGGATTCAGAACCTATCTGGGAGAAGCCCACCGTCATCTCGGCAGAATATGCAGAGGCAGAGAGAATAAGGGTGCTGATAATGCCCGCCAGTTTCACTTTTTTATACATGTGACACTCCTTTGTGATGCATGGTGAAATAAACCAAAGCGACTCTGGTTTAATGGTACGGGTCAAGCGTATAGGCTCTTGGGTTTAACGACGGGAGATGGCTCACAGAAAATTTTCAGCAGCATGATGCTTCATACAAACAGCAGACAAGTTCATATATCAGGCAAGGGCTGCGTTGATTTATCTGCATATTTATTTATTTCAGCAACCATTGTGTCCAGAGTCGGCGTCCACGGGTATGCACAATAGGGAAAGGACCCGACGGTGCGCCGGGTTGGTACGCGCAGCCCATGTACCCCGCAACGGGTGCACGGGGAAGAGGAGCGAGGGGCCTGGCCCCCGGCGGTGAGGCGATGCCCTTGTCTCAGGGGCGCACCGCCGCCAGCAGGTAATCCACGAAGGCACGCACCCGGGCAGAGAGGTGGCGGTGCTGGGGATAGAGGGCGTAGAAGGGGCGGGATCGCCCCGCAAAAGGCGCCATGACTTCCACCAGCTTGCCCTGGCGGAGCGCCTCTGCCGCCACGAAATGGTAGATCTGGAACAGACCCCCGCCAGCCACCGCCCAGCCAAGGCCCGCCAGTACATCCTCCAGTACCCGCTGCCGACTGTGGACACTGACCTCGACGGGCAGCCCCTTGTCATCGATGAAGCTCCAGGGGAAGGGGCGCCCCGTGCTGGGGGTGATGAACTGGATCAGATCATGCTGGTGCAGTGCGTCCAGGGAGGTCGGTGGCGGGCGGCGAGCGGCATAGGCGGGAGAGCAGAAGACCCCGACGCTGGCCTCCTCCAGCTTGCGGGCGATCACCCGGGAGTCGCGTGGTTCACCCAGACGAATGGCGAGATCGTAGCCATCCTCCACGAAGTCGATGTTTCTGTTCGAGACATTGAGCTCCAGCTCGATCTCGGGATAGGCGGCCATGAAGCCTGGCAGCAGGGGCACCAGGCGATGGTGGGCATAGACGGTGCCCACGCTGACTCGCAGCAGCCCCTTAGGGTGGTGCTGGCGGCCGGTGAGGGCCCGCTCGGCCTCGGCAATCTGATCGAGGGCCTGCTGACACTGCGCCCGATACAGCTCACCGTCCTGGGTGAGGCGTACGCTGCGGGTGGTGCGATTGAAGAGTTTGACGCCGAGCCTGGCTTCGATGCGCTGGATGGAGCGACTCACCGAGGCCGGCGTCACCCCCAGCACCTGCGCCGTGGCGGTGAAGCTGCCAAGCTCGGCCGCCTTGCAAAAGAGCTCTATGCTGCCGAGCTGAACGGGGTCGAAGGCACGGGACATATATTCATCCATGTAAATAAACAAGTTCAATGGCGTCAGTTTATCCGCCACCAAGTAATCAGTAAATTCTTCATCCAGCGCGGCACCCTGCCGTTTGAGTGATCACCGTCCATTCCAAGGAGTATCAAGATGAAGAACACCCTCAAGGTCCTGCTGGCGTCACTGCTGCTGGCGACCTCCGCCGCGGCCAGCGCGGCGTCCAGGGGAGAGGTCCTGGTTTTGCTCTCGAGCGAGACCACATTGCCGCTCAAAGCGGGCAAGACAATGACGTCCGGTTATTACCTCAATGAGCTCGGAGTGCCCGCCGCCGCCCTGCTGGACGCGGGCTATGACCTGACTCTAGTGACCCCGAAAGGAAACAGGCCCCAGGCCGACAAGAGTTCCATCGACCCCCAATACTTCGCTGGCAACCAGCAGGAGATGGGACGCATCGCATCTGTGGTGGACGGCCTGCTCACCCCCGGCAAGGTGAAATCCCTGAAGGAGGTGTTGCAAGCTGGTCCCGAGCGCTATGCCGGCCTCTTCATCCCCGGCGGCCACGCCCCCCTCATCGATCTCGCCACGGATCCCGAGGTGGGCACCCTGCTGCGCCACTTCCATGAAAGTCAGAAGCCCACGGCAGCCATCTGCCACGGCCCCATCGCGCTGCTGGCGGCGCAGGGGGATGCGGCCGGGTTCGAGCAGTCGGTCATCGCAGGCAAGGCGGACGGCGCCAAGGAGTGGATCTACGACGGTTACAGGATGACCATCTTCTCCGACGAGGAAGAGGCGGTGTTTGAGGCCTCGCTCAAGGGCGACAAGCTGCGCTACTACCCGGCGCAGGCCATGGCCCGGGCCGGTGGCAAGATGCAGTTCGTCGCCCCCTGGCAGCCCGGTGTGGTGATCGATCGCGAACTCATCACAGGTCAGAATCCCTTCTCCGATCACACCCTGGCGAGCGCCTTTATTGCGGCGTTGGACAAGCAGCAAGGGGCGCGCTGACGCCAGGGGAGGCGCCAGGTTCTCGATCTCTATATGCAGGCAGCCCCGGGTGGGCTGCCTTTTTCATGCCTCGGCCTCGGCGAGAAACGCCTTCATGGCGGGGGTGATACTGTGTTTTCGGGTGATGAAGGCGATGGTGCCGGCGCTTGCATCGACCAGAGGGTGGCAGGGCAGCTTGAAGAGTTGCTGGGCGGTGGCGGCGATACCGGCACTGACCACGGCGCAGCCCAGGCCGTGGCTCACCCCGTTGGCCAGGTGGAACAAAGAGTCTGTCTCCAGCACCACCCGCAGGCTGAGCTGCTGGTGGGCGGCGGCCTCGTCGAAATAGCGGCGAAACTGCATGGTAGCGCTCGGCAGGATCAGGGGCAGATCCTGCAAGTCCGCCAGCCTCAGGGGCTGGCTCGGGGAGAGGTGCGGGGGCAGGGGCCCCAGCAGCGCCATGGGGTTGGGGTGGCGCAACTGCACGTCGAGGGCGCGGCGCTGATGCTCGGTGAGCAGCTCGTCAAAGCCGAGGCCGATGTCGGTCTGGTGCAGATCCAGCTGCTCGAGCAGGGTGCCGTGGGTCATCACCGACAGGCGCAGGCTGACCTTGGGAAAGGCGTCGTTGAAGCGCTTGAGCAGCGGCATGATGTCGATGCTCGACTGGGGCACCATGCCGATGCGCAGGGTGCCAGATAGCGCGCCACCAAACAGGCTCAGCTCCTGGCGCATGGCGTCCTGCTCCAGCAACATGCGCTCGGCGTGGCACAGCACCACTTCCCCCGCCTGGGTCAGCGCCACGAACTGGCTGTTGCGCACCACCAGCTCGGTGCCGAGGGATTTCTCCAGCGCCGTGATGCTGGCGGACAGGGTCGGCTGGGTGATGAAGCAGGCCTTGGCCGCCTTGGCGAAGTGACGGTGCTGGGCCAGCTCGTAGAAATAGTGCAACTGCTTGATGTTCATCGAAGAGGGGGGCTTGGCATGGAGGATGGTCGACAAAGTTAATCAATCGACATCGCCATGGCAATAGAGGTTATCTATCGGTGAATAGATTTGTTTCATTGGTTTTGGGGGAACGACTTATCTAAACTTGAGGCCCGAATACAGCTTATAAGCGTCTCGCATGAACCCTTTCAATTCACGGTTGCCCAGGCTGGATGAGCTGGTGGAAGAGGTGGCCGTGTCCGTCAACATCAATGGCATCAACCACGCCGTCATGATGGCCACCCCGGACGATCTCGACGACTTCGCCATCGGCTTCCTGTTTGGCGAGGGGATCATCGGTGGCAATCACGATGTGCACGACATCCAGAGCACCCCGTCGGAGCAGGGGGTGGTGCTCGACATCACCATCGCCAACCGCTGCCTGGCTGAGCTGGGGCGACGCAAGCGCCGCCTGGCCGGGGCGAGCGGCTGCGGCATCTGCGGGGTGGAGGCCATCGAGCATGCGCTGCCCGAGCTTATCCCCCTGACCCCGGGCGCCCCCCTGGATCCCGCGCGTTTGCGGGACTTGCGCGAACGCATCGCCCCCTGGCAGAACAAGGCCCGCCAGAGCGGCGCGCTCCATGCAGCCCTGGCGCTGGATGATCGCGGCGAGATCCTGGCCTGCCGGGAAGACATAGGCCGTCACAACGCCCTGGACAAGCTTATCGGCATGCAACTGCGCCAGCCCGCGCAG
This sequence comes from Aeromonas sp. QDB31, assembly GCF_027707605.1. Classification (NCBI taxonomy): domain Bacteria; kingdom Pseudomonadati; phylum Pseudomonadota; class Gammaproteobacteria; order Aeromonadales; family Aeromonadaceae; genus Aeromonas; species Aeromonas sp. QDB31. Next base: position 32,587 of record NZ_JAPCIX010000014.1, on the reverse strand, counting down.
GCCGCCACCCTGGTCATCACCAGCCGCTGCGGCAGCGAACTCATTCACAAGGCGGTGCAATTTGGCGCCGCCCACCTCATCAGCCTTGCGTCTCCCAGCCAGCTCGCGGTGCGACTGGCCCTGAAATACAACCTGACCCTCATTTATGTGCCCAGATCCGATGCCCCGGTCTGCTATGCCAGCCCCCGCGCCCTGGATCACGTTGGAGAACCCCATGTCCCGTCATATTGAAAAACCGGCCAAGGCCGGCGGCTTTTCCTCCCTGCAGTCCACCTTCAAGCAGGTGCTGCAGAGCCAGAAGACCCGGCAGAACATCAAGAACCTGCTGCGGGTCAACCAGACCGACGGCTTCGACTGCCCGGGCTGCGCCTGGGGTGACAACAAGCAGGGGGCCTTCCAGTTCTGCGAGAACGGCGCCAAGGCGGTGGCCTGGGAGTCCACCGGCAAGACGGTGGGGGCAGACTTCTTCGCCGAGCATTCGGTGCGCCGCCTCGCCACCCAGAGCGACTACTGGCTCGAATACCAGGGGCGCCTGACCGAGCCCCTGCGCTACAACCCGGCGACCGGTCACTACGAGCCCATAAGCTGGGATCAGGCCTTTGCCCTCATCGCGGACAAGCTGAGCAGCCTGGCCAGCCCAGACGAGGTGGAGTTCTACACCTCGGGGCGCGCCAGCAACGAGGCCTCCTACCTCTATCAGCTGTTCGGCCGTCTCTATGGCACCAACAACTTCCCGGACTGCTCCAACATGTGCCACGAGGCGAGCGGGGTGGGGCTGATCCAGTCCGTCGGGATTGGCAAGGGCACCGTGGTGCTCGATGACTTCGACGCCGCCAAAGCCATCTTCGTCTTCGGCCAGAACCCGGGCACCAACCACCCGCGCATGATGAATGCCCTGCGCAAGGCGGCTCGCCAGGGGTGCCAGATAGTCACCTTCAACAACCTCAAAGAGGTGGCCCTCGAGCGCTTCGCGAGCCCCCAGAGCCCAGCGGAGCTGTTGACCCCGGCGGCCACCCGCATCAGTCACCAGTACCTCACGCCAAAGCTTGGCGGTGACATGGCGGCCATTCGCGGCATGGCGAAATACATCCTGGAAGAGCAGGGGGATCGTATCGATCTCGCCTTCATCGAGCAGCACACGGCGCACTTTGACGACTACCTGGCGCAGGTGAAGGCCACGGAGTGGGCGCAGATCGAGGCGCAATCCGGGCTCGGTCGCGAGGAGATCACCCGGGCGGCACAGATCTTCGCACAGAGCGACAGTGTGATCAGCTGCTGGGCCATGGGGATCACCCAGCACAAGCACTCGGTCGACACCATTCGCGAAATCGTCAACCTGCACCTGATGTGCGGCCAGATTGGCAAGCCGGGAGCCGGGCTCTGCCCGGTGCGCGGCCACAGCAACGTGCAGGGCAACCGCACCATGGGGATCAACGAAAAACCCAGCGCCGCCTTCATCGACCGGCTGGAGCGCCGCTTCCCGGTGGGCCTCAAGCGCACGCCGGGGCACAACGTCTACGAGGCCCTCAAGGCCCTCCATGGCGGCAAGAGCAAGGTGCTCATCTGCCTCGGGGGCAACCTGGCGGCCGCGGCGCCGGACACCGACTTCACCTATGAGGCGATGCGAAGGAGCGAGCTCAACGTGCAGATCAGCACCAAGCTCAACCGCAGCCACCTCATGGTCTCCAAGGATGCCCTGATCCTGCCCTGCCTCGGCCGCACCGAGCTCGACACCCAGCGCACCGGGGTGCAGAAGATCACCGTGGAAGACACCTTCAGCATGGTGCACGCCTCCACCGGCATGAACGAGCCGGTCTCGCCGCTCTGTCTCTCCGAGATCGACATAGTCGCGCGCATGGCCGAGGCGACCCTCGGCAGCGATCGGGTGGACTGGCTGGCGCTGCGGGACGATTACGCCCTGCTGCGCAACCTCATCGCCGAGACCATCGCCGGCTTTGACGACTTCAACCGCCGCATCGAGGAGCCTTGCGGCTTCCACCTGGAGAACAGTGCCGCCCTGCTGCGCTGGAATACCGCGAGCGGGCGCGCCGAGTTTCGGGCGAGCCGCTTGCCGGACTCCATCCTGCCCGAGTGCACCAGCCACGCGGAGCAGATGCAGGATCAGCCCGTGCTGCTGCTGCAGAGCCTGCGCTCCCACGATCAGTACAACACCACCATCTACGGCATGGACGACCGCTACCGCGGCATCAAGGGGCGGCGCAACGTGGTCTTCATGAACGAGGAGGATGCCCGTCGCCTGGGGCTGGCCGAGGAGCAGCAGGTGGACATGACCGCCATCTGCAACGACGGGCGCGAGCGGGTGGTGCGCGGCTTCAGCATCATCTTCTACGAGATCCCCAGGGGCAACATCGCCGCCTACTACCCGGAGACCAACCCCCTGGTGGCCATCGAGAGCATAGGGGAGGGCTCCTTCACCCCCACCTCCAAGTCGGTGCCGGTGCTGGTGACCCCAAGCCAGGCACAGACCGCCAGCCTCGCCGCCAATCTGTAAGCGTCCGCTCCCGACCCCCTGCCCAGGCAGGGGTTTTTTCATGTCCGGTATTCGCCCGGCGCCATCCTTTGGCGAAGCTGTACGGCGATTGTATGGCGCACCATCTTGCGGTGGCTGGGGGCGGGGGATGCCGCTATGCTGCGGCCCTCTCCCGGCCCCGCGATGCAAGGTGGCGGCCGGCAACCTGAACCTCGACGCGCCTGCCAGACAGGGTGGCCTCGCGCCGCCGGTTTGCCGTGCGCGATCCTGTGCGGATATCACACATGCGCAATGCAATTTCCCCCCTGATGGCCGGCCTGGTCCTCACCCTGGCGGCCAGCCCCGCGATGGCGGCGGATCCCGCCGGTGTAGAGACACAAACGCGTCAGGACGACAGCGAGGCGAAGGGGGAGGAGCAACCAGACGAGCGCTCCCCCTGGCTGTTCGTGCCCTTGTTGAGCTCCAGTCCCAAGCTGGACACGGCGGCAGGCATGATGGTGGGTTACCTGCACCAGTTCGATGAAGGCTCGCGCCCGTCGCTGTTTACCCTGTCCGGCAAGTACACCACCTCGGAATCCCTCATCACCAGCGCCTTTGCCAAGACGTCGTTCGGAGCGGATCACCACCGCATCGTCGGTGGCGTCATTCTTGGTGACATCAACAACAGCTACGAGGATTACCTCGGCACCGGCCGTGCTCTCGAGACCAACGACAACTTCCGCTCCGCCTTCCTGCGTTACCTCTATCGGGTGGAGGGGGACTGGTTCGTCGGCGGCATGGCGGCCTACTCCAACTACGAGATACAGGGACAGGATCTGCAATCGGATCAGATCCTCGATGAGCTGGGGCTGGAGGGCTTCACCTCGGGGGGGCTGGGACTGGTAGTGCAGCACGACTCCCGGGACAGCGACTTCAGTGCGACCCGGGGCTGGTACCTCAACGTCAACAACCTGGCCTACCGGGAAGGACTGGGGGGAGAAGCGGATTTTGACATCTACCGGGTCGACTACCGGGGCTACTGGAGTCACGGGGATGGTCATGTGCTCGCCTGGCGCAATCGCAACCAGTTCTCCCACAACGCACCGAGCGGCTCCTATTCCCCCATCTACCTGCGTGGCTACACCCCGGGGGAGTATCTGGGCCAGCACATGTCGGCGGTTGAGGTGGAGGAGCGCTACAAGCTTGCCGAACGCTGGACCCTCACCGCCTTCGCCGGGGTAGCCTGCCTGTACGGCGATGCCGTAAACGGGGAGTCCCTCGACTGTGGCGACCGCGACAACGTCTACCCCGCCTGGGGGGCTGGGATCCAGTACCTGCTCAAGCCGGAGGCGGGCATAGTCGCCAACCTCGAGTATGCCATGGGCAAGGACGACAACGCCGGCATCTATCTGAAGATGGGCTATAGCTTCTGACGCGGGGCTGTGTCAGGCGCCGGCCACCACCACGCAGTTGCGGCCTCTGTGCTTGGCCTGATAGAGCGCCTTGTCCGCCTGCTTGAGCACGGCACCGAGATCGCTGGCATCTCCCGGCCAGTGGGCGACCCCGAGGGAGATGGTGATGCGCCCGGCTTGCCCCATCTCGTGGCTCTCTACCCTCAGTCGCAGCCGTTCGGCGATCCGCTCTGCCTGTACCCCGGAGACCCCGGGCAGCAGCAACAGGAACTCCTCGCCACCGCTGCGGCACAGGGCGGCATCGGCGCGAAGGTCCTGCTGCATCAGGGTCGCCAGGGAGACGATGACGGCGTCCCCGACGTCGTGGCCGAAGTGGTCATTGATGGTCTTGAAGTGATCGATATCGAGGGCGATGACTGCCAATGGCAGGGACTGCGCCTGATAGTCGTCCAGCATCTGCTGCATCGCCCGCCGGTTGAAGAGGCCCGTCATAGGGTCGGTGTGACTGTCGTTGTGCAGCTTGTCGATCTTGGTGTTGAGCAGCCCTAGTCCCTTGAGGATGGCCTGCTTGAGCTGGGCCGCCTCGAAGTACCAGGCGCGGATGCTGGAGATGTTGGAGGCCGCCTCCTGCTGATCCATCAACCTGGCCCGGTTGGCCAGTTGCCGCAGGGGCCGGGAGATGACGGTGGCCGAGAGCCAGATGATGAAGAGGATGAAGAGGGTGACCGGGATCATCCCCTTCAGGATGTCGAGCATCTGCTGATCCAGCCCGGCCAGGGTGGCGTTGCGGGGGCGCTGGGCCACCACCCCCCAGCCAGCCCCGGTCACGGGGGCGAAGCCCGCCAGCATCTCTGTTCCCCGTGTGTTGAGCACGGCTTGTGCCCCTTGCTTCCCTTGCAACACCTCGTCCACCACCGCATTGTCACTTATCTTCTGGCCGATGCGTTTGGGGTCCGGGTGATAGATCAGGGTCTTCTGCCGGTCGACCACGTAGAGGTAGGAGCCATCCTGGTAGTAGTGCTGGCCCAGCAAGCTGGAAAGCACGCTGGCAGACTGCAGGTAGATGCTGCCGGCGACAAAGCCGAGAAAGCGCCTGTCCGCCGAAAACACCGGGTAGGAGAGGCTGATGAGGTAGTTGCCCGAGAGGGAAACGAGAGGGTCCGAGATGAGTGGCTGCTGGCTGGCGAGACTCTGGCGGGCGCTGCGGGAGGTTAGCTTGGCCCCCTTGATCTTCAAGGTCTCGGGGGAGACGGCGACGACGACGGACTCGGTGTTCACGACGGCTACCGAGTTGAAGGTGTTGGTACGCTCGCGCAGCTGGGCCACCTCCTGCTCCAATCCCTTGACGTCGTTGGCCTGCAGCAGCGGCGCCAACTGGGTGGCGCTGTAGGCAAGCTGCCCCTGGGCGGCATTCAGCATGGTGTCGGCGGAGGCGGCGAGCTTGGCGGCATAGACCCGGTTGGCCTCCAGGGTACTGTCGATCAGCAGTTGTCGCTGTGCCTGATGGATGGCGTAGAAGCTGTTGCCGAAGGTAGCCAGCACGCCGAGCACGGCCAGGGCCAGGATGAGGCGATGGAGATCAAACCTCAGCAGCCAGTGGGATAGCATTGGAGAAACGAGTCCTTGTCGGTTGGCGCCGAACGCCGGGGCCATGGTGCAATTTTACGGGGGCTGCCCGCTCAAAAGCTACCGTTAATGTGGTTCTCGAACGATTCTGCCCTGCGCAAGGAGCCGTCGCCGCGCTATGGCTCGCTACTGCCTTGATCACCCAGGGCGGTGAGAGCGGGATCACCGAGCTCGGCCACCGTCTGCCAGAAGGGGGCGATGAGGGGGTTATCCCCTCCCGGCGGGCGAATGAGGCCGATGATCCAGCTCGCCTCGGCCTCCCTGAGGGGAAGGGTGATCACGTCCGGGTGCTCTATGGTGGTGGAGGAGGGGACCAGGGTCCAGGCGATGCCCGCCGCCGCGGTGGCGATGCCGGCGGCGAAGTCGTTGACGTACTGGATCTCCTGAAACCTCAGTCCGCTCTGTGCCAGGTAGTGCACGAACTGATCGTGGAAGGAGGGGGCCTTGTCCCGGCGCAGGATGGCGAGCGGCTTCTCCAGCAGATCCGAGAGCCCCGTCACCCCCTGGTAGCCGGCGGGCAGCACGGCGACGAAATGGGCGCGCACCACAGGCAGCACTGGCCAGCCCTTGGGGGCGGGCAGGCGGCAGAAGCCGAGATCCAGCCTGCCTTCACTGAGCGCCAGCAACTGGTGATGGGTGGAGAGATCGTTGAGCTCGATGCCGACCCCGGGGCGGCTGGCCCGAAAACGGGCGATGGCGGCGGGCACCAGCAGCTTGGTGGCGACCCCGAAGCCGATGCGCAGGGTGCCGCCATTGCCCGCCAGCACATCGCGGGCGGTGCGACCGAGCTGCTCGCACTGGGCCACCAGAGCGCAGGCATCCCCGTAGAGGGCGCGTCCCAGGGGGGTGAGCCGGGTGCTGCTGGCGTTGCGCTCGAACAGCTCGCCGCCAAAATCCGCCTCCAGCCGCCGGATCTGCTTGCTCAGGGCCGACTGGGTGATGTGCTGGCGCGCCGCCGCCTGACCGAAGTGCAAGACCTCCCCCAGGGTGACGAAGGCCTTCAGATCCCGCAACTCCATCACGACTCCTTCATTCCTGTCTGGAATATTGAATGGCAAAAATTGTCATTGGACGGAATTCTAGAACTGTTCGATGCTGATGCCAATTCGTTTTGACGCCCGCCAGTGCCCCCAGGGGGAGAGGCGGCACCATCCTCAAGCAGCAGGAGACAAGCCAGATGCACCATCCCAAGTTCAACGACTTCCCCGCAGATTTCCTCTGGGGGGCCGCCTCTGCCGCCTACCAGGTGGAAGGGGCCTGGAACGAAGACGGCAAGGGCCCCTCGGTGTGGGATCTCTTCACCAAGTTGCCGGGCAAGACCTTCGAGGGCAGCAACGGCGACGTGGCGGTGGATCACTACCACCGTGTGGAAGAGGACGTGGCGCTGATGGCCGAGATGGGGCTCAAGGCCTACCGCTTCTCGGTGAGCTGGCCGCGCATCTTCCCAAGCGGGCGCGGTGAGGTGAACGAGGCGGGGCTTGCCTTCTACGAGCGGCTCATCGACGCCCTGCTGGCCCACGGCATAGAGCCTGTGCTGACCCTCTATCACTGGGACTTGCCCCAGGCCCTGCAGGACGAATACGGCGGCTGGGAAGACAGGCGCATCATCGACGACTTCGAGCACTACTGCGTCACCCTGTATCAACGTTTCGCCGGCAAGGTGAAGTACTGGGTCTCTTTGAACGAGCAGAACTACAACCTGACTAACGCCTACCAGCTCGGCACCCATCCGCCCGCAGTGCAGGACAGGAAGCGCTTCTTCGCCGCCAACCACATCGCGTTTCTCGCCAACGCCCGGGTCATCAAGGCGTTCCGCCAGCATGTGCCAAACGGCCTGATTGGCCCGAGCTTTGCGTACTCCCCCGCCTATCCGGCCTCCTGCGCCCCGAGCGACATGCTGGCGTTCGAGAATGCCGAGGAGTTCACCAACCTCTGGTGGCTGGATGCCTACTGCTTCGGCCGCTACCCCCAGGCGGCGCTCGCCTACCTGAGAGAAACCGGCGAGGCCCCCGAGATACTGCCGGGGGATCTCGAACTGCTGCGCGAAGGCACCCCCGACTACATAGGCGTCAACTACTACTACACCCTGACCTTCACCGACAATCCCCTCGGCGGTCAGACCATGCAGCGCATCAACACCACGGGGCAGAAGGGCACCACGCCGTCCAGCGGCGTCCCCGGTCTCTACAGGACAACCCCGAACCCGCACCTCGAGACCAGCAACTGGGACTGGGCCATCGATCCCACCGGGATGCGCATCGCCCTGCGTCGCCTCTCGTCCCGCTACGGCCTGCCGCTGATGATCACCGAGAACGGCCTCGGCGAGTTCGACAAGCTGACCGCGGACGGCCGGGTGCAGGATGACTACCGCATCGCCTATCTGCACAGCCACCTCAAGGCCTGCCAGGAGGCGATGCAGGACGGGGTAGAGCTCATCGGCTACTGCGCCTGGTCCTTCACCGACATCCTGAGCTGGCTCAACGGCTATCAGAAGCGCTACGGCTTCGTCTATGTGGAGCGCGACGAGCAGGGGGGATCGCTGCGCCGCATCAAGAAGGAGAGCTTCCACTGGTACAGTCAGGTGATCGCCTCCGGCGGCAAGACGCTGTAACGACCTGTCTCTGGCTCCTAAAAATACAGAAGGCCCCTCGCGGGGCCTTTTTCATGGCTGGTGGGCAGCGTCGCAGGGAAATGACGGCCTAGATAAACATGCCTCCCGAGGCTTCGATGCGCTGGGCGGTGAGCCAGCGGCAGTCATCGGAGAGCAGGGCGGCGATGGCACCGCCGATGTCGTCGGGCTGGCCGACCCGGCCGAGCGCCGTCTGGCTCGCGATAAAGGCGTTGACCCCCTTGTCGTCGCGCACCACGCCGCCGCCAAAGTCGGTCTCGATGGCGCCGGGGGCCAGCACGTTGACGGCGATGCCGCGGGGGCCCAGCTCCTTGGCCAGATAATGGGTCAGCACCTCCACGCCCCCCTTCATGGCGGCATAGGCGGCATAACCCGGCATGGCGAAGCGGGTGAGGCCGGTGGAGAGGTTGATGATGCGCCCGCCATCACGAAGCAGCGGCAGCAGCTTCTGGGTCAGGAAGAAGGTCCCCTTGAGGTGGATGTTGAGCAGGGTATCGAACTGCTCCTCCGTGGTCTTCTCGAAGCTGGCACGAATGCCGATCCCAGCGTTGTTGACCAGATAGTCGAACTGCGGACGTTGCCACTCCCGAGTGAGCAGTTGTTTCACCTCCTCTGCGAAGGCGACAAAGGAGGCGCTTACCCCCACATCCAGCGCCAGGGCATGGGCCTGAACCCCGAGCGCCCTGGCCTCGGCCACGACGGCTGCCGCCTCGTCGGCCTGGCTGCGGTAGGTGATGATGAGATCCACCCCCTTGGCCGCGAGGGCGAGGGCGCTGTGTTTGCCGAGGCCACGACTGGCGCCGGTGATGAGGGCGATGGGTCTGGACATGGTGTGACTCCTGTGGGTGACAAGGGCTCGGTGCGAGCCGACCGGATCACTGTATTGTTCCTTTATTGCCGGATAAATAGCGCGATAATGAAATCACTGTTCCGTTTGAAGAGACAATCAGGCCATGGATCAACTGGATGCGATGAAATTGTTCGTGCGGGTCGCCGAACTCGAGAGTTTCACCCGCTGCGCCGAGCAACTGGGCATTCCCAAGGCGACCCTCTCCGCCGCCATCCGCAGGCTGGAGGAGCGCATGGGCACCCGGCTCCTGCTGCGCACCACCCGGCGGGTGCAGCTCACCACGGATGGCCAGCTCTGCTACGCCAGGTGCCGGGATCTGCTGGCGGACATGGAGGAGTTTAACGGCCTGTTTCGCCAGGGGGGTCAGATCTCGGGGCAGTTGCGGGTAGATATGCCAAGCCGGATGGCGCGCCATCTGGTGATCCCGGCGCTGCCCGCCTTCCTGGCGCAGCACCCCGACTTGCAGCTGATGCTGAGCAGCACGGACAGGCGGGTGGATCTGGTGCGTGACGGGTTTGATTGCGTGGTGCGGGTGGGGGCGCTGAAGCCCTCCAGCCTGGTGGCGCGGCCCCTTGGCCACTATCGCCAGATCAACTGCGCCAGCGCCGCCTACCTGGCCCGTCACGGGGTACCGCAGACCCTGGCGGATCTGGCCGGGCACCGGCTGGTCCATTATGGCTCCGGGCAGGGGCGCAGCGAGCCGGGGTTCGAGTACCAGCTGGAGGATGGCAGCCGCGCCCTCTTGCCGATGGCGGGGCCCTGATGGTCAACGACAGCGAGACCTACCTGGCAGCGGCCCTGGCGGGGCTTGGCATCATACAGATGCCGAGGGTGGGGGTGGAGGGGCTGCTTGGGCGCGGCGAGCTGGTGAGTCTGTTGCCCCGGTGGCAGGCGCCGCCGCTCCCCATCCACGCCCTCTATGCCCATCGCCGCCAGCTGGCGCCCAGGGTCCAGCTCTTCATCCACTGGCTGGCGGAGCTGCTCGCCAGGGCCCTGGTCGAGGGGTCAGAGCCGGCTGCGCCTTGAGCGGTATTCGCTGGGGGAGAGGGCGAATGCCTCCTTGAAGAAGCGGGTGAAGCTGCTCTGGCTGGCAAACCCGAGGCGCCCGCCCACCTCCTGCAACTGCAGGGCAGGGTCTTGCAGCAGCCGGCAGGCCTCCTCCCTTCTCACCTGCTCCAGTAGGGCCGAGAAGTGGCACCCTTCCTCGCGCAGGTGGCGGTTGAGGGTCCAGCGGGTCAGCCTGAGGGCCTCGCAGACCCCCGCCAGCAGGGTGGGGGAGTCGACGCTCTCCTGCCAGAGCCGCTGACGGATGAGCCCGAGCACCCGCTCCCTGTAGTGGCTGCTCGGGCGCAGCAGCCGCATCTGGCCGTCGAGCTCCCCCAGCAACAGGGGTTGCAGGGGGCCGTTGCAGCCGCCGTGGGCGAGATCGAGCAAGGCCGCGGGGAAGCGCAGCTCAAAGCGCTCTCCCCGTTGCAGCCGCTCCCCCAGCCAGGCCCCCAGCTCGCGCCACAGCTTGGGCCGCACCGGGGTGGGCAGCACCAGCTGGCCCTGGCCGGGGTGGTAGAACTGCAGCAGGGCATAGAGGTGACCGAGGTTGGCCAGGCTGCTCATGGCGATCACGTCCGGGTGATCGGACTCCGAGTGGTAACTGAGCCTGGCCTCTCCCTCTTCCTCCCGCAGGACGATTCTATCGCACTCGCCGATGAGGGGGCGGTAGGCGAGAAAGAAGTGCAGGGCCTGGCGCAGGGTGGCGGCGTTGCAGCAGAGGCTCGCCAGCGGCAGGTAGTCGGCAAAGAGCCCCGCGAGCGAAGGGGGCGACCACTTGTGGGACATGTCCAGATGGGGGGCGACCCGGGTCAGCAGCCGGAAGTGGCGCTGGGCGTCGATCCGCCCCTGGGGGAGCAGCAGCTCTTCTCTGGCAATACCGGCTTCTTGCAGGAGCTGGGCCGGATCCCTGCCCTCTCTCTGCCAGTGGTTGAGGCAGTGCAGGGCTATCCGGTTGGAGACTGTCTTCACGGCGAAAATCCTTGTCGGCGGTGGCCCACCATCATCCGCCAACGGCCATGAATTGCCGTGAGCCAGGTTCGGCTTCATGTTTCAGAAATGTAACCAAGGGTAACCCTGCAACCCTTTTCACACTTTTCGAACTTGCTCCCAACCGGCAATTCCCTGCACCCGCAGGGCAAGTGAGGCGGGCCGATTTTGCATACAGTGGCCACTCCTACACACACAAGGAAGATAACAATAATGAAACACCACTCGCTCTCCCGAACCCGCGTCGCCCTCACCATAGGGGCCCTGCTGCTGGCAGGGTGCAATGACAACGACTCCACCCCCAAGCCGGCGCAGCCCACCCTGGGCCACCGCACCGTCAGCCTGATCGAGCAGGACGGCCTGCAATTCAAGGATCTCGATGGCAGCGGCACCCTGACACCTTATGAAGATTGGCGCCTCGGAGCCGCCGAGCGGGCCCGGGACCTGGTGGGCAGGCTCTCCCTGGCCCAGAAGGCGGGCCTGATGATGCACGGCACCCTGGTGCTGGACGCAGACGGGCGGGTCAACCTCACCGCCATGGACAAGATGCTGCGTGAGGATGGCGTCAATACCTACATCACTCGCATGGCGGGGGATCCGGCGGCCATCGCCGACGACAACAACCGGCTGCAGGCCCTGCTGGAAGGGGTGGGGCTCGGCATCCCCATGACGGTGAGCACGGATCCCCGCAACCACTTCACCCATGATCCCAACGCCACCAGCATAGGCGCCGGGGCCTTCTCCCAGTGGCCCGAGACCCTGGGGCTCGCCGCCATCGGCGATGCCGCCCTGGTGCAGCGCTTTGGCGACATCGCCCGTCAGGAGTACAGGGCCGTCGGCATTCACGAGGCCCTCTCGCCCCAGGCGGATCTCGCGACCGAGCCGCGCTGGGGCCGCATCAACGGCACCTTCGGCGAGGACAACCTGCTCGCCAAATCCCTGGTCAAGGCCTACATCGAGGGCTTCCAGCAGGGGAGCGACGGCATAGGCCCGGAGAGCGTGGTCACCGTGGTCAAGCACTTCGCCGGGGCAGGTCCTCAGAAAAACGGCCTGGATGCCCACAACCCCTGGGGCAAGGAGCAGGTCTACCCGGGCGGCCAGTTTGCCTATCACCTGGTGCCCTTCGAGGGGGCCTTCGAGGCTAGGGTGGGGGCAGTGATGCCCTATTACGCCCTGCCCGAGGGGCTGACCTACGAAGGGCAGACCATCGAGGAGGTGGGCTTTGGCTTCAACCGCCAGATCCTCACCGACTTGCTGCGGGGCCACTTCAAGTTCGACGGCGTGGTGCTGAGCGACTGGGGCATCGTCAACGACTGCGACAGCCGCTGCGAGCAGGGGCTGACCCAGGATGAGGTGACGGCGGGCGTCAGCCCCTGGACAGTGCCCTTTGGCATGTCCTGGGGGGTGGAGAAGCTCACCAAGGCCGAACGCTACGCCAAGGCCATCGACGCCGGGGTGGATCAGTTCGGCGGCGTGGAAGATCCCGCTCCCTTGCTGGCGGCGGTGCAGAGCGGCCTGGTGACCGAGGCGGCCATCACCACCTCGGCCGAGCGGATCCTGGAACAGAAGTTCGCCCTGGGACTGTTCGAGAACCCCTATGTGGATACCCAGGCCGCGGTGGCCCTGGTGGGCAAGGCCGAGTTCCAGCAGGAGGCCCAGGCCGCCCAGGCGGCGTCCCACGTGTTGCTGAAGAACGAGGGATCCCTGCTGCCGCTCAAGGCCGACGGCAAGCGGGTCTACCTGCATAACGTCAATGCCGAGGTGGCCGCGGCTAACGGTTACACCGTAGTGACTGAGCTGGCCCAGGCCGATCTCGCCATAGTGCGGGTCAATGCCCCGGGTGAGCAGGATCCCCGCTTCCCGTTTGGCAGCATCCACTTCGGCCAGCTCGGCTTTGCCAGCGCCGATCAGGTGGTGCAGGAGACGGCCCACGAGGGGGTCTACCGCGGGGCGGACGAGTACGCCGCCATCCAGGCCATCACGCAGGCCGGGGTGCCCATGGTGCTCTCCGTCTATCTGGACAGGCCCGCCATCCTGACCGAGGTGGCACCGGCAGCCCAGGTGCTGCTCGCCAACTTCGGTGCCCTGGATCAGGCGCTGTTCGACGTCATCAGCGGCAAGGCCAAGGCCAGTGGCAAGCTGCCCTTCGAGCTGCCCTCCAGCTGGCAGGCGGTGCAAAACCAGCACCCGGACGTGGCGAAGGACTCCGCGAACCCGCTCTACCCTTATGGTGCCGGTCTGGCCTATTGAGGGCGAGCCCGACATCCATCATCAAGGCGCCTGCGGGCGCCTTTTCCATGGGGATCATCCATGGGGCATAGCTGATTGCCTTGCCCGGGACAGGCGCCGCATCCTTGAGCACCCCACGAGGGGAGGAGCATGGGTCCTTTTTCCGGTTGGAGGATCCCGAGATTTTGATCCGCGCGATGGTGGGGGCTGCGAGAGCGGGTTGTCGCCGATATGCGCGGACTTCTGTTCGGTATCAATGGCCATTGACGGGAACATGTCGGCAATCAGTTCACTGAATACCCTAGCTAAAGGTGAGATACGTTCTCAACTGATCCTTGCCATTAATGTCAATGATGTAGTTAATGGGGTGCTATTTGCTCAAAAATGGCAGGCATATAACAAACATTTCAGATCACTGTTAGTTGTTATACTCTTGAGCAGGAGCATATGGAGATGTCAGTGACTGCTATCCGGACTCCTGAAAGCTGCAAATCCAAATAGTAATAAAAAGCAGTGTGAGGTGTACATGTATAATGAACGAACATTCGACCCCAATTTCTTATCTGAAATCGGCCCCGACAAGAATATCAATATCCCCGTTTCTTTTATCCAGGATCTTACCCAGGCAGCGTCACTTCAGGATGTATTGAATGTCATGGATAATTGGATTTTCTATCTTTTTTCTGCGGAGCGGGCCAGCATAACAATCAAGGAAAATGATACCTCTTTGAAACTTTATTCCGTGATGGGAAGCAATGCCATACCAATGGAATCTCTGGTGCCGATAAAGGGCACTATGGTAGGACGAGTATTTTCAACCAGCATGTTGACCATATGCGATGACCTGAGCCAATCCAGTGATCTGGATTGTAATATATTGTCCCGGTATGGCATGGGGTGTTGCATGGATGCGCCAATGATACAGGGAGTAGGGTGCATAGGGACGTTAAATGTAGCGCATCGGGAGAAAGCCTACTACACCTCTGAACATGCAATAATATTGCAATGTTTGGCGAATTGGCTTGCGCTTAATATAAAATTGCATCTTCAATTTACCGAGATGGAATTGCAGGCATCGACAGATTACCTGATAGAAACGGCAAACCGAAGGGCCTTCATGAGTGAGGGTGAGCGCAGGCTGATGATATCCAAATCGACCAATATACCTCTGGCCATCGGTATACTCGATCTGGATCATTTCAAGAGCCTCAATGACAAATATGGCCATGATGCCGGTGATTACGCCTTGAAAGAAGTCGCTAATGTTGTCAAGAAAAACATGAGAGCCGAGGATATCTTTGCCCGTATTGGTGGTGAAGAATTTGCAATGATTATTACGGGTCACCCTCCTGACAATCATGCAGACTTATTTGATAATATCCGGGCAGTTATTGAGGCACAGGTCATTTATTATGATGGGGCACCAATAAAATTAACCGCCAGTATAGGTTTTTCATCGCTGCTGCATCAGGATACAGAATTAAGCTCAATACTCAAACGGGCAGATGATGCGTTGTATGCTGCGAAAAGGAATGGCCGTAACCGGGTTGAATTCAACGATGGATAGCCTCCTCTGCACCGTTCTGGTTATGGATCGGGATATGCTGATATCGGGCTCGCATGAGCGAGAATAGCCGGTTTTTCCCCTGTACAGATCCGTATCATCCCTCCGCTGGTTTGATGGTGCAAAACCAGCATCCGGACGTGGCGAAGGACGCCGAGATTCCCCTGTCCCTAGGGTGCCGGCTGGTCTATTGACAGGCAAGCGCGGCCATCGACCATCTCCGCTTGGGAAAGCAAAGGGTGATTTCAGCTATTCCCCGATGCATTAAGGGATATCATCCGCGACTGCGGGTGGTGCGCTGGCTGGTCGAAGGCTGTCACCAGCTCTGGAAAAGTGCAGGCACCCGGGTCGATGTGTCGAGAGTGCCGCGCCGGAGCGATATTGAGCACATGTGCGTCATCTTGGCGTTTATCACGGTGTGGTTGCTACAACTGTGCGTTATCAGGAGCGCGCAGCGTGGTGAAAAGGGGCTGAGCCCGAACGGCGGGCAGTGGCTGTGATTGAAGGTGGAGAAAACAGCATTACCGGCGGCGACACCGACCATGCATTGGGTCTGCAGGATGCTGGCCATCCTGGGCGGCAGGAAAGACAGGAAACGAGCGGGAGGCCTCCATCGAAAGGTGATGGGAAGGATGGTTCAAGTTACAAACCATCCTTGAAGGCTAAGAGTGGGCCTTGTCTCTTGTCCACGATGCGTCGTGCTCACGAGACCGGCCCGGGGCTGGTTTCGTTGGGCCGAAGGCTCGTGCCCGTCAGAGCTGCTTGTAGAAGAACTGGGTCGCTGCCAGGGTGCCGTCGGCGCTCTTGGCGAAGTTCGGGATCTGGCCTGCCTCCTGGTAGCCCAGCTGGCGGTAGAGGGTGGAGGCGATGTCACCGACCCGGGTATCCAGTACCAGCAGGGTGCGCCCGGCCTCGCGGGCTCCTTGCTCCATGGCATTCATGAGGGCGCGGCCCACCCCCTTGCCGCGTGCCTGGCTGTGTACCATCAACTTTTCCACCTCGGCCCTGTGGCCCCCGTTGGCCTTGGTACACAGGGAGAGCTGCAGGGCGCCTACCAGATGGTGCTGATCGAAGGCCACCCAGAGCTTGCGCACTCCGTCGGCCAGCTCCCCTTCGATACCTTGCCAGTACTCCAATCCCCGCTCTTCCTGCAGGGGAGGCAAGAAGCCCACCGAGGCGCCACTGGCCACGCAATCTTGCAGCAGGGTGATCAGCGCAGGCTTGATGCCTCTGGTGCTATCGACCTCAAGGATCTCCATTGAAACTCCTCTTCTTGTATTCCATTGCCAATCAATTCGGGATTAACGGTTCAATCTTGCTCTGTCAGCCGGAGCTAAAAGGCTGTCCACGAGTCATCTCCCTAACGGATCAAGCCCTGCTCTGCCAGCCATTGAAACAGCAGGCGGGAGACCGGCGAGATGTCATCCAGATGGCGGCTGTCCAGCCAGCGTAGCTCGGCGATCTCCGCCGAGGCGGTGGGGCTGCCGTCAGCCTCGCCGGTGTAGCAACGCAGATTGACATTCACCCCTTGCGGCTTGCCGTCGGCCTGGGCGCTGAACTCGCAGGCGAGGCGCAGGGTCTCGGGTTTGAGGCTGACCGCCAGCTCCTCCGCTATCTCGCGCACCAGGGCCGCCTGGTCGCTCTCGCCCGGCTCACGCTTGCCGCCGGGGATGTAGTAGAGGGCCTTGCCGTGGGAGCGGGCACAGAGCAGTTGCCCCTCCTTGAAGGTGAGCCAGGCGAGTTTGTCGATCATGGGGCTGATTCCTCTTGTAGAAGGTGGGCTGACTGCTCGCACAAGGTACGATAGGAGCGGGTTTCCCGCATCTCGGGGCCGAGCCCCAGCCGGGTGGCCAGCGCCAGCAGTTGCTCCCGGTAGACGGGCAGCGCGGTCTCCTCGTCGGTCATGATGGCGAGCTCGGCAAAATCGCCGATCCCGGCAAGGTGATCCACAGTGACGTGGAAGGGGCCAAGGAAGTAGATGCTGCGCCGCTTGTCGATGGTCAGCACCGGCTGGTAGCCCAGGGTGCACACCATGCTGATGGCCTTGTCCGAATCCGTGATATTGACCGCCTCGCAGCGATCGGGCCCCGGTCCCTTGACGATCCAGAGCCGGATGCCGGAGGGGGCCATGGTGCGGATCACCAGGCTTTTCTGCTCCCTCGCCAGGGCGCGGTCCGCCGTGTCGAAGTAGCAGTCCTGCTCATGATTGTCCGCCACCATCACCTCGGGGCCGAGGGACTCGAGGGCACGGAGGAAGGCCGCGCTATCCGCCAGGCGGTATTTGAACTCCACCTCGAAGCGACCCTGAAAATGTGTGGTCATGGCTCGGCACCGGCACCCAAACGGAAAATGAATAGGGCAGACTAGCAAAAGCGCGGGGCTCGCCCAAGCACCGGGATCACAGCCTGGCGCCGACTGCTCTCTTTATGACCATCTGGTGAGGGAAAATCCGCCCTGGTGCACAGCTTGCGGCCGGGCAACTGGGCGCCGCCTGGGGGCTGTGCTCTAATAAGCTCCCTCTTTGGCGGTAGTGCTGCCGCCCTGAACATCGACAACGAGGCGGCGGCCCGGGCCGCGCCAATGGAGCCACAGATGCAGATCACCAGATTGAACCGCTTTATCGGATTGGGGGTGGCGGGCAACTTCGCCGGCCATCTGGAGCAGGCAGGGGAGGCGGCAGATTTCGTCGCCGTCAAGGTCGCGGACAAGGTTGCCCCCAAGGCGCTGTTCCCCTTCTATGTGCCGGATCATCCGGGCCAGCTCGGCGTCTTCCCATTGAGCGGTGAGGCCATCTTCCTGCCAGAGGCGGCGGTGAGCGGTGACGAGAAGGTGCAAATCGAACCCGAGGTGGCGCTCTGGTGCGAGCTGGAGTACGCAGGGGAGCAGGTGGTGGCCATCCATCCCAAGGCGTTCGGCGCCTACAACGACTGCTCCATCCGTCGCCCCAACGCCAAAAAGATCAGCGAGAAGAAGAACTGGGGGGAGGAGAGCAAGGGACTGGCGGCCACTCTGCTGCCCCTTGGCAGTTTTGCCCCGGGCTGCGAGCTAGACGACTATCGCATCGCCTGTTACCTGGAACGGGATGGCGAGCTGCATCCCTATGGGGTTGACAGTGCGGCGGTGGATTACAGCTACTTCCATCGGCAGCTGCTCGACTGGGCCATCGACAAGTTCAACCATCAGCAGGATGAGGGCCCGGCTGAGCATATCCAGGGGCTGCTGGCCCAGGCGGGGCACCCGGCCCATGCGCTCATCAGCATAGGGGCCACCCGCTACACCCCCTTCGGCGAGACCCACTTCCTCGCGCCTGGTGACACTTCCTGCGTGGTGGTCTACCCGGCCAGCCGTTACGGCGAGGCGGATATTCGCGAAGCCATTCGCTGCCGCACCTTTGGCCCGGATGTCTCTGCCCTGTTGCAGGCGGTCAGGGTTCGCTGATCTCTTCCTTCCCCCGCGCCCGTGGGGGAAGGTTTGCCACCTCTTCCTCTTCGCCAGCTACGGCGCCGGGCTGACATACCGTCATGAGTTGTTTTAACATTCAGCCTCTGTCGCACCCCTGCTAGAGACCCATGATGCTGGAGTTCAAAACGATCGGGCTGTTTCTGATCACCGCGGTGGCCGAGATCGTCGGCTGCTATCTGCCTTATCTGTGGCTGACCCAGGGGCGAAGCCCCTGGTTGTTGCTGCCCGCGGGTCTGAGTCTTGCCCTCTTTGCCTGGCTGCTCTCCCTGCATCCGACCGCCGCCGGCCGTGTCTATGCCGCCTATGGGGGCGTCTATATCTTCGTGGCCATCCTCTGGCTCTGGGCGGTGGATGGCATCAGACCCACGCTGTGGGACTGGGTCGGCACCGGGGTCGCCCTGACGGGCATGGCCATCATCATGTTTGCCCCCAGATCCGCATAGGGCGGCGCTGGGGCACACCGAAGATCAGGAGGGTTACCATGGTGGTGATCAGAGCGTGCAGGGAGCAGGATCTGGCGGGTTTGCTCGGCCTTTACGCCGAGCTCAGGCCCCGGGATCCCGTGCTGACGCCATCGGTGGCGAGGGCGGCGCTCAGGCAGCTGCTGGCCGAGCCCGGGGTGCGGATCCTGGTGGCCGAGGTGGAGGGTCAGCTGGCCGCCACCTGCCAGCATCTGGTGTTCGGGGTGACGGGGCGCTCCCCCCTGGATGGTCAGGGCAAGCCCTATCCCCTGCTGCACATGGCCTTGGCCGCCGAATAAGGGCGCCAGAGCATAAAAAACCGCCCGAAGTGGGCGGTTTTTTTGTGTCAGGTCGGCAGGGGGTTGCCTCACTCCTCGCTGGAGTTGTCCTGATAGTCGTCCCGCTGGGCCTTGGGCAGGCGGCGCATGGGGGTGAAGCCGATGTCTTCCCCCACGACCTCGCGCTTGCGAGCCGGGGCCGGCTTCTTGGGGCCGTCCCCTTTGGCCTTGCCTTTGGCCGCGTCAGGCTTGCCCTTGGCATTGTTGCTCTTGGCGTTGGCATGGCCGCGGGCACGGGGCGGGTTTTGCACCGGCTTGCTGCCTGGCAGGGTCTGGCGGCTCGGTTTGCCGCTCGGCTCGTACCCTTCCATGATCTCCACGGTCAGGGATTGGCCGATCAGGGCCTCGATATCCTTGAGCTGGCCCAGCTCGTCCTGGCTCACCAGGGAGATGGCTTCGCCACCACGGCCGGCGCGGCCGGTGCGGCCGATGCGGTGGATGTAATCCTCCGCCATCTGAGGCAGCTCGAAGTTGATCACATGGGGCAGCTGATCGATGTCCAGGCCGCGTGCGGCGATGTCGGTGGCGACCAGCACCCGCACCTTGCCCTCGCGGAAATCGGCCAGCGCCCGGTTGCGGGCACCCTGGCTCTTGTCGCCGTGAATAGCGACCGTATTGAGGCCATCCTTTTGCATCTGCTGGGCGAGGCGGTCGGCGATCTGCTTGGTTCGCACGAACACCAGCACTCGCTGCCAGTTGCCACGGCCGATCATGTGGGAGAGCATCTCGCGACGGCGTTCCCGGTCGACCTGGATGACGCGCTGGGTCACCTGATCGGCGGCGGTGTTGCTGGGATCCACCTCGATCAGGGTGGGGTCATTGAGCAGATCGTCTGCCAGCGCCTTGATGTCGTTTGAGAAGGTGGCGGAGAACAGCAGCGTCTGACGCTCTTCCGGCAGCGCATTCATGATGCGGCGAATGTCGGTGATGAAACCCATGTCGAGCATGCGATCTGCTTCATCCAGCACCAGCACTTCCAGGGCGCTCAGGGTGAGTGCCCCCTGGGTCAGCAGATCCAGCAGGCGGCCCGGGGTGGCGACCAGGATGTCGACCCCGAGCTTGATGGCGTCCAGGTTTGGCTTGATGCTGACGCCGCCATAGGCGATCAGGGTGCGGAACGGCAGATGATGGGCGTACTTGATGATGCTCTCGCCCACCTGGGCGGCGAGCTCCCGGGTCGGGGTCAGCACCAGGGCGCGGACCTGACGGCGGCCGCCACGGCCGTGGTTGGCCAGCAGACGGTGCAACATGGGCAGGGTGAAACCGGCCGTCTTGCCTGTCCCTGTCTGGGCGCCGCCCAGCACGTCCTGACCGGCCAGAATGGCCGGGATGGCTTGCTGCTGGATGGGGGTGGGCTGTTCGTAACCCAGCTCCTTGACGGCCCGCAGGATGTGCGGTGACAGACCCAGTTCATTGAATGACATGTTCGAGAGAAACTCCGAGCCTTGGGCTCAACGGGTGACGGCAGCCTTGGCCCGTCACGACATGGAAGAAGGTGGGTAGCGGGTCAGGACACGGCCTGATCCCTTCAGGCCCGTCCCGCGGGCGCTACGACACGAAAAAGATAATGGGCGCGTAATATAGCAGAAGTGACGAAGACACGCAGTAACGGCGTCACGAATGAGGACCCGGAACACCGAGGGGCGGCCAACTGATGGGAGAGGGGCCACGCCAGCCTGTCGCACGGGGTGCCCCGCTCACAGCAGCGCCTGGATGGCCCCCGCCAGATCCTCGGGCTTGGTCTGGGGGGCGAAGCGGTCCACCACCCGGCCCTCCCGATCGAGCAGGAACTTGGTGAAGTTCCACTTGATGGCCTCGCTGCCGAGCAGTCCGGGCTTTCGCTGCTTGAGCCAGCGATAGAAGGGGTGGGCCTGCTCGCCGTTGACCTCGCACTTGGCCATCAGGGGGAAGCTCACCGGGTAATCCACCTGGCAGAAGCGGGCTATCTCCTCGGCATCGCCGGGTTCCTGGTGGCCGAACTGATCGCAGGGAAAGCCCAGGATCACCAGTCCCGCCGGGCCAAACTGGCGATGAAGGGCCTCCAGCCCGGTATATTGGGGGGTGAAGCCGCAGCGGCTGGCCACGTTGACCACCAGCAGGACCTTCCCTTGCAAGGCGTCTCTCGGGAACTCGCTGCCATCGAGTCGTTGCAGGGGAATTGGGGGCAAGGGCATGGGGTTCTCCTGGGCCGTGGATGCAAGGGGAAGGCCCGTGTCGGGCGCTGCTTGCACGTTAACGGGCCCGGAGCGGCGGGGCAAGGGGAAACCACGACTGATCCTATTGATGGCGGGACTTCTCAAGAGAAGCAATCCGGTTTGTGCCAACAGGGGGAAGTCGCTACAAAGCGCACTCTCTCCACTCGCTGCGAGTCAATCTTGGACTATCAAGCCGTCATGGATGCCATTTACACCCGGGGATGGGTGATTGTGGATGATTTCTTAACCGCCGCCGAGGTGGATGCCTTGCGGGCCTGCCTGCCCGATGAGTGGCAACCTGCGGGGATAGGGCGGGAGGGGCTGCATCAGGGCAACCCGGAAATCCGCCGGGATCAGATCCACTGGCTGGATCCCGATCAGGGCGCCCCCGTGGCCGACTATCTGGCCCGCATGGAGTCCCTGCGTCTGGCGGCCAATCGCAACCTGATGCTGGGGCTGTTCGACTACGAGGCCCACTTCGCGCGCTATCGCCGCGGCGACTTCTATGCGACCCACCGCGACGCCTTTGCCGGGCGATCCAACCGCCGTCTCACCTCGGTGTTCTACTTGAACAACGGCTGGCAGCCCCAGGCGGGGGGCGTGCTGCGGGTCTATGACAACGACGAGCAGTTTCTGATGGATGTCTCCCCCAAGGGGGGGCGCCTGGTGCTCTTCCTGTCGGAGGAGTTTCCCCACGAGGTGCTGCCCGCGAGCGAGGAGCGCTACAGCATCGCCGGCTGGTTTCGGGTCAATGGCAATGGCGCCGGGCGGGTCGATCCCCCTCGCTGAGTCCGTTTCGTCCCGTTTTTGACACAGGCGCCGCTTTTTACGGGTCAGTATGGGGGGATGGCGTCCCCATCGGCTGACAAGGCTTCCTCTCCCTTGCTACACTGGCCGCACTTATGTTCGTATCTGGCTTCGCCCGTTGTTTGGTGCGCAGGTCGCGCAGCCGGATTTTCCCCGGCCATGACGAAGCCGCTTCTCCCAAGGGATCACATCTAATGAAGAACATGCATGTCTTGCTGCTGTGCGGCGGCGGTGGCGCCGAGCACGAAGTCTCTCTGCGCAGTGCCAATTTCCTCGAACAACAGCTCGGTCTTCTGCCTGGGGTCGAAGTGACCCGGGTCGAGATGTTCGCCGACCGCTGGCTCAGTGCCGACGGCCGCGAGTGCAAGCTGGGGCTGGACAAGCTGCTCTCCTTTGACAGCGTGGCCCGTCCGGTGGACTACGTGGTGCCCTGCATCCACGGCTATCCGGGTGAGACCGGCGATCTGCAATCCTTCCTCGAGCTGGCGGGCCTGCCCTATCTGGGGTGTGACGCCGAGGCGAGCAAGATCTGCTTCAACAAGATCAGCACCAAGCTGTGGCTCTCCGCCATCGGCATCCCCAACACCCCTTATCTGTTTTTGACCGAGCAGGGCGACGCGGCGCTCGCCGAGGCGAGAGCCGCGCTGGCCAAGTGGGGCAAGGTGTTTATCAAGGCGGCCTCGCAAGGGTCATCCGTGGGCTGCTACTCCGCCAGCAACGAGGCGGAGCTGGTGCAAGGGATCAAGGATGCCTTCGGTTACTCCGAGCAGGTGCTGATCGAGAAGGCGGTCAAGCCCCGCGAGCTGGAAGTGGCTGTCTACCAGTACGGTGACGAGCTGGTGGCCACCTATCCCGGGGAGATCTGCGTGCCTCAGGACAAGTTCTACACCTATGAGGAGAAGTACAGCAGCGCCAGCCACACCGAGACCGCGCTCAAGGCCGAAGGCCTGACCCAGGCTCAGTCTGACGCCATCCATGCCTACTCCCTCAAGGCTTTCCGCCAGCTGAAGTTGACCCATCTGTCACGCATCGACTTCTTCCTGACCGAGGATGGCGAGATACTGCTCAACGAGATCAACACCTTCCCGGGCATGACTTCCATCTCCATGTTCCCGAAACTGCTGGAGCATCACGGTCACAGCTTCGCGGCCTTCCTCGAGCAGAACCTGCGCCCCGTCTGAGGGTGCCGACAAGGCATGTCAATAAGCGAGGGGCCCAAGGGCCCCTCTGTCGTTTCTGCGGTGTTGCATGGTCCTCAGGGCTGCTGGCAATCCCCGGGGAAGGGTGTGAACAGCCAGATGTGTGCCCCTTGCGGATCGGCGATGAGCGCCATGCGCCCGACGGTGGGGATGTCCATGGCGGGCACCACCAGGCTGCCGCCATGCCGGGTCACTTTGGCCAGCCTGGCATCGACGTCATCGACCGCTATGTAGGTCGCCCAGTGGGGCGGCACGCCAGCCATCTGGGGGTTGTCCCGGGTGGACTGCACCCCGGCCACCGGTCGGCCGTTGACCACCAGCATGGGGTAGTTGCCCCCCTCCATCTCCATGAGCTGACTCTCCCAGCCGAGCACCTCGGCGTAGAAGCGGATCCCGGCCTCGCCGTCCGGCACATAGAGCTCGTGCCAGGTAAAGGTGGATCCTTCGGCCAGGGCGTGCTCTCTGGCCATGTCTGGTTCTGCCATCTTGTCCTCCTTGTCCCATCGGCCTTCCCGTGCGTGGGATGATGGGATGATGGGATGAGGACCAAGTATAGAGCGGTGCGTCGGGCCTGTGCGTCTGGCTGGGCAGATGCCGCGCACCTTGCTCCCGGCAGACCCGCCCGCTACAATCTGCCCCCTTTTTCCCGCAGACCCTGTCGCCGAGCCGCGCCCCATGAAGCCCATCCCCGATCATGCCGTCAATCGCCTGCGCATCTGGCGCAAGAGCATCTCAACCCGTCCCTTTCTCGCCCGTGGCGGCAGCGTGCCCCGCTGCGAGGCCTGCCAGCTGCGTCATGCCTGGTGTGCCTGCGAGTGGCGCCCCGAGCTCAAGGCCGAGGCGGGCTTCTGCCTGTTGATGTATGACAGCGAGCCCATGAAGCCGTCCAACACCGGCCGTCTCATCGCCGATGTCTTGCCCCAGACCACCTGGGCCTTTCTCTGGAAGCGCACCCAGCCCCATCCCGAGTTGCTGGCCCTGCTGGCGGATCCCGCCTGGCAGCCCTATGTGGTGTTCCCCGCCTGCGAGAAGAACCCGGCCCGGGTGACCGAGCAGGTGGTCCTGGCCCCCGGCAAGAAGCCGCTCTTCATCCTGCTGGACGGCACCTGGCCCGAGGCGCGCAAGATGTTCAACATGAGCCCCTATCTGGATGGTTTCCCCGTGCTGTCGGTGCGGCCGGATGCGCTCTCCACCTATGGCATGCGGGTCGCTCACTGCGATGAGCATCTGTGTACCGCCGAGGTGGCGGCCTGCGTGCTGGAGGTGGCCGGGGAGCTGCAGGCAGGGCAGGCGTTGCAGCACTGGTTCAATCTGTTCAGCAGCCGCTATATGGCGGGCCGGGTCAGCCGGGCCCCGGGCGAGGACGAGACCTCGCTGTTGCAGGCCCTGGAGACGATCAAGGGGGAGGTTGCCGAGCGGGGCGAGGCAGCGCTGGTTTAACCCTGTTCAGCAGCCGCTATATGGCGGGTCGGGTGAATCGGGCTCCGGGCGAGGATGAAAGCTCGCTGTTACAGGCTTTTGAGGCGATCAACAGAGGGGTGGCCGGGCCTGCCGTGGAGAGGGGCGAGGCCAGCGTGGCAACGCGGGTTTAACCGACTCGGCAGCATGACGAAGGCAGGGGACGGGCATCATCGGACAAGCTGATCACCCCAAGCGCCGCGCCTGTGATCAAGAGTGGGTGGAATTGGACTGACCGCCTGCTGCTGTTCCGTTCACTTTGGCGGTCGATGCCAAGGTGGCGACCTATTGATGAAAATCAGGCATTGGATCGATCGCCTGCCACTGCGCCGTTCGCTTTGGCAGCCGATGGCAAGGCAGTGGTCTCATTGATGAAAATCAGGAATCAATTGGCTGCCATTGTTTCGTTAGCCTCATGAGCCCGCCCCCGTTAGGATAGCGACCTGCATTGTGCTCAAACAGGACACCCGGGATTGCCGCAGGTGGCCACATCACACGAGGTTTATGGATGGAACTGGAACTGCTCACCCTGGTTGCCCTGTTCGGGGTCGCCCTCATCGCCGGCTTTATCGACGCCATCGCCGGAGGCGGCGGCCTGCTGACGGTGCCGGCCCTGCTCGCCACCGGCATGCCGCCCGCCCTGGTGCTTGGCACCAACAAGTTGCAGAGCAGTTTCGGCTCCTTCTCCGCCACCTGGTTCTATGCCCGCCGTGGGTTGCTGGAGTGGGGCATCATCTGGCCGGCAGTCATTTGCACCTTCATCGGCGCGGCCCTCGGCACTCTGGTGGTGCAGACCATAGACGCCGCCATTCTGGAGCGGCTGCTGCCCTTCCTGCTGGTGGCGTTTGCCTGTTACTTCTACTTCTCCCCCAGGGTGAGCGATGCGGAGAGCCAGCGCCGCCTCACCCCCATGATGTTTGCCCTGCTGGTGGGGGGCGGGGTCGGCTTCTATGACGGCTTCTTTGGTCCCGGCACCGGGTCCTTCTTTGCCATCGGCTTCGTGGCGCTGGCGGGCTTTGGCATGGCGCGGGCCACGGCCCACACCAAGTTGCTCAACTTCACCTCCAATATCGCCTCCCTGCTGTTCTTCGCCCTCGGTGGCAAGGTGGTGTGGAGCGTCGGTTTTTGCATGGCGTTGGGTCAGTTCATCGGGGCCCGCTTCGGTTCCAAGCTGGTGCTCAAGAAAGGGGTCAAGCTCATCAAGCCGCTGCTGGTGACCGTCTCCCTGGTGATGTCCGCCAAGCTGGTGTGGAGTCAGTACCCCGAGCTGTTCAGCTGGCTGGTCTGAGTCAGCTCTAGCCTTGGCTCACCCGGGCGAAATGGGCCCGGATCTCCTCGACCAACCGCTGGATGCGCGCCCGTTTCAGGCTGCTTGGGCGATAGACCAGGTGCAGTGGGCGCGCCAGCCCCGGCAGGGCGCGCGCCCGTTTCCCCTGAGCCCCCACTAGGGCCAGCAGACCGGCCGGCAACAGCACGGGGCCTATGCCGGCCTTGGCCAGCTCGATCAGCGCCAGGTAGGAGTCGAGCTCCATGGCCGGCACCAACCCGAGCGCGGCCAGGGGATCCCGCAGATAGCGATTGGAGGGGTTCTCCAGATCCATGGTGAGTATCTTGCGCACCTTCTCCTGCGCCAATAATTCCTCATTCACCTCTGCCTCGCTCAGCTTGCCAGTCAATGTTGCTTGCAAGGCGATCTGATGATCCGGCTGCACCACCTCATCCCCATCGTCCCCCACCAGATAGAAGGGCTCTTCCAGCAGCAGCTCGGCGCACAGGCCGTGACCGGGGGGCAGGCGACCGGCACAGATGCCAAGCAGGGCGTCCCCCCCGCGTACCCGCGTCAGGATCACCGGCGTATGGTGAGTGGAGAGGGCAAGGTGGGGATCCCGGCCCAGGTAGTCGTGCATGAAGCGGGCGAGGTAGCCCGCCAGCAGGGTCTCGGAGCAGGCGACAGGCAAGGGAGTCTTGTCGGTGAGGGTCTGGCTGTCCGCCAGCACCCCCTTCATCTCCGCGAGGCTCGGGGCTACCCGGGCGAGCAGCTCCCGGGCCTGGGGGGTGAGCCGGATCTGGCGGCCATCCGGCTCGATGAGCCGCTTGCCAAGGCGCTGCTCCAGCTGGGTGATGCGTTTGCTCACCGCCGACTGGCTGATATAGAGGCGGCTCGCGACCTTGGCCATGGTGCCCTCGCTCGCCAGCAGGCAGAGTGTCTCCAGCCCTTCCAGTAACATCGTCTCTCCGGTCATCCTCTGTAGGGAGCCGTTACCTTAGGGGCTGGTGGCATCAGGGGCAAGTACCGTTTGCAGCCCTCGATAACGGCCAGCGCCACGTCTTGACGGGCGGGGCGAAGATCACCAGGTTGCCGATGAGGCTCACCACCACCCCCATGATGGAGACCGTCTGCCAGACGAAACCCTCATACAGGGTGGAGAGGCTGAGCGCTACCAGGGGAAACAGCACGGTGGCATAGGCGGCCTTGCTGGCGCCGATGCGCCCCACCAGGGTGAGGTAGGCGGTGAAGGCGATGACGGAGCCGAAGATGGCCAGATAGACCATGGCCGCGAGGTAGCGGGGCTCGGTCGGCAGGGTCAGCGACTGACCGAGCACCATGACCCAGCCCAGCAGCAGCGCCACCCCGTACACCATGCCCCAGGGCACCATCTGCAACACCTGGTAACCCTGACGCTGACCACGGGCGGAGACAAGGTTCCCGAGAGAGAAGCAGAGGGTGCCGCCGCAGGCGAATAGCAGCCCCTTCCAGCCGTTTGCACCCAGTTGCGCATCTGCCAGCACGGGCCAGAACAGCAGCAGGGTACCAAATAGGCCCAGCAGTGACCCCTGCAACCAGCGCAGGCCGGGGCGTTTGCCCTCGAACAGCCAGAGGTTGAGGCCGTTGAAGATGCTGGCGCTGGCGAAGATCACCGCCGACAGACCGCTCGGTATATAGAGGGTGGCGTGATAGAAGCAGAGAAAGTTGGTGGAGAAGAGCAGGGCGCCGAGCAGGGCCGCATAACGCTGACCCGCCCAGGGTAGGCGAGGGAACCTGCCGCTCACCGTGAGCAGGGCAAACAGCGCCAGCGCCGCCAGGGCGAAGCGATAGAGCACCGAGACCTCGATGGGAATGGGGCCGAGCTGCCAGGCGATGGCGATCCAGGTACTGCCCCAGATGAGGACGGTGGAAACATACAGCAGGAGATTCATGAGCGGATCCGATGAAAAGGAGAGTGACATGGGGATCAGCATGGATCGGACGGCGTGAGCTGGCTTGCACCATCTTGCGGTTTTTTGTGGCCGGCAGCAGCGCTTGGCGAGCCGCCGCGATAAGATGACGGCACGGGAACAAGGATGGGGCAGACAGGTGCAGCAGAGACGACAGGCGGGGGTGTTTGATGCCCTGGTCAGCACGGGGGCGCGGCTGGAGGACTCCTGCTGGCTGGAGCCCGGGCTCGGGGTGGCCAGCTGGCGCAACCGCTACGATCAGACCCGCTACCACAAGCCGGGTCACCACACCATCAGCGTCTATCTGCAGGGGGGCGAGCAGACCGAGCGCCTCGACGGTCCCGGCGGCCATGGCGGTACCGGCAAGGTGTGCATCATGCCCGATCACCACAGATCCGAATGGCTGGTACGCGAGGAGTTTCGCTTCTTCCACCTCTACTTCACTCCCGCCCACTTCACCCGCATCGCCGAGCAGGTGTGCGACAAGGAGGGGCGCCACCTGGTGTTGCAGGACAAGACCTTCATCGAGGATCCCCAGGCCGCGGCCCTGGTGCAGGCACAGCTGATGAAGCTGGACTGGCAGCACGGGGTCGATCGCATGGCGCTCTCCCACGGCGCCTGGATGCTGATGTTGCACGCCTACCGTCACCATACCCGGGAGGCGCCCAGCCTGCCGGAGGTGCGGGGCGGCCTGGCGCCCGTCGTTGTCCGGCGGGTGCAGGAGTACCTGCTGTCTCACCTGGCGGACTCCGTGACCTTGAGCGATCTTGCCCGGGAGGCTGGCCTGAGCGAATACCATTTTGCCCGCATGTTCGGCCAGAGCCTGGGCTGCCCGCCCCATCGTTACCTGCTGGGGCTCAGGCTCCAGCGGGCCAAGCAGCTGCTGGCAGGAAGCGATCCCCTGGCCAGCATTGCCGCCCAGTGCGGCTTCTCCTCCCAGGCCCACTTTGGTAATCGTTTTCGGGAGGCCTTTGGCCTGAGCCCGGGGCAGTGGCGCGCACAATTGTCATTCTCCTGTCACAGATAACGCTGAGACTCTGGGTAAAAGAGGTGTACCCTCTGCCTCTTACCCACAAAAAGGAATGCCCATTGAATCATCGCAAACGTCAGACCCGCACCCGCCACCTCTGGTTCAGCCACTGGAATGCTCCGCAAGACCGCCTCTCTGTTCCCACCCCACCCGAACCCGCAGTGCCTCACAGTTCCCGCTGAAAACCCCAAGACCCGATAGGATTTTTCCGGCAACTTTGCCACTATTGCGCCATCAGGATGGACTGGATATGGCCGCATGTTTCTGGAACGCATTGAAGTCAAAGGTTTTCGCGGGATAAATCGGCTCTCGCTCGGGCTGGATCACACCACGGTTCTCATCGGTGAGAACGCCTGGGGCAAGTCCAGCCTGCTGCGTGCCCTCTGGTGCCTGCTGGGGGATGCCGAACCCTATCAATTCAGTCGCGATGATTTCCATCAGCCCGAAGATCCCGAGCTGAGCCCGTCGCGCACCCTGCAACTGGTGCTCACCTTCAGCGAGTACCGCCCCCAGATGTGCCAACACTCCCGCCGATTGGCGCGCCTGGGTTCGGCCTGGATCCCCCACAAGGACAAGTTCCACCGGGTGCACTATCGCGCCAGCGCCGAACTGCAGGACGACGGCAGCGTGCAGAGCACCCATGACTTTCTCGATGGCATTGGCAAGAGCCTGGCCATCGACAACAACGAAGAGCTGGTACGGCTGCTCATCACCATGAACCCGGTGTTCCGGCTGCGGGATGCCCGTACCGCCCGCGACGGCATAGAGCGGCTGCCCTGGGACGATCTCTCCGAGCAGCGACTCGGGGAGCTCGCCGGCAAGCTGACCGATGAGCCCCAGCGCATCGGCGAACCCGAGCTGAAAGAGGCGCTGCAGGCGGTACAGCAGTTGATGGAGCACTACTTCAGCGCCCTGGCCCCCATCAAGCACAAGCCGCGCAGCCAGCGGGAGATAGTCAATCGCCCCATGACCCTGCGCAATCCCGGCAACTTGCAGGTGCTGCTGCGCAATGCCGATAACCGGGCCCTGCAACTGGCCATGGCGGGCATGGCCGCCATGCTGCTCCATGCCCGCGGCAACCGCGAGTTGGAGGAGGGGGCCAGGCCCATCCTGATGCTGGAAGATCCCGAGAGTCGCCTGCACCCCACCATGCTGGCACTGGCCTGGGGCCTGCTCGAGCAGTTGCCCGGTCAGAAGCTGCTCACCACCAACTCGGGGGATCTGCTCTCTTCCCTGCCACTCAATCAGGTGCGCCGCCTGGTGCGCCGCCAGCATGACATCCTCTGCCACCAGTTGGGGGGGGAACGTTACAGCAGCGATGACCTGCGCAAAATCGCCTTCCACGTGCGCATCAACAGACCCATGTCGATGTTTGCCCGTTGCTGGTTGCTGGTGGAGGGGGAGACAGAGATCTGGCTGCTTTCCGAGCTCGCCCAGATCTGTGGCTACAGCCTGCGGGCGGAGGGGGTGCGCATCATCGAGTTTGCCCAGTGCGGTCAGGCCCCTCTCATCAAAGTGGCCCGCGACTTCGGCATCGAGTGGCACCTGCTCACCGACGGTGACGAGGCGGGCGCCAAGTACGCGAGCTCGGCTCGTTCCCTGCTCAAGGGGGAGCGTGAACGGGACCGGCTGACCCAGCTGCCCTCGGCGGACATAGAGCACTACCTCTACCAGAACGGATTCGAGGCGGTGTTTCGGCGCGAGGCGGGTGTCGGTGGGCGCTCCACCCTCAACGCCGGGCGCATCATCTCCAAGGCCATTCATCACCGCAGCAAGCCCGGCATGGCGCTGGCCGTGGTGGAGGAGGCGGAGCGCCTTGGCAGCGAACACATTCCCCTCATGCTCAAGCAGATGTTCGCGCGAGTGGTCGCCCTGGCCCGCGGCCAGAGCTAGTCTCGCAGGCGTTGGGAATAGGGGCGGGTTTGGGTATACTCGCCCCTCATTTTTGCTGCCGGAGACCCTATGTTCGTCCAACTTCCTTTTTGGCTCTTTTCCCTGACCGGCCTGATGGCCCTGGGGGCCTTGATCGCGCTCGGGATCGTCTTGTGGCGCGGGGATCTCTGCCCGGGCCAGCGCTCGCGGATCACCAACCAGCTCTTCTCCATCTGGGTGATCACCGGCCTCTCCCTGATGCTGGGAATTGAAGCCGGGGTGACCGGCTGGCTTCCCTGGTGTGGGGGAGCCGCCCTGATCCTGGGGATAGTGCTCTCCCTGGCCCAGTCCCGCCTCGAGGGCAAGCGTGCCATTCCCGCCACCCTGCTGTGGTTGCCCGCCATGCCGCTCGCTCTCTATGGCCTGGGTCTGCTGCAGATCCAGGGCTGGCTGAATGGTGTGCTGCAGATGGTGCTGCTGGGCTCGGCCTTTGCCCACCTGATGCTGCTGCGTGCCCGCCACCGCCTGCAGGCATTCAACCTGCTGCTGCCGCTGGCGGGGCTGTTGGCCGCCATGCTGAGCCTGATCTGGCTGGCGGTGCTGGTGAGCGGGCAGGACAATGGCGCCGGGCTCGATGCCCTGATCCCCGGGGTGCTGACCCAGGCGGGCTTGCTCATTGCCGCCCTGCTGCTCTGGTTCAGCCCTCTCTACCGGCAGCAGGAGACGGCCCCCGTGGTGTTGTCCGTGACCCTGTGCGGTCTCATCATCGCCCAGATAGCGGCGACCAGCGTGCTGCACCAGCTGGCCTGAGTCGCACAGTGGCAAGCCAGGGAGTAAGCCCGCGTCTGTATAGATGCGGGCTTTTTCATACATAGAGAGGGGTATGTGGCACGCCGGAGCCGGTAGCGCAGCCTGGCAGGCGAGGGCCTTGAGTGGCAAGGTCGGCACCTAGTTGACTGAAAAAACTACGGTTTGTTGCAAAAGAACACAACATGTGATGGTTTAATCCCCTGGTAAACTTTTTTTAGGATAATTACTTGCAATCTCAGCGTTGGAGCCTATTATTGGCGACCTCAGACGCGGGGTGGAGCAGCTCGGTAGCTCGTCGGGCTCATAACCCGAAGGTCGTCGGTTCAAATCCGGCCCCCGCAACCATCTGAGTGTCGACATCGACGACAACCTTCGGGTGATAGCTGATGAAGACGATTCGAACTGGCTACTGCTCTGCCACTTCGAAAAAATACGGACGCGGGGTGGAGCAGCTCGGTAGCTCGTCGGGCTCATAACCCGAAGGTCGTCAGTTCAAATCTGGCCCCCGCAACCAACTATTTGTGTTCATGGCAAGGCTGATGCCAAGCGGTGAACGTAAAGACAGCAAACTACCTCTGCTCGGTAGTGCGCGGTGATGAAGGCAGTACAATTCGGACGCGGGGTGGAGCAGCTCGGTAGCTCGTCGGGCTCATAACCCGAAGGTCGTCAGTTCAAATCTGGCCCCCGCAACCAACTATTTGTGTTCATGGCAAGGCTGATGCCAAGCGGTGAACGTAAAGACAGCAAACTACCTCTGCTCGGTAGTGCGCAGTGATGAAGGCAGTACAATTCGGACGCGGGGTGGAGCAGCTCGGTAGCTCGTCGGGCTCATAACCCGAAGGTCGTCAGTTCAAATCTGGCCCCCGCAACCAACTATTTGTGTTCATGGCAAGGCTGATGCCAAGCGGTGAACGTAAAGACAGCA
>NZ_JAPCIX010000013.1:0-108900 GCF_027707605.1 Aeromonas sp. QDB31 | reverse complement strand
AAAAAATCGGCTCAAACATGAAGAAATGAAATGACTGAGTCAGCCGAGAAGAATTTCCCCGCTTATTCGCACCTTCCCTAGCTTGATTGACCGCAGGCTTTGTTATTGATTGAATATAGTCATTGTATTGCTTTGTTTTTGTTGTATAAAAAAGATACTGACCATCAATTTTAGCTTTGGCGCGAAGAATATTGGTTGTGTAGATACAAGGGCGACCAATCTTGTTTTTGAACAGACAAGATTTTCCAATTTGACTCTGACTGTTAATAAAGTTAATCAGTAGATCACCATCATCTAAGATATAGCTTTGCGTATTAGCACCCTGAGGGTCATCAATATACCAAAACTTCAAATCAGAAAAATCAACCTCTTGATCACTCATATTCCCTGAGCGAATAACAGGAATTCCAATATCATCTTTGCTCAATTGACGTGATAATCCACTCTTAAGAAGAGATAGACATTGACCAATCTCAACTACCTTCCAGCATTCAGGCACCATAGCCGAGTTCCTCCAGATACTTGGCCATCTCGCCTTCCAGCTCGGTCAGTTGGGTTTTAAGCAACTCCCGCTCGGCACGCACCGCCAGCAGATCGATCTCGGACTCCTCCTCAAAAGTATCCACATAGCGAGGAATATTGAGGTTGTAGTCGTTATCGATGATCTCTTTAAGCGAGGCAAGATAGGCATACTTATCGACATTGCCGCCATTGCGATAGGTGGCGACGATGTCGGCGATATTGTCCGCGCTTAGCAGGTTCTGGTTTTTACCCGCCTTGAACTCGCGGCTGGCGTCGATAAACAGCACATTGTCATCCACCTTCTGCTTTTTAAAGATCAGGATGGCGGCGGGGATGCCGGTGCCGTAGAAGAGCTTCTCCGGCAGGCCGATCACCGCATCGAGCAGGTTCTCGTCGATCAACTGCTGGCGAATTTTCCCCTCGCTCGCCCCCCGGAACAGCACACCGTGGGGCACCACTACGCCCATTCTTCCGCTCTTGGGTTTGAGGGTTTCAATCATATGGAGGATAAAGGCGTAATCCCCCTTGGTTTTGGGCGGGAGCCCGCGCTTGAAGCGACCAAACTTATCGTTCCCCGCCTCCTCATAACCCCATTTATCCAGCGAAAAGGGCGGGTTGGCGGTCACGATATCAAAGCGCATCAGATCGCCGTTAATATCCAGCAGCTTGGGGTTGCGGATGGTATCGCCCCACTCGATTTTGTGGTTGTCTTCCCCGTGCAGGAACATGTTCATCTTTGCCAGCGACCAGGTAGAGCCGATGGCCTCCTGACCGTAGAGGGCGTAGTGCTTCTCGCCATGGTTTTCCACCACCTTGCGGCCGCACTTCATCAAGAGCGACCCCGAGCCACAGGCCGGATCGCAGATGGTGTCGCCCGGCATCGGCTCCAGCAGCTCGGCCATCAGATCAGAGACTTCCGGCGGGGTATAGAACTCCCCCGCCTTCTGGCCGCCGCTGGCGGCGAAGTTCTTGATGAGATACTCATAGGCGTTGCCGATCACATCTAGGGTGCCGACCCGGCTAGGCTTGAGGTTGAGCTCATCCTTGGCAAAATCTTCCATCAGGTGGCGCAGTATGGTGTTCTTCTGCTTCTCTTCGCCGAGTCGGTCGGTGTTGAAGCTGATGTCCTGAAACACACTCTTGCCCGCGTCTTTGAGCTTGGTGCCGTTGGCCTCTTCGATGGCATGCAGCGCCTGATCGATCCGCTCGCCGTTGCCTGGCTCGTGACGACGCTCGAACAGGCTGTAGAAACTGGCCTGTTTAGGCAGCACGAAACGCTCGTTTTTGAGCATCTCTTCGATAAGCTCCGGCTCATCGCCATATTGCGCCTTGTAGCCGTCGTAGTGATCCTGCCAGACATCGGAGATGTATTTCAGGAACAGCATGGTGAGCACGAAATCTTTATAGGTATCAGGGCTGACAGTGCCCCGGAAGGTATCGCAGGCAGACCAGAGGGCCTTGTTGATATCGTCCTGGTTTATCGAGGTTGTCATAAGTCACAATTCCTTGGGCTGTGGCCGGATAAACGGGAAAGCGCTGGCGCTTGAGCGGGGTGCAGGATTAATCGTTCAAGCCAGCGGGCCGCGAGGGAGAGGCCTGACACTGAGGGTGGCAAGCGGCGGCACGTTCACAACATATCGCGTTATCGCCAATGATGCGGCGGCAGTCTGTCGCAACTGGCGCAGGTGCGTCAAGAGTGCCAGCTCGCATTTTGCCTCTATCGCAATGATCGCTATAAAGATCCGCCGC
Organism: Aeromonas sp. QDB31; assembly: GCF_027707605.1. Taxonomy (NCBI): domain Bacteria; kingdom Pseudomonadati; phylum Pseudomonadota; class Gammaproteobacteria; order Aeromonadales; family Aeromonadaceae; genus Aeromonas; species Aeromonas sp. QDB31. Next base: position 106,629 of record NZ_JAPCIX010000013.1, on the reverse strand, counting down.
GAGCAGAGCATCGACGCGGGTCACGTCACTTATATTGCCCAATCAACGCCCAGCTGTTGCGCAATTCATGCACCGCGCAAATAGAAAGACCCTGCGATGCAAGGTCTTTCAGTTTCCAACTTAAATGTCCGTGATCACCAACCGAGATCATTTTTGTAATTTAATTACAGTTAATCACCGCAAAAAATAAAAAGGCCCTGCTGTTGCAGGGCCTTTGAGTTTCCAACTTAAATGGTCGGTTTCCAACTTCAATGTCACGGTTTCCAACTTAAATGGCCGTGATCAGCGCCGCTATTACTTGGCGTAATCCTCGGTCGGAACGCAGGAGCAGAACAGGTTGCGATCGCCGTAAACGTCGTCGATGCGGTTCACCGAGGGCCACAGCTTGCTGGCGCGCACGGCGTCGGACGGGAAGACCGCCTCGGCGCGGGTGTAACCGCGGCTCCACTGCTCGTCCATGACGTCATCCTGGGTGTGTGGTGCATTGACCAGAGGGTTGTCGGTCAGGCTCCAGTGGCCGTCCTGCACCCGGGCAATCTCGGCGCGGATGGCGGTCATGGCCTCGACGAAGCGATCCAGCTCGCGCTTGGATTCGGATTCGGTCGGCTCGACCATCAGGGTACCCGCTACCGGGAAGCTCATGGTCGGCGCGTGGAAGCCGTAGTCCATCAGGCGCTTGGCCACGTCCATCTCGCTGATGCCGGAGGCCTCTTTGAGCGGACGTATGTCCAGGATGCACTCGTGGGCCACCCGGCCGTTACGCCCGGTGTAGAGCACGGGGAAGGACTCGCCGAGCTTCTTGGCCAGGTAGTTGGCGTTGAGGATGGCGACCTGGGTGGATTTCTTCAGCCCCTCGTCCCCCAGCATGGCGATGTACATCCAGCTGATGGGCAGTATGCTGGCCGAGCCGAACGGGGCGGCAGACACGGCGCCGTTGTCACGGCTCTCCTTGTCGGTCTTGACCACGGCGTGACCGGCCACGAAGGGAGCCAGGTGTTTTTTCACGCCGATGGGACCCATGCCCGGGCCGCCACCGCCATGAGGAATGGCGAAGGTCTTGTGCAGGTTGAGGTGAGAGACGTCAGCACCGATAAAGCCAGGCGCCGTCAAACCGACTTGCGCGTTCATGTTGGCGCCGTCCAGATAGACCTGACCGCCATACTGGTGAACGATGTCGCACACCTCCTTGATGGTCTCCTCGTACACCCCGTGGGTGGAGGGATAGGTCACCATCAGGCAGGAGAGCTGGTCCCCCACCTCCGCAGCCTTGGCGCGCAGGTCGTCCAGATCCACGTTGCCGGCCTTGTCGCAGGCGGTGACGATGACCTTGAGGCCCGCCATCTGGGCGGAGGCCGGGTTGGTGCCGTGGGCCGAGGCCGGGATCAGGCAGACATCGCGATGCCCCTCGCCGCGGGACTCGTGGTACTTCTTGATGGCCAAGAGGCCCGCGTATTCCCCCTGAGCGCCGGAGTTCGGCTGCATGCAGACGGCGTCATAACCTGTCACCTTCACCAGCCAGTCTTCGAGGTCTGCCAGTAGCAGCTGGTAACCCTGGGTCTGGGCCAGCGGGGCGAAGGGGTGCAGCTTGCCAAACTCGGGCCAGGTCACCGGGATCATCTCGGCGGTGGCGTTGAGCTTCATGGTGCAGGAGCCCAAGGAGATCATGGCGTAGTTCAGGGCCAGATCTTTCGCTTCGAGACGGTGGATGTAGCGCAGCATCTCGGTCTCGGAGTGGTACTTGTTGAACACCTCGTGGGTCAGCACGGCGTCGGTGCGCAGCAGATCCTGCGGGATGGCGTGATGGCCCTGGGCCTTGGCATCCAGGGCCGCGACATCGAGCCCGTGGCCTTGCCCCAGGAAGAGGTCGAACAGCTCGGCCACGTCCTCGCGGGTGGTGGTCTCGGAGAGGGACACACCGACAGCGCCGTCCAGATCCGCGCGCAGGTTGATGCCCAGCGCTTCGGCCTTGGCGATCAGCTCTGATTTGCCTGCGGTCAGCACGGTGAGGGTGTCGAACCAGCTATCGTGCTTGAGGGCCAGGCCCTTGGCCTTGAGGCCGAGCGCCAGGATGCTGGTCAGGCGATGGACGCGGGAGGCGATGGTTTTCAGCCCCACCGGGCCGTGGTAGACGGCGTAGAAGCTCGCCATGTTGGCCAGCAGCACCTGGGCGGTACAGATGTTGGAGTTCGCCTTCTCGCGGCGGATGTGCTGCTCGCGGGTCTGCATCGCCATGCGCAGGGCATTCTTGCCACGGGCATCCTTGGAGACGCCGATGATGCGGCCCGGCATGGAGCGCTTGTAGGCATCGCGGGTGGCAAAGAAGGCGGCGTGGGGGCCACCGTAACCCATGGGCACGCCGAAGCGCTGGGCAGAGCCGAACACCACGTCGGCCCCCAGTTCACCCGGGGATTTGAGCAGCAGCAGGGCGAGCATGTCGGTCCCGACGCAGGCCAGCCCCTTCTGGGCCTGGACCGCAGCGATCAGGGAACGCAGATCGGTCACGTTGCCGGTGGTGCCCGGGTACTGGAACATGGCACCGAACACCTCTTCGCTCACCGCGTCAGAGGCGGGGCCCACGGCCACGTCGAAACCGAAGTGCACCGCGCGCTCCTTGACCACGTCGATCACCTGGGGGTGAACATCGTCGGCCACGAAGAAGAGGTTGGACTTGGACTTGGCCATGCGCTTGGCCAGTGCCATGGCTTCGGCGGCGGCGGTCGCTTCATCGAGCAGGGAGGCGCTTGCCAGATCCATGCCGGTGAGATCCAATGTCAGCTGCTGGAAGTTCAGCAGAGCTTCGAGGCGGCCCTGGGCCAGCTCCGGCTGATAGGGGGTATAGGCAGTATACCAGCCCGGGTTTTCCAAGACGTTGCGCAAGATGACGTGGGGCACGTGGGTGTCGTGATAGCCCATGCCAATGTAGCTCTTGGCGACCTGGTTCTTGGCCGCATAGCCCTTGAGCTTGGCCAGGGCTTCCACTTCGGTCATGGGGGCGCCGATGCCGAGCGGGCCCGGGCGACGGATGGTGGCGGGGACAGTCTGCTCAATCAGATCGTCCAGGCTCTCGGCCCCCACGGTGGCGAGCAGGGCCCGCACTTCTTCCTCACCCGGGCCGATGTGACGGCGGATGAAATCGGTTTTTTGCTCGAGTTCAAACAGTGACTGGGTCATTTCCCTATTCCTGGTATGAAGTCCTGATAACCAAGACCTGATGTTCCTGATAGCCGGTGAATACCGGCTCCACTCATGTTCTGTGTCCGCCGCAGGCAGACGGGGAATGCGGCAAGGGCATCCCGAAGGCGCAAAGGCTGCGCCCTTCCTGCAACCGTCATGGCCGCAGGATGGCAGTCATACAAGAGGGCCCTGCTGTGTTGGCAGGGCCCGGGGGCATTACTCTTCGTCCACCACGTTCTGGTAGCCTTCGGCATCCAGCAGGTTGGCGAGCTCGCCCGCATCATCCAGCTTGATGCGGAACAGCCAGCCGGCACCGTAGGGGTCGGAGTTGACCAGCTCGGGGCTGCCTTCCAGCTCTTCGTTGATGGCCAGGATCTCGCCGCTCACCGGGCTGTAGATGTCGGAGGCGGCCTTGACCGACTCGGCCACGGCGCAATCTTCGCCGGCGCTCACTTGTTTGCCCACTTCCGGCAGGTCGACGAACACCATGTCTCCCAGCAGATCCTGGGCGTGCTCGGTGATGCCGACCACGGCTTCGCCGTTGGCTTCAACACGGACCCACTCGTGGGAGGTGGCATATTTCAGTTCGCTCGGGATATGGCTCATTTGTGCTTCCTTTATGCTCTTGGATCGCTTCAACAAAAATGGGTCGGCGAAGGGGCTCCCCTTCGCCGCAATCAATCATTACACCAGGGGCTGGCCGTTGCGCACGAAAGCCGGCTTGGTGACCTTCACGGTGACCAGCTTCTTGCGGATCTCGACCTGGGCTTCAGAGCCAATGTCGCGGGGCACCCGCGCCAGGGCGATGCTGTAACCCAGAGTCGGCGAGAAGGAGCCGGAGGTGATCACCCCTTCGCGCTGCTCACCGCTCTCGCTGGTGAAGGTGACCGGCATGCCGGCACGCAGCACACCTTTCTCTTCCATCACCAGACCCACCAGCTTGGGTTGGGTGCCGGCGGCTTTCTGGGCTTCCAGGGCGGCGCGACCGATAAACTGGCGATCGCTGGGCTCCCAGGCCAGAGTCCAGGCCATGTTGGCGGCCAGGGGCGAGATTGACTCGTCCATGTCCTGACCGTAGAGGTTCATGCCCGCTTCCAGGCGCAGGGTGTCACGGGCACCGAGGCCGCAAGGGGCCACGCCGTTGTCCAGCAGGGACTGCCACAGGGCGCAGGCCTGGGGCTCGGGCACCACGATTTCATAACCGTCTTCGCCGGTGTAGCCAGTGGTGGCGATGAAGAGATCCCCGGCCTGCACGCCGAAGAAGGGCTTCATGCCCTCGACCGCTGCATTTTGCTCAGGGGTGAACACCTTGGCCGCCTTGGCCTTGGCGTGGGGCCCCTGCACCGCGATCATGGCAAGCTCCGGGCGCTCGGTCACGCTCACAGAGAAGTCGATGGCGTGATGGCGGATCCAGGCCAGATCCTTCTCGCGGGTGGCGGAGTTCACCACCAGGCGGTAGAAGGTATCGGTCAGGTAATAGGTAATGAGGTCGTCGATGACGCCGCCTTCCGGGTTCAGCATGCCGCTGTAGAGGGCCTTGCCGGGGACGGTGAGCTTGGCCACGTCGTTGGCCAGCAGGTGTTGCAGGAAGGCTTTGACTCGCTCGCCGGTCAAATCGACGATGGTCATGTGGGAGACATCGAACATGCCCGCATCGCTGCGCACCGCGTGGTGCTCTTCCAGCTGGGAGCCGTAGTTGATGGGCATTTCCCAACCGTGGAAGTCCACCATCTTGGCGCCAGCTTCCAGGTGTTTGGGATGCAGTACAGTAGTCTGGATCATCGCTGTGTTTCCTTAAGCGTTCGCGACAACGCTCGCAATCCGCTCCGGCTCCCTTGCACAGCGGGAGGGCGAACCGCAAGGTCTGTGCTCGTTCCCACCCGTGGGGCAGGAGTGATTCCTTGAACGGAGCGGATTATATGACAAGAGCGCCGGTGTGCCGCTCAAAAAAAACTAATCCTGCTCCGACAAACAGACACCAGACACTAAGACAAAAACAGTGATAAAAACAGTACAAACCCGGGATGTTCGAGATTTAATGTTGATTTTTACCGTTACGTCACAATTTACAGAAAAACGTTTCGCTTCCCGCCAACATTAAAGGCTGACACCCCGGAGGGGCATTCAGCCTTGTCAGATTAGTTTTATTGTTAAAAATAGCGAGTAAGATTAGATTTTTTCACCCTTGGCAAGAGCAGGCAGCTCACCGTCCAGCCCCATGGCGGCCCGGATCACGCTTTGCTTGAGCGGCGCCAGGCCATCGACGGCCCGCAATCCCACCCCGCGCACCAGCTTCTTGAGGGGGTGGCTGCCACCAAATAGTCGCTTGAGCCCTTCCATCGCTGCCAGCATGCGGGCGGCCTCGCTCTTGCGCCAGCGCTCATAGCCGCGCAGGTTGGCCAGCAGGCCGATATCCGCCCCTGCGTTCTGGCTCTTGAGGAGCTGTTCGGCCAGGGCCGCCGCATCCAGCAGACCCAGGTTGACCCCCTGCCCCGCCAGCGGGTGTATGGTGTGGGCCGCGTCTCCCACCAGCACCAGCCGCTCGCGGGCAAAGTCCCGGGCGTAGCGGGCGGTGAGCGGAATGGCGCTGCGGGCCCCCTCCACCTTGCACAGCCCCAGCCGTCCATCAAAGGCGGTGGTGAGTTGGCGATTGAAGCCTTCATCGTCCAGGGCGCACAGCGCCTCGGCCCGCGTGGCGGGCACAGACCAGACGATGGAGCAGAGGTTGGGCTCCCACAGGGGCAGGAAGGCGAGCGGGCCTTCGGGGGTGAAGATCTGGCGCGCCACCGCCTCGTGGGGCTCGGCACAGCGCACCGTCGCCACCAGGGCGTGGTGACCGTAGTCCCAGCTGGTGAGCGGGATGTCCGCCTGACGGCGCACCCAGGAGTGGGCGCCGTCGGCGGCCACCACCACGCGAGCCGAGAGGGCACGGCCATCCTCCATCAGCAACAGGGCGCCCGCATCGCTCACTTGCAGGCTCTGGGCCCGGGCCGGGGTGAGCAGGCTGATGTTGTTCGCTCCCGCGATGGCATCGAGCAGCGCCAGCTGGATGACCCGGTTCTCGACGATGTGGCCGAGCGCCGGTTGGCGCAGGCTGGCGGCATCAAAGCCGATATGACCGAAGCTGTCCTGCTCCCACACCGCCATGCTGTCGTAGGCTTGCAGGCGCCGCGCCACTATGCCGTCCCAGGCGCCGACCCCCTGCAAGATGCGCTGACTGGCGAGGCTCAGGGCGCTGACCCTGTTGTCCGGTGCCTCCCCGAGCTGGGTGTCGGGCAGCTGCCCCTCGACGATGGCGATCGTGAGCGCACTGTTCTTGAGGGCGGCGGCGAGCCCCAGGCCCACCATACCGCCCCCCACGATCACCACATCCACATTTTGCATCTGCATCATCTCTATCCTTTCGTGGCTGATCGCCAGGATCAGCAGGAGGACGCCCGCTGGCATCCCCTCATCAAGTTGTTCGGTGTCGCCTCTTCTCGGCACACCTCATTCACGGCACAGATCGGCGACAAACCCCAGAGTGCGGGAGGCGAGCGGCGCCTGCAGCCAGGGCAGTCGCCCCATCAGGGAGAGCGCCAGATTGCGACCGGCCACCAGGGGGGCATGGCCGTTGGAGAAGAGCTGGGCCAGAGAGGAGGTGAGCCAGATGGTCTGCTCCTGATCCCCCTTGCGCCGCTGCCAGTAAGCGCTCAGCACCTCGAAACTGCCGATGTCCTCCCCGGCCGCGAGGGCCTGGGCCACCGCCTGGGTGAGCAAGTCCAGGTCGCGCATGCCGAGATTGAAGCCCTGGCCGGCGATGGGGTGCAACAGGTGGGCGGCATTGCCCACCAGCACGGTGCGCTGGGCCAGGGGATAGTCGGCCACCGTCAGCACCAGGGGGTAGAGGTTGCGCGCCCCTGTGCGCACGAAGCGCCCGAGCCGCCAGCCAAAGGCCTGCTGCAGACGGGCTAGGAAGGCGGCATCATCCTGCGCCATCAGGGCCTGCGCCTCGTCCCGCGGGACGCTCCACACCAGGGAGGAGAGCCCCTCCTGCATGGGCAGCAGCGCCAGCGGCCCCCCTTCGGTGAAGCGCTCGAAGGCCCGGCCGGCGGGATCCTCGGCGGTCTTGACCGTGGCGATGATGGCACTCTGCTCATAGTCATGGCGACTGACCGGCAGCTTGAAGTGCTGGCGCACGAAGGAGTTGCCCCCATCGGCCGCCACCAGCAGCCGGGTCTGGTAGCGCTCGCCGCTGGCAAGCGTCAGGGTCACCCCCTCCTCCTGTGGCGCTATGGTGGAGAGCTGGGCCGGGCAGCACAGCCTGATGTTCGCGGTGGCGTCCATCCCCTGCTGCAGCGCTATGCCGGCGGCAGAGAGTTCGATCACCTGGCCGAGGGCGGGCAGACCAAACTGCGCCGCCGTGAGCCGGGTCTGGCCGCAGTGACCCCGATCCGAGACATGGATATGGGTGATGGGGGCGCAGTGAGGAGCAAAACGGGACCAGAGCCCGTGCCGGGCCAGCGCCTCGCAGGTGCCGGCGGACAGCGCGATGGCGCGGGCATCGAAGCCGGGATGGGCATTGAGTTCGGGGGCGCTCGCCTCCAGCAGCAGGATCTGCAGGGGGGCACCGCTCGGCCCCTTCAGGGCGGCGAGGGAGAGGGCCAGCACGGCGCCGCTCATACCACCGCCGACGATAGCCACGTCGACGTGAACCGGATCAGAATGAGACATGAGAAGAGGGCATAGGCTAAAAACGTGGGCCAATGCTATCACAAAGGCGGGAGGCGGGATGCGAGGCCACGGGCAAAAAACAGATTTGGCACCGACAGTTGGCTCGCCAGAGCCCGCTCGGCACTCCCCTCCTCCGCGCAGAACCATCACGGAAAAAGAGCGCCATAAGGCGCTCTTTTCTATCTCCGTTCGGGCACTCTTGCGGGATTCAGTGCAGGGTCGGCGGGGTGCTCGGGGCATCCGGGCGCTTGCCGAACTCCTCGAACGCCATCATGACCCCGAGGCGCACGTGTTCGTAGAGCACCAGGAAGGAAGCTTCGTTCTCGTCATCCTCCTGATCGAACTCCGCCGAGACCTGGGTGATGCTGGCGATGTCCTGGATCATCTCCTGCAGCTCCTCGGAAGCCCTGGAAAGCTCCTGCTGCACCACACCGAAACCGGCCAGGAAGGCCTGGGACCAGTCCACCAGGGCATCGATGCGCTCGTCGAGCGGCGCCTCGTCACTTGGCAACAGCAGCTCGACCCCTTTTTGTGCCATCAGGCTCTCGATGACGCTCTGATAGAGCTCGGTCATCACCTGGCGCACCGGCGCCGGCAAGCCGAAACCATCGTTGATCAGATCGTTGAAAGGAGGCAGCCAGCTCTTGTCGTCCAGTACCACGCCACCGCACACCAGGCCGCAGATCACGCCATGGGCCTCGACAGCCGTCGCCATCAGCTCGTGCTGCTCCATCAGGTCGGCCACGGCCGCGTATTTCAGGGGGTTCGTTTTGCTCATCGAAGATCCGCTCAAAGTTCAGGCAAATATGCAAAAATTATGGCCGAGATCCTAGCATTCTCCCCCTCCCAGAGCCAGCAAGGCCTTGAAACTTCTGCATCTGCGCTATATAGTCCCGCCCAGTTGTCCACGTGGATAAAAGCGGGAATCAGCCCCGCCGTATTGAGGAAGGCATGAGCATAGAGGCCGTAGAAATCGTCATTTTGGGACGTCCCTACAAGGTATCCTGTCCCTTGGGACAACAGGATGCCCTGCGCCAGGCCGCCGACCAGCTGAGTGACAAGCTTATCGAGCTGCGTCAACGCTCCAAGGTCTCCAGCAATGAACAGCTTGCCATCATGGCGGCGCTCAACTTCTGTCATGAGCTCTGCCTTGAAAAAGAGAAGAACCACCAATACTCTGAGACCATGGACAAGCGGATCAAGATGCTGCAGCGCACCATAGAAGCGGCCTTGATCGAGCACGGTCAATATGGTGATTCCAGCGAGGAGGGCCGTCAGCCCTAAGCGCGACCCGTTTTAAAATTCCCTGGGGTGTGCGTCAGCCGGTTCAAGTCCCCGAGCCGATAATCATACCCAACAGGAGTTCTATCTTCTGACTATTGCGCATGCTCGGCCCGACCGAGAAGCCTGCGGCCAGTTTAGAACTCCGCCTTGAACTCACGGTTCAAGGGCCCAAACCGGCAACGGCATCTCCGGGGTACCTAACACAAGAGCCCGTCATTGATATGACGGGCTCTTTCTTTTTCTGCGTACAGCCCAGGGGCCCATCGTCCATGAACCAGGCGCAATAAAAAGCCCGCCGACGAGGGCGGGCTCTGTACCTGACCTGGATGCACTCAGACGGCCATCTGCTCGTGGGGCGAGCCATTGTGGCGCAGCCAGAGGAAACTCAGGGCTACGATCAGCACCATCACCACCATGATGGCCCCCAGGGTCACCTGCCCTTCCATTGGGAAGCTGGCGGCCAGCAGGGTGACCACACCGGCCCCCAGGTTTTGCATGCCCCCCAGGATGGCCCCGGCGGTGCCCGCCTGACCCGGGAAGGGCTCGATGGCGCAGGAGGTGGCGGTCGGGTAGAGGATGCCGCTGCCGATGAAGTAGACAGCCGCGCCCCCCACCAGGGAAGCCGCACTCACCACCCCGAACAGGCCGGGCACCAGAATGATGAGGGCCCCCAGCCCCAGGAAGGCAATACCAAGGCGCATCAGCTTGCCCTGGCTCAGGCGAAAGCTCAGGCGGGCCGAGAGCCAGGCACCGAACAGGTAGCCGGGCAGCGGCAGCACGAACAGCACGCTCACGGTGCGGGCGCTCAGTTTGAGCACGTCGCCGAGCAGCACCCCGGCCGCCGCTTCGAATACCGCGAGTCCCGCGAAGGTCGCCATCAGGCAGAGCAGGTTGCCCTGAAAGCGCGGGTTGCCGAGCACGTGGCGATAGGCGGCGCCGACCCGCAGTGGTTGCTGACGGGCGCTCGCCGGCAGGGTCTCGCCAAACCAGGCCAGCAGGGCCAGGGTGGTCAGGGCGCCGAAGCCGAACAGGAACCAGTAGCCGGCGCGCCAGTTGAACAGCTCGGTCAGCCAGCCCCCCAGCACGGGTGCCAGCAGGGGGGAGAAGATCACCCCCATGCTCACCAGGCTGTTGGCGCGGTTGAGCTCGGCGCCGCTGTAGCGATCCCGCATCACGGTCCGGCTCATGGCGCCACCGGCCCCCGTGCCCAACCCCTGGATGAAGCTGCCGGCCAGCAGGGCGGCAAAGTGCGGGATCAGCTGAATGGTCAGGGTGCCCACCAGAAACACCATCATGCCGATGAGCAGCACGGGGCGACGACCTATGCGATCCGACAGCGGACCGTAGACGAACTGGGAGAGGCCATACGGGATCAGGTAGCAGGCCATCACCGCCTGCAACTGGCCGGAGGCCACATGAAAGTCCCCCGCCATCATGGGAATGGAGGGCACATAGAGGGTCTGGGTCATCTGGCCCACGGCGACCATCAGAATGGTCAGGAAAAACAGCGGATAAAAACTGTGCCGATACATATCTCAGTCCCGAAAAATCATCGAAAAGCTGCCCGCCTCTGGCAGAGAACCGCAGAGGGGATCCAATAAACAGGGTCAATCAAAGGTGAAACGCAAGGCGGAGGACCCGCACCCGCCAGGAGCAGGACGCTCTTTGGCTTGCGGTGATCTTAGTGATTCATGTCACAAAAAACGAACGAATCTTTATAATCTGCTTTCCCAAGTTTTTCTAATGTGACGGGGCCAGCGGCCCCGTCAAACTGACATCGAACGGGAGCGGGGCGCCTGTGCCCAGGCGCCCCGCTCCCGTTAGCCCACCCGCCCCAACTCGGCGGGCGCCAGCCCGTGCTCAGCTGTGCACGCCGCCCCCAATCGCAGGCAGCGCCCGGCCACCTTGCCCGCCAGCGCCTCGTCATGGGTCACCAGCAGCAGGGCGCAGCCTATCTCCGCCAGCTCCCCCAGCAGGCAGGTGACGGTCTGCTGCTGGCTCAGGGGATCGAGCCGGGAACTGGGCTCGTCGGCAAACAGCAGCACGGGGTGCAGCAGCAGGGCCCGGATCAGGGACAGCCGTTGCAGCTCTCCCCCCGACACCTGGCTCGGCAGCCGGCTCAGCAGCCGCTCATCGAGGCCGAGCCTTGCCAGATAGTCGGTGAGGGGCTGGCGGGGCAGCCTGTGCAGGCGCAGCAGATCGTCAAACTGGGTGGCGAGACGCACCCGGCTGGCGAAGGCCTGCACCGGATCCTGATAGAGCTTCTGCCAGCGGTGGGGGGCTATGCCCCCCTGGCGCAGCACCCGCCCTCGCAGCGGGCGCTGCAACCCCAGCAGCACATTGCCGAGGGTGCTCTTGCCCGCACCGCTCGGCGCCATGATGGCGAGCCGCTCCCCCCTGGCCAGTGGCAGGTCGAGCCCCTCGAACAGGGTCTGATCCCCGTAGCCCATGGCGAGTCCCTCCCCCCTGAGCAGCCAGTCGCCGGTCGGGGGATGCACGGCCTCGGGCCAGGCCGAGGGCTCCGCCGCCAGCAGGGCGCGGGTGTAGGCATGGGAAGGCGCCTGCAGCACCTGCTCGGCGGGCCCCTGCTCCACTATCTCACCCCCCTTGACCACCAGCACCCAGCCCCCCAGCGCCCGGGCCAGGGAGAGATCATGGGTGATGGTCAGCAGGTGGCGCCCCTCGGTCAGATAGCCCTGCAGCAATGTCTGCAACCTGGCACTGGCCCGGCGGTCGAGCCCCTTGGTGGGCTCGTCGGCGATGAGCAGGCGCGCCTGCCCCAGGGTGGCGGCGGCAAAGGCGGCGCGTTGGGCCATGCCCCCGGAGAGCTGGTGCGGGAAGTGGCGCTCCCGCCCGGCAAGCCCGAGCCGCTCGAGGGCGTCCCGCGCCCGCGAGCGCGCCTCCTTGCCGCCCGCCAGCCAGCCCTCCTCCACCTGGGGCAGCAGCCCCATGGTGGGGTCCAGCGCCAGCACCGGCTCCTGGGGCAGCATGGCCAGCTCCCGCCCCCAGAGGGCGCGCAGGGCGCAGGGGTCCGCCAGGCTGTGGCACAAGCCGCCCATCGCCATCTCACCCCGGCCGCGCAGGGGGGCAGGCAGGGTCCCCATCAGGGCATGGGCCAGCAGGGATTTGCCCGAGCCGCTCTCCCCTATCAGGGTCAAGGCGCTGCCTGGGAGCAGGGTGAGATCCAGCGCCTGCAGCAGGGTCTGTCGACCGTCATCCACCTGCAGGCCCTTGATATGAATGGTCGTCATGGGGTGACTCCTTGCGGGGATCCAGGATGAAGTGTGCCCTTCTGATTGAGCAGCACCAGGGCCAGCAGCATCACTCCCATCACCAGTATGGGGGCCAGCAGCAGGCGGGGCGCCTCCTGATAGTGGGGCAGCGCCTCCGTCATCATCAGGCCGAGTTCAGGGGTGGGTGGCTGGATGCCCACCCCGACGAAGCCCAGGGTCGAGAGGGTCAGGATGGCCCCCGCGAGGCCAAAGGCCATCATGGTCAGCAGCTGGGGAGCCAGCTCGGGCCAGAGGTGGCGCCGCAAGATGTGGGCGTTGCCAAAGCCCAGCAGCCGGGACGCCTCCACTTGGGGCGAGGCAAGCAGCGCCCGGCTGCGGGCCCGCACCACCCGGTAGTACTCCACCCACTGGGCCATGGCCAACCCGAGATAGAGGATGGCGAAGCCTCCCTGGGCCATGGCGGAGAAGAGCAGCACCAGCAGCAGGCTCGGCAGGGCCAGCACGCCGTCGGCCAGGCTGCGCAGCAGGCCGTCGACCCAGCCACCGCGCCAAGCTGAGAGCCAGCCCAGCAGCGACCCCAGCAGGGCCGCCGTCAGGACGCACAGCATCCCCAGCAGCAAGGAGAGTCGGGTCGCCGCCGCGAGCCGCGCCATCAGGCTGCGGCCCATCTGATCCCGCCCGAGCGGCTCCTGCCAGGAGGGATCGGCCAGGAACTGCACCAGATCCTGGGCGGCGGGATCGGGCCAGAGCACGGGGCCCAGCAGGGCGAACAGCACCACCAGCAGGAGCAGGCTTGCTCCCGCCTTGACAGAGAAAGACATGATCAGGACTCCTTGGGACCGCGGGGATCGATGGCGAGGCAGAGCAGATCCGTCAGGGTATTGAGCAGCACGAAGAGCGCCGCCAGCACCAGCACGGTTCCCTGCACCATGGGGATGTCGCGCCAGAAGATGGCGTGCACCAGGGCATGGCCGATGCCGGGCCAGGCGAACAGGCTCTCGACCACCACGACCCCTTCGATCAGCAGCACCAGCTGAACCCCTGTATAGGCGATGACGCTGACCCCGGTATTGCGCAGGCCGTGACGCCTGAAGACCCGGGCGGGCGAGAGCCCCTTGGTGAGGGCGAAGCGGTAATAACCGGACTGCACCACGGTGAGTACGCTCTCGCGCACCACCCGGGAGAGCACACCCGAAAGCCCCAGCCCCAGGGTGAGGGCGGGCAACAGCAGGTTGCTCCCCTCCCCGTGACCGGCGGCACTGACCCAGCCCAGCTCCACCGAGAGCAACACCATGAGCACCAGGCCGAGCAGGAAGGGAGGCAGCGCACGCATCAGCACGCTCCAGCCCAGGGTCAGGCGATCGCACCATCCCCCCGGGCGCAGGGCGCTCAGGCTGCCGAGCGGCAGCGCCAGCAACAGGGCCAGGGCCACGGCGGCCACCGCCAGGGACAGGGTGGCCCCCAGGTGGTGGCCCACCTCGCTGGCCACAGGTGCACCCGTCACCAGGGAGCTGCCGAGATCCCCCTGCAGCAGGGCGCCCAGCCAGTCACCGAAGCGGGAGAGAGCCGAGCCGGCCAGCCCCAGCTCGCTTCGCACCGCGTTGGCGGCCTCGGCGGTGACATAGTCATAGCCGTAGCGACCCGCGGCGATGCGAAAGGCGATGTCCCCGGGCAGGGATTGCACCATCAGAAAGCAGAGCCCGGCCACCAGCAGGGCCACCATCAGCGCCTGCACCAGGCGCTGGCCCAGTATTCCCATGACGGTAAAGAAGGGCGCCGCTGTCATTGTGCACTCCATGCGAGCTTGTCCAGACGGTAACTACGCTCCTGGGGATCCAGCTCAAAGCCCTTCAGCCCACGGCTGACCGCCGCGCTTTGGCGATACCAGGCGATGGGCAGGAGGGGCAACTCCTGCTGCAGGGTGGTGGCGATGTCACGGCGCAGTGCCGCGGCCTCCCCCGCGGGCAGGGTCTCCTTGCCAAGGCGGGCCAGTGTTTGCGCCATGGCTTGGGAGTGCCAGTTCATCACCCCCCAGTCGGCACCGGCGGGGGCCAGATCCCCCAGCAGGGTGACCAGGGGATCCGGCACCAGGGCATAGTTGCGGGCATAGAGGCCGAGCTGGAGCGAGCCATCCTGATGACCGGCCGGGATCTCGCTTGAGTTGCCCACCGCCACCTTGAGATCCACCCCCACCGCCTTCCACTGTGCCTGCAGTGCCGTGGCCAGCAGGGGCAATTCAGGGCGATCCGGGAAGGTGCGCAGGGTCAGGGAGAAACGCTCCTCCCCCTTGTGCAGCACGCCATCCGCCCCCAACAGCCAGCCTGCCGCCGCCAAGGCCGCCTGAGCTGCCTTGACGTCATAGGCGAGCGGGGTCAGCCCGGGTTGATGCCACTCCCCCAGGGTGGGAGGGAAGAGCTGGGTCGCCGCCATCTCGGGATCCCGCAGCAGGGCCGCCGCCATGCCACGGCGATCGATGGCGAGGCTGAGGGCGCAGCGCACCGCCGGATCCTTCAGAAGAGGATCGGCCCCATTGAGCTTGAGCTGTATGGTGCGCGGCAGGGTAACGGAGACGATGGAGACCCGGGGCGCCTGCTGCAAGCGGCGGATGCTGACCGGATCCAGCCCCCAGGCAATGTCGGCCTGACCACTCTCGGCCATCAGGGTGCGGCTCTCGGCGCGGCCCACCGTCAGGTAGCTCACCTGCGAGATGGCAGGCTGGGGGCCCTGCCAGCCATCGAAGCGCTCGGTCTCGACTCGCTGGGGCTGCTGCAACCGGGTGATGCGATAGGGGCCTGAGCCGATGACCTGGGTCACCTCCCCCTTGGCGCCGTAAGCCCCCTTCGCCAGGATCTGGGTGCTGGGGTGAGCCAGCACGGCGGCCAGGGGGGCGAAGGGGCCGGTGAGGGTGACCAGCAGGGCCCCCTCATGGGCCTCGATGGACGCGATGGGGGCGCTGGTCATGACGCTGGGCTTGCGCCATGCCTGCTGCAGGGCAAAGGCGACCTGCTCGGCGCTCACCTCGCTGCCATCGTGAAAGCGGGCCCCGGGGCGCAGGGTGAATCGCCATTGCAGGCCATCCTCGGAGTGAGACCACTGGCTGGCGAGCCCGGGTTGCAGATTGCCTTGGCTGTCGACCTCGACCAGGGTCTCCGCCACCTGCATGCGGGTAAAGAAGACCCCGTTGCTGGCGGGGTCGACACTGTGGATCTCCCAGGGCCCCACCATGGCCAGCGGCTTGCCGTGAGCAACATTCATTCCGGCCATCAACACCAGGGCGCACCACCCCGAACAGGTGTGTATTTTTGTCATCCATTCCATCCAAACGATAATGATTACCAACCGATATCTGACGTTATAACATAACAATTAATCAGGATGAATGACTTTTCATTTTTGATAGATGGCTTATTTGCAGCGGGAAAGGGGGAACAGATGAGCGGCCCAGCAGACGCGCAATGGGGCGGCAATCATAAAAAAAGATGGCCCGTCATCGGGCCATCGTCATCATCCTAGCGGGTCACCATCTGCTGCGCCCGCTTGACCTGATCCTCGGGGCTCTCGTTGCGGGGCGGAATGGTGATGCCCTTCTGGCAGGCAGGTTTGGCCTCCATGCGCGCCATCCAGGCCTGCAGATGGGGCAGACCCTCAATGGAGATGCCGCTCCAGTCATAGATCCGCACCCAGGGCCAGGTGGCGATGTCGGCGATGCTGTACTCGTCAGCCAGGTATTCATGGTGCGCCAGGTGACCGTCGAGCACCTCGAACAGACGGCGCCCCTCTTTCTGGTAGCGCTCTATGGCCGCCGGGATCTTCTCGGGGAAGTAGCGGTAGAAGACGTTGGCCTGCCCCATCATGGGGCCGACGCCGCCCATCTGGAACATCAGCCACTGGATGGCCTGGGAGCGGCGCTTGGGATCTTGCGGCAACAGCTTGCCGGTTTTTTCCGCCAGATAGAGCAGGATGGCGCCGGATTCGAACACGGCGAAATCACCGTTATCCCGATCGACGATCGCCGGAATGCGGCCATTGGGGTTGATGGCCAGAAACTCGGGCTTCTTCTGCTCCATGGTCGAGAAATCCAGCGGGATCACCCTGTAAGGCAACCCCAGCTCCTCGAGGGCGATCGACACCTTGAACCCATTGGGCGTGGCGGCAGTGTACAAATCTATCATCTTGGACTCCTTGGTCGTTCAAACGTAATGATCAGGCCTGGGCGCTGGGACGGGCACTCACCCGCTCATGCCAGGCCTGCAAGTGATGCTGGTGCGGGGCGATGCGAAGACCGACGACCTTGCCAAAGTCGATGGTGTACAGCAAAGAGGCTTAGCTCTTCACCGTAACGCTAGATAGTCATCGTCTCACTGAGACAGGTACCATCATCGAGCTCAAGCACCGGAATGCGCCCCGCCGGGTTCTTGGCAAGAAACGCAAGCTCGAGGTTCTCTCCTGTTCCCAGATCTACCTGCTGATAGGCCATCTCGATGCCTTTCTCCGCAAGAAACATCCTGAACCGGCGGGCATTGGGGACACACTTCAACTCATAGATCTTCATCTCGCCTGCGTGGGAATGAAGACCGCTGGCCGCTTCCCATCCCCACGGGGAACCATGGCCAGCGGCGCAACATCGGTCTGTTATGACAAATATTGCACCGCTTGAACAGCCCGAATACAGGGGAAACAGTTAGCCGCACAGAGTGAGGGGTTGACGTTGGCGCAGCAGGATGAGGCGGGAGAGGAGCGGAAAATAGGACTCGAGTTTGCTCTGCAGGACCAGGCTGCAGGCGGGATCAGCAAGCTCAGTCTCATCCAGCACTATGCCATTGGAGACAAAGTAAAAGCGCGGGTCCCTGATATCCGGTCCCTGGGGAGCACAGTCATATTGCCGATGAACCAACAGTGGCAAAACGGGTAATCCCAACGTAGTGCCGCTGGCGGACCAGACCGACTCCGGCCATGGTGCATCATCGTCTTCCAGCAGCAGGATGGCCGCCTCCTCCTTCGACGGTTGCCACCTATCCGGTTGTGCGACCCTGATCTCGGTGAAGTAATGCCCATCATCACTGGCGGCACGCAGTGCGGCCAGCACACCCAATGTTGTCGCTGCCGACGGTTTTTGACTGACTAATGACAGATTCATGGCTCATGTCCCTATGCTCACCACAGCCTGTTAGCCGGCTGTCGCGATAAGACTAGCCGATAACAGGCCTTTATTGGAGCCGTCAGATCTGGCAGTCAATGCCGTGACAGCGCCCGCGGATAACGGTTGCCATTCCAGAATATCTTGGTAAGATACCGCGTCCTTTTATCCCCCGTTCTTTAACATCCAGTGGTGAACCTATGCATCCGATGCTGAATATCGCCGTGCGCGCTGCGCGCAACGCCGGTCAAGTTGTAGTAAAAGCCTTCTCCCAGCCCGAAAATATCGAGGCTATCCAAAAAGGCAGCCACGACTTCGTGACCAACGTTGACCGTGAAGCCGAAGCGGCCATCATTCACACCATCAAGAAGTCTTACCCGGAACACAGCATCGTGGCTGAAGAGTCTGGTGAGATTGCCGGTACCAATCCGGATTACCAATGGATCATCGACCCACTGGATGGCACGACCAACCTGGTCAAGGGCATTCCGCACTTTGCCGTCTCCATCGCCCTGCGCGTCAAGGGCAAGACCGAACAAGCCGTTGTCTACGATCCCATTCGTGACGAGCTGTTTACCAGCACCCGTGGTAACGGCGCCCAGCTGAACGGCTACCGCATCCGCGTCGGCAAGGCCAAAGAGATGGCCGGCACCGTGCTGGCGACCGGTTTCCCGTTCAAGCAGAAGCACCACATCGAACCCTACCTGAAGATGTTCCAGAGCATGTTCATCGAGTGTGCCGACATCCGCCGTGCCGGCGCCCCTGCGCTGGACCTGGCCTATGTGGCCGCCGGTCGCATCGACGGCTACTGGGAAATCGGCCTGAAGCCCTGGGAAACGGCCGCCGGTGAGCTGCTGGCCAAGGAAGCTGGCGCCATCGTCACCGACTTCGTGGGTGGTCACAACTACGAAAACTCCGGCAACATCGTGGTTGCCAACCCGCGCGTCCTGAAAGAGATGCTCGGCAAGATCCGCGAAAACCTGCCGGATTCTTTGGCTAAATAAGCTGGCCAAGTAAGTCGCGAACCCTTGAAAAAAATGCCAGTCGGCCCAGCCGACTGGCATTTTTTTATCTCTGATATCGGGAAACTAAGCCGCTGAAGCGTGGAACTGGCCCAGCCCCGTTCCAGATGAGCAGAATAAGCGGTCGGGCACAAGCCAGAACTGGGTTTCCTCGATCAGCTCGATCAGATGGTGCCGTTGCGCCCCATGTTTATCACCACTCGCCGGTTCTTGGCTCGGCCCGCGTCCGTCTCGTTGGAGGCCACGTGCTGTTTCTCGCCGTGCCCTTCCACCGAGATCTTGCCCTCCTCGATGCCGAGATCCACAAACACCTGCTTGATGGCATCTGCCCGCTTCTCGGAGAGCTTCTGATTCGGCCAACGCCCGCCGTAACTGTCGCTGTAGGCGTCGATCACCACCACGTCTATGCTCTTGTCCGCCTTCACGTAGTCGCCGATCAGCGCCAGCCGCCGCTTGGAGGCCGGTGACAACTGATCGCTGTTCTTGTCATAGGAGAGCACGCTGAAGGCGATGTCATTGAAGCTGTAGGGCAGCAGGCCGCTCAGACAGTCCATGAAGGCCTGGTATTTGACCCTGAAGTTGACCGAGGAGAGCGACACCCGCACCGGCCTGTCCTGGCGATACCAGTCTCTGTACTGGAAGGTAGGCATGCGGCCCCCCTCAAGCTCGTCCAGCATGGTCCAGGCGGTTTGCCCCGCCACCAGGCCGTCGAACTGCTGATAGAACTGCAACTGGCTTATCTGGCGTCCGGAGACACCGGGGCGCCAGCTGGGAGGCATGATCCCGAGGCTCACCGTCTGGGTCCTGGCCTGCGGCCGCTGTCCCTTCAGCTCGAAGTCCAGGTTGATCTTGCGACCGGCCCGGCTGACGAAGGCGCCCGTGCCCCAGCGGGGAATGGGGTGTTCGAGACGGCACTCCACCTGAGTATCCGAGGTCAACCGCCAGACGGATTGATCCAGGCCGGCACCGAACTCGGTCACTCCCGCCTGCAACTGCATACTCACGGATATGCTGATCAACCCTAACACCCAAGCATTCAACGGCTTGCCCTCCACACGATCTCGGATTAACTATCGGCAGCGGCAAGCCAAGCTTTAGGGCAAAACCTCAATGGGGAGCGGGGCGCTCCATCAGTTTGAAGCTGGCGATGCGGGCCGTCAGATCCCGGGCCAGCTGATCCAGCTCGACACTGTTTTGCTGCAGGGTCTCCGAGTGCAGGCGGTGGGCCTCATAGACCTCTCGAATGGTCAGCACGTTGTGCTGGATGTCGTCGGTCACATAACGTTGCTCCTCGGTGGCGGTCGCCACCTGAGCGGTCATGTCGTTCACCTTGCGCACCTCCTTGACGATATCGGTCAGCTCGCTGCCTGCCCGTTTCGCTTCGGTCACACTCAGCCCCGCCTGCTCGGTGCCCAGATGCATGGCCGTCACCGCCTGACTGGCGCCCTGGCGCAGACGGGCCAACATCTGCGCGATGTCATCCGCCGCATGCTGGGTGCGCGAGGCCAGCGCCCTCACCTCCTCCGCCACCACCGCAAAACCGCGACCGGACTCACCGGCGCGGGCCGCCTCGATGGCGGCGTTGAGGGCCAGCAGATTGGTTCTGTCCGAGATCTGCTTGATGAGGTTGAGCGCCTCGCCGACCGATTCCGTTTCCCGATGCAGGTTGTCCACCAACTGCTGGGTATCGACCAAGGTACCCGCCACCTGCTGGATGGCGTCTATGGTCTGGTCTACCTCCTTGTCACCCTGATGGGCACGTCCGATGGCCTGCTGGGTCGCCAGCGAGGTCTGGGTGGCATTGCGAGCAATCTCCGCCACCGTCGAGGCCATCTCGGTCGCGGCCGTCGCCACCAGATCCACCTGACCAACCCCCTTGACCACACCGGCGTTGACCTGGGCAATCACCTCTGCCGAGGCAGCGGCGCTGCGAGCCAGCACGTCACAGGAGCGGCGTACCGCCAGTAACAGCCCTTCCAGGTGTTCGAGGAAGCGGTTCAGATCCTGCGCCAACGCACCCAGCTCATCACCGGATCGCCAGTTGACCCGCACCGTCAGATCGTTCTCCTGCACCAGCCGTTTGAAGGTCTGATGCAGCGCCAGGAACCCCAGATGCAGGTCGCGCACCACCCGCCAGCAGATGGCACTGGTCAGGACCACACACAACAGTACACCGACGGCGGCCCACCAGAAGTCGCTGGCACTGCGGGCCCGCATCTGCTCAACCCGATCATCCAACTGTTGATAGAGGCGATCCTCGCTCTCCTTGAGCAGGCCTATCTTGTCGGTGCTCAAGGCAAACCAGGCTTCGGGATCGACACCAAAACCGCCGCTGGACGCCTTGTCCAACGCCAGTTTTTCCATGGCGGCCACGTCGGCCACCACGGGAGAAGCCAGGCTCTCGGCCAGCAACTGGTGCTGGGACGGACTCGCCACCGCCTGGAAACGCTCGAGATAGGTGTTCTGGGCGGCAAGGAGGGAGATGAACTGCTGCAACAGCGCCGGGGTGAAGCTGTCTCGTGCGAACACATTGCTCAGGGTCGCCCGCTCCAACCCCATGCGTTCCTTGCTCTGCAAGAAGGCGGCGTAGGCATTGGTCTGCAGCGCTATGGTGGCATCCTGACTGCGGATGCTGACCTGATCCACCACGGCCAGCAGCTGGGTGATGAGACGGGTATAGAAGCCAACCTGCTCCGCCACCTCGACTCCCAGCGCACTGACCCGCTCGCGCATGGCGGTGAGCCCCACCAGCTCCTGCTGCACCTCGGACAAGGCCAGCAAGGCAGGCTCCTGATGAAAACCCGCCAGCAGGGTGTCGACCACCTTGCGCTGGGCAGGCAGGGCATCACGAAACTTGTTGCCACCGGAGCCGAGGAAGCCGGCCGACATGCCACGCTCCTTTTGCAGCTCATGGGCGAGCTGCGCGGCCTCCCGCACCACTCCAAGTGCAGCCTGTGCCTGACTCATCTCCTGCTCGACCCGATAACGCTCATAGACGTATCGACCGGAAAAAAACAGCAGGGCCAACAGTGGCAGACAGACCACCAGCAACATCTTGTGCGCCAATCCCAGCTTCTTCATCGCCTCTCCCCTCCATGGTTTAAGTGGCCAATTATAAGCGCAACTGCTTTTAATAGAACCAGTTGGCGTGCGCATGGCGGCCCAGGAGGGACAAGGGCCGGCTTTTTTGCCATAATGCCGCCTTCTTTCACGCCGACCGAGATACCATGACCGACGCCGTTCACACCCTCAAGGGCCGTTTTCGTGGCTTTTACCCCGTCGTCATCGATGTTGAAACCGCCGGATTCAATGCCAAGACCGATGCCCTGCTGGAGATCGCCGCCTATACCCTCAAGATGGATGAGCAGGGCTGGCTCATGCCCGATCAGATCTTCCATTTTCATGTGGCGCCATTCGAAGGGGCCAATCTGGAGAAGGCCGCGCTGGAGTTCACCGGCATAGACCCCTTCAATCCACTGCGCGGTGCCGTGGACGAAAAGGAGGCGCTCACCGAGATCTTCAAGGGAGTGCGCAAGGGCATGAAGGAGAGCGACTGCGGCCGGGCCATCATAGTGGCCCACAACGCCACCTTCGATCACGGCTTCGTGATGGCCGCCGCCGAGCGAGCAGGCCTCAAGCGCAATCCGTTCCATCCCTTCGCCACCTTCGACACCGCGGCCCTCTCCGGCCTGGCACTGGGGCAGACGGTGCTGGCCAAGGCCTGCCAGAGCGCGAACATCCCCTTTGACAATAAAGAGGCCCACTCCGCCCTCTACGACACCGAGCGCACCACCGAGTTGTTCTGCCATATCGTCAACCGCTGGAAGAGCCTGGGGGGTTGGCCACTGGCCACACCGGACGAAACGCACGCCGATGACAACCCCCAGTAGTTCCACCTGGGCATGAGAAAGAGGCTGCCTTGGCAGCCTCTTTCCATGAGGTTGCTGGGGAATCGACGCCTGGCAGCTGGTTTGACCAGAGTGGCATAAACAGGGTCATACAGCACCGCTTTCAGCATTCCATCCCGGTTGATCCGAATTTGCTCGGCAGGAATGCCGTGAAGAGGCCATTTTGCCGTTTTTTTTCTCGACTTTTGTAACGTTTTTCGCAAACTAGCTGACTTTCCCCCGACAGACAGCAACACAATATATAAGGAAATCAAATGAATCCTGTTGTTATCGCGGTGGCGCTGATGCTGGTGCTCAGCCTGCTGCGGATCAATGTGGTGGTCTCTCTCGCCATCGGCGCCATCGTAGGTGGCCTGCTCGGTGGCCTCTCCCTCGAACAGACCCTCGGCACCTTCACCGGCGGGCTGGGTGGCGGCGCCGAAATCGCCCTCTCCTACGCCATGCTGGGGGCCTTCGCGGTGGCCATCTCCCGCTCAGGGATCACCGACTTGCTGGCCCGCAAGGTCATCAGCCAACTCGGCAAGGATGCCAGCTCGTCCCGCATCCTCTGGGTCAAGAGCCTGCTGCTCACCTCGGTGCTGGGCGTCTCCATCTCCTCCCAGAACCTGATCCCGGTCCACATCGCCTTCATTCCCATCCTGATCCCGCCGCTGTTGCACGTCATGGCCCAGATGCAGATCGATCGCCGCCAGGTGGCCTGCGTCATCACCTTCGGCCTGACTGCGACCTACATGCTGCTGCCGGTAGGCTTTGGTGGCATCTTCCTCAACAACATCCTGGCCAAGAACCTGATCGACAACGGGGTGGCGGTCGAGTTCAGCCAGCTGCCGCTGGCGATGGCCATACCGGTGCTCGGCATGTTCATCGGGCTGCTGGTGGCGGTCTTCTTCAGCTATCGCAAGCCGCGCCAGTATGATCTGGAGAAGATCCTGGCCGCCGAGCCGGAAACCGTCGAGCTGAACTTCAACCACATCTGGGTCGCCCTGCTGGCCATCGCCGTGGCGCTGGGGTTGCAGTTGATGACCAACAGCATAGTGCTGGGGGCCCTCGCCGGTTTCATCATCTTCACCTGTGGCGGCGTCATCAAATTCCGCGAGAGCCAGGATGCCTTCACCCAGGGCGTGCGCATGATGTCCCTCATCGGCTTCATCATGATCTCCGCCGCCGGCTTCGCCGCCGTGATGAAGGAGACCCACGGGGTGGAGAGCCTGGTGCAATCCGTCTCCGGCATGATGGCGGGCCACAAGGGGCTGGCAGCCTTCCTGATGCTGCTGGTGGGTCTGCTCATCACCATGGGGATAGGCTCCTCCTTCTCCACCGTGCCCATCATCGCCACCATCTATGTGCCCCTGTGCATCCACCTCGGCTTCTCCCCCATGGCGACCATCGCCCTGGTCGGTACCGCGGGTGCGCTGGGGGATGCGGGCTCCCCCGCCTCCGACTCAACCCTGGGCCCCACCTCTGGCCTCAACGCCGACGGTCAGCACGACCACATCTGGGACAGCGTGGTGCCCACCTTCATCCACTACAACATCCCGCTCATTATCTTCGGCTGGATAGCCGCCATGGTGCTCTGACAGGGCGCCACGCAGGCAGACGAAAGGCGACCCCAGGGTCGCCTTTATTGTCTCTGGCTCTCGTCTCAGGAAGCGGGTTGCAGACTCCGCTTCCCGGCGAGGGCGGCCAAACAGGCCGATAGCGCCAGCGCGAGGCCTACCCAGCCCACACCGACCCAGCCCCCCTGCTGCCAGGCCAGCATAGCCAGGCTCGAGCCGAGCGTTCCCCCCAGGAACATGCCGGTCATGAAGAGGGTATTGATCCGTCCCCTCGCCTCGGCCCTCAGGCCATAGATGAGCTGCTGATGGGCGACGAGCGCACTCTGTACCCCCAGATCCAGCAAAATGACCCCGAGCGCCAGCCCGACCAGAGAGAGCCATGTCTCGAACAGGATCCAGGCCAACACCACCAGCAGGGCACCCACCAGCACCACGGATCTCGCCCCCCGCCTGTCGGCCATCCGTCCCGCCAGCGGGGCAGCCACCACGCCCGCCACGCCGATCACCCCGAACAGACCGGCGACCTCAGCCCCGAGCCCGTAGGCGGGATCGGCGAGGTAGAAGGCCAGCACAGTCCAGAAGGCACTGAAGGAGGCAAACAGCAAGGCCTGGATCAGGGTGGCGCGGCGCAAGGCGGGCTCTTCGCGCCACAGACCGACCAGAGAGTGAAGCAGACGGCCATAACCGAGGGGAGAGCGCGGCAATCCGGACGGTATCATCCTGGCCATCAGCAGGGCCCCCGACAGGGCCAGGGGAATGGCCAGCCAGAACATGGCGCGCCAACTGCCATAGGCGGTGACCAGACCGGCGACGGTGCGGCTGAGCAGTATCCCGGCTAGCAGGCCGCTCATCACGCTACCGACCACGGCACCACGGCGGGCAGGATCTGCCAGGGTTGCCGCCAGCAGGGAAGCCAGCGCGATCAGTGCAAACTGCCCCGGAATGAGCCCGCGGCGCTCGACCACATCGCCAAGCGGCACCAGCAAAAGCAGACCCATGGCATAGCCAAGCTGGGTCAGCATGGCGATCAATGGCATGCCCGAGTGCCCGGGAAAGTCCTGCGCCATCACCGCCAGCATGGGCTGGTTGTAGTAGATGTTGGCAACTGCCAGGCCGCATGACAGGGCCATGGCGAAGAGCAGGGAGGGGCCGGGGGTTGCGGCCCCTCCGGCAGAAGGCGATGTACTCATGATCTTCTCCTCGTGTTAGAAGGGCTCCCGCCAGGATACGGGCCCCATGCGCACAGCCTACCCGGGGAGCGTCGCCACCAGTAGAGCGGTGGGGACCATAACAGTTATTCCGCTGGCGTATGCCCCACGCCGGGCAGGCCGGTCACGAATGCCAGAAAGGCGCTCGCCTTGGCACCAGGCTGGCGACCTGCCGGGAGCAGGGTCCAGAGCTCCTGCATGGGCAGTTGCCACTCGGGCAGCACCGCCACCACCTCGCCGCGGGCAAGCTCGGGAGCAAACATCCACTCCGAGGCGATACCGAGCCCCAGGCCTGCCAGCACGGCTGCGCGCATGCCTTCGGCCGCCGAGACCGTCAGCCTGCCTTCTCCGGAAACCACTTTCTCTTCGACGCCGCGGCGAAATCGCCACTGCTGCCCCACTCCGGGCCGTGGACTGTAAAGCACCAGATCATGCTGTTGCAGAGCCTGAGGGGTCTCAGGCTCTCCTTTGGCGGCCAGATAGGCCGGCGTCGCCAGCACCCGCACGTCGCTTCGGGCGAGGCAGCGGGCGACCAGCGACGAGTCAGCCTGTTTGCCGATCCGCAGAGCCACCTCGATGCCCGCCGAAATGAGATCCACATTGCCGTCATCCAGCAGGATCTCCAGATCCAGTCCCGGGTGAGCCGCCAGAAAACCGGCAAGATGGGGAATGATATGCAGGCGGGCGAAGGTGACGGGAGCGCTCACCCGCAGACGCCCGCTCAGCCCGGCCCGGCATTGCTGCACCATGGCATCGGCCTCGTTGACCTGGGCCAGGATCTCTCTCGCCCGCAGATAGTAGGCCTCTCCGGCCTCCGTGGGCGCCAGCCCCCGGGTCGAACGCAGCAACAGGCGGCTGCCAAGGTGCGCCTCAAGCTGGGCAATCAATCTGGAAACCGTGGGTTGCCCCATCCCCAGTCGGCGGGCCACCGCCGAAAACGAGCCGGTCTCCACCGCCAGCACGAACACCTCCATCACCCCCAAGCGATCCATTTATGGCTCCTCTGCCCTGTGGCACTGTTCGTGGCACTGTTCGTGGCACAAGGTAGCACCGGGCCTGCCCTCTCGCACCCTCGTTCTGGCAGGAGGCACAAGAAAACCGCGTCAAGGGCGGTCCTGCCATGGAAGAAAGGTGTCGGGATGAAATATCAACCAGGAACAATCGAACAGAGGGACTCGAAGACAAGGCTACAGGGGCTCGATTGCCCCAAGGCTACCCCAGTGCCACTTCCTGAATAGCGGCGCTGTGGGCGAAATAGCGGTGACAGAACTGCATGAACTCCGGCAGCGGCAAGGGACGCGAGTAGAAATAACCCTGGATCTCATCCACCCCTATGGTGAGCACCGCCTTGAGCTCATCGCTGTTTTCCACCCCTTCTGCCACGACACGCACCCCCAACTGATGAGAGAGGGTGGTGATGGTCTCGACGAACAGCGCCTGACGGGGATCCTTGTCGATGGCGGTGATGAAGGAGCGGTCGATCTTGAGCTTGTCGAAAGAGAGTTCACGCAGGTAAGAGAGCGAGGACCAGCCGGTCCCGAAGTCATCGAGGGCCACCCGCACCCCTATCTGGCGCAGGGAGTGAATGATCTGCTTGCTGAGGGCGATGTCATCGAGGGCGATGGTTTCGGTCAGCTCCACTATCAACTGGTGCAGCCCCAACGGCCCATCTTCCATCTTCTCTTCAATCTCCCTGGCCAACCCCATGTTGAACATGGAGTTGGAAAGGTTGATGGAGATCTCGAGCGGTGCTAGCACCTCCTCCGGGAAGCCGGACAGATCGAGCTGCATGCGCCGGATGATCCAGCCCCCGAGCGCCTCGCCCAACCCGTTCTCTTCTGCCAGCGAGATGATGTCGAGGGGGGCAATAAAGCCATATTCCGGATGATGCCAGCGGATCAGCGCCTCGGCCCCCAGCCTCACTACACTCTGGCCGCGCACGATGGGCTGATAGTAAAGGGCCAGTTGCGGGCATTGCGGGCAGTGGATAAGCTCCCGCAGCTCGGTCGACAGCCGGCGTTTGCGCTGATAGTGCTGATACATGCTGCTGGAGAAGAGCACATTGTCATTCAGCCGTTTGCGCTTGGCGCTGTCGAGGGCGATATCGGCAAACAACAGCATCTCTTCCGGTGAATGATCCGGTTTCACGTACTGGCTGGTGCCCATGAAGACCCGCACCCGGTGCGCCGGATCGGCGGCAAACACCAGATCCGCCAGCTCGCTGCGCAGTTGCTCCAGAAACGGGAAGCGCAGATAGGTGGGCATGGTGCCGGTGATGATGAGGGTGAACTCGTCACTGCCGGTTCGGGCAACGAAGATCCCCTGGCCAGAGGCGGCCTTGATCCGCGCCGCAAGCCGTTTGAGCAAGGCGTCCCCCACTTCGTAACCCAGACTGTTATTGACCTCCCTGAAATGCCCCAGATCCATGAGGCAGACGGTGATGCTGCTGCGCCGCCCGGGGTGGCTGGTCCACTGCTGGAGGTGCTTGATGAGCGCCGCCCGGTTAGGGAGACGGGTGAGAGGGTCGTTCCACGCCAGAAAATACTGGCGACGCACTTCGCGAAACAGCACCATCAACATCACCATAGTCGCCAGCATCAGAAACCCCAGGATGAAGAAGTTCTGGGTTCTCGACTCGTTGAGCAGCTCACGCTGGGCGATGGCAGAAGGCCCGGTAAAGTTTTTCACCATCACGTCCCGCACCCCGCGCATCTCGTCATCGAGTGCGGCCGTGAACATCTTGAGTGCGGGGGAATCCGGCTCCCCTTGCACCACATCCTGCTCATAGCGTTCGAAGAGAGCGAGGATCTTGCCGACCGCCTTGTCCGCACCGAATCGGGCCCTGACCGACTTTGCCTCCTTCCCGTGCAGGAAGACATCGAGCCGGTTCCAGGCAATGTCAAAGCGTTTGTTCATCTCCTCCCGGCTGACGGCACCGGCACGATAGAGCTGCAAGCCCTTCTCGAAGTCGTGGATCTCCAGCTCGAGCTGGGCCAGTGCCCAGGCGGAGAGCTGGGTGTAGCGCGTCACCTCATTGAACGCGCGGTCATAGTTCCAGACCGACCAGAGGGTCACCCCCAAAAAGGTGGTCACCATCAGGATCAGGCTCAAGAACTTGCTGCTCAGCATCTTATTTGCTCTCCAGCGCCGTCAGCTGCCACACCATCCGGCTGTGATAGATCTCCTTGTTGAGTTCGGGATGGTCGGTGAGGGGATAAATGACCCAGAGCGGCCCCTTGTTGCGCAGGGTCAGAGCCTTGCCATCCTGCTTCTCGGCCACCAGCACCGGGTACTTCTCCCCGTCTTCCAGCGGCAGTGCGGCCCAGTATTCATTGACCGCGAGGGCCTTGACCTCCTGGCTCTTGAGACCGTAGATCCTGACCAGGTCCCGCAGCAACACCCCGCGATAGAGGTGCTCCCCCTCGGTCCAGGGCGTCCCCGTCTTAACTTCCGTCTGCGGCAAGGCCTCAAACTCGGCACGGGTCAGCACCACCTCCCCCTTGCCATTGCAGCACCCCGCCCCCGCAATTCTGAAGAAGGGCTCCTCCGCCAACACCATACCCGACACGAGCCATCCAGATATCAGCAACACCTTGCCAAGCCACTTGCCCATCACGCACCTCCCTGTCATACGGTTTATTTATTCATCTCACTCTGCTGACTCATATGCAAACAACAGAATGCACCTTCAGACCAAAGTCGCAGTCGTTTGCAACCAGCAACGATTGTGCGTCTTCCAAAAGTATCCAATCGCTTCCCAAAGAATGACACCAGGCGCCACCCCCAGGCAAATGGATTGCACCATTTTTCTTTCACTGGCTCCTCATCAAACCGGATGCCCACCACGGCCGGAAAAAGGTGACAATCTTCGCTACGCATCTGAAAAACAGACACAAAAAGGGCCACTCCATGGAGCGGCCTTCTCATCAGTGCAGTCAGGGTTTAGCTGTCGCGGCGCTTGTTGCCACCGAACTTGCGATCCTTGTTGAAGCCACCTTCACGGCGCTCCCCGCTCTTGTTGAACGGACGGTCACCGCTGGGGCGGCGATCCTTGTTGAAGGGACGATCGCTGCGGGGCGGACGGGGGGCAGTGTTGCTGCCGGCCGGCACCTCGGTGTAGCGAGTGATCATCAGCGGACGCTGACAGACACGGGCCTTCTTGATCACTTCCAGCACGTCGGCGGTCATGCCCTTGGGCAGGTCGACGGTGGAAAAGTCATCGGCGATGTCGATGTTGCCGATGAAACGGCTCTCGATGTTCGCTTCGTTGGCGATGGCGCCGACGATCTGGCCCGGCTTGACGCCGTGATGGGCACCCACGTCTACGCGGTAACGCTCCATCTCCACGTCAGGGTTGTCTTTCAGCGGACGCGGCTCGAGGGACGGCATGCGACGGGCAGGACGATCGCCACGGTCACCGAAATCACGGGGAGCACGATCACCGAAGTCACGGCGCTCGAACTCACGGCCAGCACGGTCGCTTGCCGGTTCAGTGACGGAGTCATCCAGCAGCAGCGGTTGGTCACCCTGCACCAGCTTGGCCAGGGCGGCAGCCAGCTCCAGCGGATCGGCAGAATCTTCTTCGATCAGCTCGTTCACCAGGTTTACGTAGATCTCAAGCTCTTCGCCCATCATGGTTTCCCGGATGCGCTCCTTGAACTTGGTCATGCGGTGCTGGTTGATGTCCTCGGTGCTCGGCATCTTCATCGGCTCGATGGCCTGACGAGTGGCGTGCTCGATGGCGCGCAGCATGCGGCGCTCGCGGGGAGCCACGAACAGGATGGCCTCGCCCTTGCGACCGGCACGACCGGTACGGCCGATACGGTGAACGTAGGATTCGGTATCGTAAGGAATGTCGTAGTTCACCACGTGAGTGATGCGCTCGACGTCCAGACCACGGGCGACGACGTCGGTGGCGATCAGGATGTCCAGCTGGCCTTGACGCAGCTTGTCGACGGTACGCTCACGCAGCTTCTGCGGGATGTCACCGTGCAAGGCTTCACAGGCGTGACCACGGGCGGCCAGCTTGCCCGCCAGCTCTTCGGCGGCGTTCTTGGTGCGCACGAAGACCAGTACGGCTTCGTACGGCTCGACTTCCAGCAGACGGGTCATGGCGTCCAGCTTGTGCAGACCGGTTACCTGCCAGTAGCGCTGGCGGATGGTCGGTGCGGTGGACGTCTTGGTGATGATCTTGATCTCTTTGGGCTGCTTCAGGTGCTTCTGGGCAACACGGCGGATCTGGTCCGGCATGGTGGCAGAGAACAGGGCAACCTGACGGGTGGCCGGGCACTGTTCCATGATCCAGTCCACGTCGTCGATGAAGCCCATACGCAGCATTTCATCGGCTTCGTCCAGTACCAGGGCTTTCAGGCCGGAGAGGTCCAGGTTCTTGCGACGGATCAGATCCATCACGCGGCCAGGGGTACCGACGACCACCTGGGCTCCACGGCGCAGGGCGCGGGTCTGGGTTTCGTAAGAGGAGCCACCGTAGATGGGCAGGACATGGAAGTCAGGCATGTGCTTGGCGTAACGTTGGCACGCCTCGGCAACTTGCAGCGCCAGCTCACGGGTCGGTGCCAGCACCAAAATCTGGGTGTTACGGTTACCAGCTTCCAGACGAGACAACAGAGGCAAGGCAAAAGCAGCGGTCTTCCCCGTACCGGTTTGCGCCTGCCCCAGCAGATCGTGTCCCGCCATCAGGTGGGGAATTGCTGCGGCCTGGATCGGTGACGGGCGCTCATAGCCCACGTCTTGCAGCGCTTTCAATACAGGCGCGGCCAGTCCAAGCTCACTAAAAAGGGGCATTTGTTCGGTATGGGTATCAGACATAGATTCTTCCAGAGTAAGGCAGGCGGCTAAGCACCGCGGAATAGCAAAAAGGCGGCGATTATAGCGCCACTTTGTTCTGCTGTCTTGAAAAATGTGATAAGCGTCTCAAGACGTTGGCAATTATAGAGGGATCTTGCGACTATGGCTTGCTTATTTTGCACTACTGGTGCGTTATTGCTTGTCACGCCCCGCTGGAGTCCTTGTCCCGCTTGTGTTTGAGCACCGCCATGGTCAATCGACTGGTGCACAATAAACGCCCACGTTCATCCCGAATGTCAATCTGCCACACCTGGGTCGTCGCCCCCAGATGCAGTGGCGAGCAACGCCCTGTCACCACCCCTTCCCGTTTGGCACGCAGGTGGTTGGCGTTCACCTCCAGTCCCACGCAGTAGCTCTCCTCCCCTACCGCCATGTTGGCGGCCAGCGACCCCAACGTCTCCGCCAACACCACGGAGGCACCACCGTGCAGCATGCCAAGGGGCTGATGGGTACGGTGATCCACCGGCATGCTGGCCTCGAGCCAGTCAGGGCCAAAGGCGGTATAGAGGATGCCAAGGTGGGCCATCAGGGTGTTGCGGGAGCTGGCATTGAGCCCTTCGAGGCTCATGGGTTTGCGCCAGATGGGGGCGCTTTCTTGACTCATGGCGAGCAGACTCCTTATGTGATCAATGAGTTGGACACGATCAGTGCCGGCGAAAAAAGATGCCCCGATCCGGGGCATCTTGACAAGTACCTTGCGTCACCAGGGGTAGGTCACCCCGGGCCACTCGGCCCAGGGAAGCTCGCGCCCCGGCAGGCGCGGGTGATGCCAGTGCCACACCTTGCCCAGCCAGGCACGGAGTTCGGCCTCCAGCACGACGTCATCAAGGGGGGCCTCGGCCACCTTCCAGAAGAAGAGCTCCACCTCCACCTCCGGCAACACCGAGGGGTAGAGATAGACCCCGCCCCAGAACTCGGGCTCCCGCTCCGGGCTCCAGAGGCCATAGGCGAAGGAGCGCTTGGCGAGAAACTCCGAGCGCTGCCACTCCAGATCGGCCTCGTGCTGGCTCAGGCTGAACTGAGCCGAGGGCCAGACGTCATCCGGGCGAAACAGCTGATGAAGCTGCTCCCGCTCGCGCAGCATGGCGACGAACTCCACCACCGCCTGAGTCGGGCTGGCAGGCAGCAGCAGAAAGCTCGGGTGCCGATAGGCTTGCGGCACCCGAAACCGCTTGGGGAAGCGCAGCATCAGAGCAGTTCCAGCAGCGCCTGCAGCGGATGCTTGAGTTTCTCCCCCTCCATCCGCTTGACCTGGCTACGGCACGAATAACCCGTGGCCAGACAGCGATCCTTGGGCAGGCGAGCGAGCGGCTCGGCCCAGCTCAAGGAGTAGATCCCCTTGGAGTTGTCCACCTGCTTGGCGTCGTGACCATAGGTGCCGGCCATGCCGCAGCAGCCGACCGACACCGGCTGCAACGTGGCGCCGAAGCGGCCAAACAGGGTACCCCAGTCACCGTGAGTCGAGGGCTTGGCAGTCTTCTCGGTGCAGTGGGCAAACAGATACCAGGGCTCGGCTTCTCCCGGCTCTTTCGCTGCGGCACTGACTTGCGGGGCAGGAAGAGAGAGCAGCCACTCCTGGGGCAGCAGCACCTGGAAGTCGCCGCGGGCAGGGCCCAGCGCCTTCACATATTCATCGCGATAACAGAGTACCAGGGAGGGATCGACTCCCACCATGGGGATGCCCAGCGCCGCCATCTTGTTGAGGAACTGGGCACTGCTGGCTGCGGTGCGGGCGAAGGCGCGCAGGAAGCCCTTCACGTGCTGGGGCTTGCCGTTGGGCTTGAAGGGCAGCAGGTAGGGCTGATAGCCCAGCTTGCTGGCGAGCTTCACCAAATCCCACACCACGGGGGCGTCGTAATAGCTGGTGAAGGGATCCTGCACGATGAGCACGACCTTCTTGCGCTGCTCGGGGCTCATGGCCTCCAGCCCCGGCAGGTCGAAGTAGCGGGCCTTGTGATCACGCAGCTCCTCGGCCAGGGTGGGAATACTCAAGAGCGGCACATCCACCATGCCGATGCTCTTCTCGGTCGCCTTCTGGGCCCACTCTTTTTCCAGGAAGAAGTTGACCAGCTTGGGCGCCCTGGCGAGCAGCGGCGCGTAAGCTTCGACGGTGCCGACGAAGTAATCCTTGGGGCCGCGCAGATAGCGGCTGTGGTAGAGCTGCATGAAGCGGGCGCGGAAGGTGGGCACGTCCACCTTGATGGGGCACTGGCTGGTGCACGCCTTGCACGCCAGACACCCCTCCATCGCCTCCATCACCTCGTGAGAGAAGTCGTACTGGCCGCGGGCGCGGGCCAGGGTATTGCGGAACTTGTCGACAATCTGCTTGAAGCGCAGACCACCGCTTTGCAGCGCCACTTCTTCGGCCAGGGGATCGAAGCCCTGCTCCGACAACTGACGCAGCCATTCGCGCATCAGCCCGGCCCGCCCCTTGGGGGAGTGGCGGCGGTCGCGGCTTATCTTGACCGAGGGACACATGGGGGAGTCGGTCTCGAAGGTGAAACAGAGGCCGTTGCCGTTGCAATCCATGGCGCGGGTGTAGCTTTCGCGCACCGCAATCGGGATCTGGCGGTCAAACTTGCCGCGCTTGGGCCCGTCCACCGACACCAGTTCGGCACCGCTGCCATAAGGGATGCAGATCTTGCCCGGGTTGATGCGGTTGACCGGGTCGAACGCCCCCTTGACCCGCTGCAGCTCCTCCCACAGCTCGCCGAAGAAGGCGGGGCTGTATTCGGAGCGGAAACCCTTGCCATGCTCCCCCCACATAAGGCCGCCATATTTGGCGGTGAGGGCCACCACCTGATCCGAGATGCGGCGCAGCAGCACCTCCTGCTCGGGGTCGCACAAATCCAGCGCCGGGCGCACGTGCAGCACACCCGCATCGACGTGGCCGAACATGCCGTAGTCGAGGCCGTGGCCATCGAGCAGGGCGCGAAACTCCATGATGAAATCGGCCAGGGACTCCGGTGGCACGGCGGTGTCTTCGGTGAAGGCTACCGGCTTCTTTCGCCCCTCGGCATTGCCGAGCAGCCCCACCGACTTCTTGCGCATACCGTAGATGGTCTCGATGCTCGGCAAGTGACTGCACACCTGATAGCCGATGATCCCCGCCTCCTCCTTGGCCAGCAGGGCGTCGATGCGGCGGCACAGCTCGGCCACCTTGGCCTGGTGTTCAGCCTCGTCGGTGTCGGCGAATTCGACGATGTTGAGCCCCTGCAGATCCTTGCCGGGCACGTCCTGAATGAACTCTTTGACCGAATGCCAGATGATGTCGGCGCGAGCCAGCCCCAGCACCCGGGAATCCACCGTCTCCACCGACAGGGCGTGAGCCTCCACCATAAAGGGGGCGTTTCTGAGCGCCGACGGGAAGCTGTCGTACTTGACGTTGACCAGGGTACGGTAGCGCGGGATAGGGGTGATGTTGAGGCGCGCCTCGGTGATGAAACCCAGGGATCCTTCAGATCCGCACAGCACCCGGCTCACATCCAGGGTGTCGGTCTCGGGGACATAGAGGTGCTTGAGATCGTATCCGGTCAGAAAGCGGTTGAGCTTGGGGAAGGTCGCCTCGATGTCGGCGCGGCGCTCGCGGCCGATGCGATAGAGGGTGCGATAGATCTCCCCCTCACGGCTCTCCAGCGCCAGCTTGTCTGCCAGGCGCTGGCCGTTCACCGGCTCGGTCACCATGATGTCACCGTTCTCCAGCACCGCTTTGAGCCCCAGCACATGATCCGAGGTCTTGCCGTACACCAGCGACCCCTGACCCGAGGCGTCGGTGTTGACCATGCCGCCCAAGGTGGCGCGGTTGGAGGTGGAGAGATCCGGCGAGAAGAAGTAGCCGTGGGGTTTGAGGTAGGCGTTGAGCTGATCCTTCACCACCCCGGCCTGGGCCCGCACCCAGCCCTGCTCCAGATTAATTTCCAGGATCTGGTTCATATGGCGCGAGAGATCGACGATAATGCCGCCGCCCAAGGATTGACCATTGGTGCCGGTACCGCCGCCGCGAGGGAAGAAACTCAAGGCCGCGTACTCGGGCCCCTGGGCCAGCTTGAGCATCACCGCTATGTCATCCGCGCTACGCGGATAGAGCACCGCCTGAGGTACGACCTGATAGACGCTGTTATCCGTCGCCATCGCCAACCGGCTTGCATAAGACTTTTCGATATCACCACGAAATGCTGAGCGCGCCAGCAACTCAAGAAACTGCAGGGTTGTAGGTGACAAACTGTCCTGGTAATCGAGTCTCGGGATCATGAATCCTTGTTCCCATCCTTTGCTTGATGCCGGAACTCCGGCGACAACGACCGTTCGGGCCAGCCTCTTCGCGGGCCCCCGAACCAGTCCGCTCACATGTGAGCGGGCAGTATATCAGCTAGAAAACCGCTTGCGCGTGCAATCTTCACCATTTGAAAAGAGGACTCTTATGGCTCATCACAGCCATGTTATCAGTACGCTGGTTCGCACCGAGAAACAGGCGCTGACCCTGTCGCTGTTCGGCTGCATCAGCTTCGCCATCTTCGGGATCGGCTACGGCCTGTTCGTCGGTTCCAACGCCATCATGCTCGATGGCATCTTCACCCTGTTCAGCATGGGCATGACGGGACTCGGACTCATCACCGCCTACCTGGTGACTCGCCCCTCCGACGCACGCTTCCAGTACGGCTATGCCCACTTCGAGCCCATCACCAACGTCATCAACGGCACCGTCATCCTGCTGCTCTGCCTCGGCGCCCTCTATAGCGGCATCACCTCCCTGCTCGAAGGGGGACGGGAGATAGACCTCGGCCACGCTCTCATCTACGCCGCCGTCTGTACCTTCTTCTGCGCCATCATCTACCGGATCGAGGCGGGCGTTGCCGAGCGGCTCAACTCCGAACTGGTGCGGGTCGACGCCAAGGAGTGGCTGGTCGACACCCTGCTCAGCGCCACCCTGCTCATCGGCTTCGTGGTCGCCATCGGCCTCGACGCCCTCGGCTACGGCCGCTACAACCGCTACATAGACCCCGTGCTGGTCACCCTGCTCGCCCTGTGCGCCACCCTGATCCCCATCAAGGTGCTCGGCCGCAACCTGCGGGAGGTGTTGAAAATCGCTCCCAAGGGGGATGTTTCCCAGCTGGTGGCCAGCGAAATCGAGGCCCTGCGCCTACGCCATGGCATCGAGTGCTACAGCCATCTGGCGAAAAGCGGCCGCCGCTTCGATCTGGAATTGAACATACTGGTGGCCCCGGGACAGGAATGGCCCGTCGAGCGCCAGGATGCCCTGCGCCAGGAGCTCTGGTCCCGCCTCGGCGATACCCTGGGGGATGCCTGGCTCTCGGTCTGCTTCACCCGCGAGAAGCGCTGGCTGTAAGCCAGCACAAGGCGGAGGTTGCCCGGCAAGCTCCGCCCGTCCCTGTCCCCACCGTTGGCGGCATGCATCTCCCCTTTGCTCTTCCTTGGGTGCCCTCTTGCCAAACACGGGATTCCCGTTATCATCAGGGCTCACTTTTGACCCGAGGTTTTATTGCTCATCATGGACAACCCCCGAAGTAGCCCTTCGTCTTTCCCCATCAAAGCCTATCTGTACCTGCTCAATCAGCGCCTCTGAAAACACTCGAGCCTTCGCCTGCCACGGCCCTTGCCGTGAGCGACATCCACTGCGTCTGTTTTTATTGAGGTCATCCTAATGGAATTCTTGCTGGACCCGTCTATCTGGGTCGGTCTGTTCACCCTGATCATCCTCGAGATAGTGCTCGGGATCGACAACCTGGTCTTCATCGCCATCCTGGTGAAGAAGCTGCCCCCCGCCCAGCGGGACAAGGCACGGCTCATCGGCCTCTCCCTGGCCCTGATCATGCGCCTCGCCCTGCTGAGCGTGATGTCCTGGCTGGTCACTCTGACCACCCCCATACTGCACATCTGGGATCACCCCTTCTCGGGTCGTGATCTCATCTTGATGGGGGGCGGCCTCTTCCTGCTGTTCAAGGCCACCTCGGAGCTGCATGAGCGGCTGGAGGCCAAGCCGGAGGAGCAGGGCCCGGCCGGTGTCTATGCCGGATTCGGCGTGGTGATCGCCCAGATCCTGGTGCTGGATGCAGTCTTCTCCCTGGATTCCATCATCACCGCCGTCGGCATGGTGGAACACCTGGGCGTCATGATGGCGGCCGTGACCATCGCCATGGTGGTGATGGTGATCGCCTCCAAGCCCCTGACCCGCTTCGTCAACGCCCACCCCACCGTGGTGGTGCTCTGCCTGAGCTTCCTGCTGATGATAGGCTTCAGCCTGGTGGCGGAGGGCTTCGGCTTCCACATCCCCAAGGGTTATCTCTATGCGGCCATCGGCTTCTCTGTGCTGATCGAGTTCTTCAACCAGCTAGCCCAGCGCAGTGCCCAGCGCCACGAATCCAGGCAACCCCTGCGCGAGCGCACCACGGCCGCCATCTTCAAACTGATGGGGGGCAGTCGGGCCAACCAGCACCCGCAGCAGGATGAGGAAGAGGAGCTGGAGGCACCCCGCCCCATCAGCTTCGGAGAGGAGGAGCGTTACATGGTGACCGGTGTGCTGTCGCTCGCCGAGCGCTCCATCCGCACCATCATGACCCCTCGCGCCGAGATGGAGTGGATCGACGTCAATGACTCCCCGGACGAGATCCGGGCCCTGCTGCAGCGGGCACCCCACAGCCTGTTCCCGGTCTGCGACGGGGAGCTGGATGAGATCATCGGGGTGGTGAAGGCGCGGGATCTGCTGTTTTCCCTCAACGAGGGGCAGTCCCTGGCTGAGCTCGCCAGGCAGAACGACCCCATCATAGTACCCCAGACCATCAACGTGATCCGGCTGCTGGCAGAGCTGCGCCAGGCCAGGGGCAGCCTCATTCTGGTGGCGGACGAGTTCGGCATCATCCAGGGGCTGGTCACCAACCACGATCTGCTGGAGGCCATCGTCGGCGAGTTGCCGGACGAGGATGAGACCCCGGACATCGTCCAGGAGGGGGAGAGCTGGCTCATCAACGGCAGCACCAACATCCACCAGATAGAGCAGACCCTGGGTCATGACGGCCTGGTGAGCGAGAGCGATGAGTACGTGACCCTCGCGGGCATGCTGCTCTCCCACTTCGGCAGCCTGCCCACCAGCGGCCAGCAACTGCGCCTCGGCCAGCTCTGCTTCGAGGTGCTGGCGGTGAGCGAGCGCCGGATAGAGCGGGTGCGGGTCACCCCGATAGGCGCCAGCGCCGCCTGATCTGCCGCAACATCAAAAGAGGGCCAACTGGCCCTCTTTTTCATGGCCTCAGGCCCATTGCTGTGCCAAGGGCAATTCTCTTCTGCAATTACCCCTCTTTTTCACAATGACAATCCCCTCTAGAGTCTCCTCCATCTCAACACGAGGAATTCACCATGAACCACGATCCCCTGTTCTGCCCCCTTCGCCTCGGCCAGTTGCACCTCGCCAACCGCATCGTCATGCCGCCCATGACCCGCTCCCGCGCCAGTCAGCCCGGTGATGTGGCCAACGCCATGATGGCAACCTATTACGCCCAGCGCGCGGGCGCCGGCCTCATCATCGGTGAGGGTACCCAGGTCGATCCCCTTGGCAAGGGCTATGCGTGGACCCCGGGCATCCATAGCGCCGAGCAGGTGGCTGGCTGGAAGTTGGTGACCGATGCGGTGCACGCCAGGGGGGGCATCATGTTTGCCCAGCTCTGGCACGTGGGCCGGGTCACCCATCCGGACAACATCGGCGGCGCCCAGCCCATCTCTTCCTCCGCCATCAAGGCCGAAGGGGTGCGGGTATTTGTCGACAACGGCAGCGACGCCCCCGGCTTTGTGGAGACGGTCACTCCCCGCGCCATGACCCAGGCCGACATCGACGCCGTGGTGGGCCAGTTCCGCCAGGCCGCTCGCAACGCCATGGAGGCCGGCTTTGACGGCATAGAGCTGCACGCCGCCAACGGCTACCTCATCAACCAGTTCCTCGACTCCGAGTCCAACGCCCGCACCGACAACTATGGCGGCTCCCTGGAGAACCGGCTGCGCTTCCTGAAAGAGGTGACACAAGCGGTCAGTAACGAGATCGGGGCCGATCGGGTCGGGGTGCGTCTTGCGCCACTCACCACCCTCAACGGTACCGTGGATGCGAACCCGCAGGAGACCTACCTGGCTGCCGCGAAGCTGCTGGGGGAAATAGGCATCGTCTATCTGCATATCGCCGAGGCGGACTGGGACGATGCCCCGCTGATGGCGGAGGGCTTCAAGCAGGGGCTGCGAGATGCCTTCCCCAACACCCTCATCTATGCGGGAGAATATGACGGTGAGCGAGCCAGAGCCGCGCTGCAGGCGGGCTGGGCCGACCTGATTGGCTTCGGTCGCCCCTTCGTGGCGAACCCGGATCTGCCGAACCGGCTGCGCCACGGCTATCCCTTTGCCCCCCACGATCCCGCCACCCTGTTTGGCGGTGGTGAGCAGGGGCTCACCGACTACCCCGTCTATCAGGCAGAGGCCGCGTCGCTGCTTGTCTGAGGCGACAACCGGTATCGCCACCCTGACACGCGCCCGCCCTTATCGGCGGGCGCGTTGTTCTTGAACATCCGGGCGCTAGTAGAGAGCCACCCCGTGGCAGGCACCATAACCTCTGATCTCCTGGGTCAGCTTCACCTTGTCGGCGAGGCTCAGCCAGCTCGCCTCCACCCCATTGAGGGAGAGACGGCAGAGCTGCTCCCGCGTGGCACCGAGACTGTTCGCCAGCGCCTGGAAGTTGGCCCCCATGTAGCCGCCAAAATAGGCGGGATCGTCGGAGTTGATGGTGACGCAGAGCCCCTGCTCCAGCAGGGTCAGCACGTTGTGATCCGCCATCTTGTCAAACACCCTGAGCCGTACGTTGGAGAGGGGACAGACGGTCAGGGGCAACCGGGTATCGGCCAGGTAGCGCACCAGCGCTGGATCCTCGGCGCAGCGCACCCCGTGATCGATGCGTCTGACCTGCAGCTCCTGGATGGTCTGCCAGATGTAGGCCGCCGGTCCCTCCTCCCCCGCATGGGCCACCACCGGCAGTCCCAGCTCACGGCAGCGGGCGAAGACCCGGGCAAACTTGCCGGGCGGATTGCCGAGCTCGCCAGAGTCGAGGCCGATGCCATGGATACGGGACAGATGAGGCCGCGCCTCGTCCAGGGTAGCAAAGGCAGCCTCTTCGCTTAAGTGCCGCAAAAAGCTCATGATGAGGCGCCAGCTGATGCCAAGCTGCCGCTCACCCTGCTGCAATGCCCGCTCTATGCCGCCGAGCACCGTCTCGAAGGGAATGCCGCGGGCACTGTGGGTCTGGGGGTCGAAGAAGATCTCCACATGCACCACCTTGTCAGCGGCGCAGCGTTCCAGATAGGCCCAGGTGAGGTCGAAGAAATCCTGCTCGGTGACCAGCACGCTGGCCCCCAGGTAGTAGAGATCGAGAAAGGATTGCAGGCAGTCAAACTCATAGGCGGCTCGCAGGCTCGCCACGTCGGGCCAGGGCAGGGTCACCCCGTTGCGCTGGCCAAGGGCAAACATCAACTCGGGCTCCAGGGTGCCCTCGATATGCAGGTGCAACTCCAGCTTGGGCAAGCCGGCAATAAAGTTCTCCATGATGACGGCTCCATCGTCAGCGCCTGATGGTTAAGGCAAGTACAGGCGCCAACGGCGCCCTCCCTCTGCCGTCATTGTGCACCCATCTGACGCGCCGGGGGAGACTTGTCATCAAAGCGCCTTATAATGGCGGCACAAAAAAGCCATAAGTGATTGAAGACATTCGAGGTTGGCAACCACCTCCCCCTACAAGGAGTTCCCATGAAGAAAAGCGTCATCTGCGATATCGACGGCGTCATCCTGCACAACAACGATCTGGTGCCCGGCGCCGACCGTTTCGTTCATCGCCTGCTGGAGCAGGGCAGCAAGCTGTTGTTCCTCACCAATTACCCGGCCCAGACCCAGAAAGATCTGCAAAACCGCTTCCGCTCCGCCGGGATCGAGGTGCCAGAGGAGTGCTTCTATACCTCCGCCATGGGCACCGCCGACTTTCTCAAGCGCCAGGATGGCAAGAAGGCCTATGTGATCGGCGAAGGGGCCCTGACCCACGAGCTCTACAAGGCCGGCTTCACCATCACCGACATCGACCCCGACTTCGTGGTGGTGGGCGAGACCCGCAACTACAACTGGACCATGATGCAGCTGGGGGCCAAGTTTGTGGATCAGGGTGCCCGCTTCATCGCCACCAACCCCGATACCCACGGCCCCATGATGCACCCGGCCTGCGGCGCCCTCTGCGCCCCCATAGAACGGATGACCGGCAAGAAGCCGTTCTACGTCGGCAAGCCGAGCGCCTGGATCATTCGCGCGGCGCTCAACCGGATGGAGGCCCACTCCGACGACACCATCATCATCGGCGACAACCTGCGCACCGACATCCTGGCGGGCTTCCAGGCCGGGCTCGAGACGGTGCTGGTGCTGTCCGGGGTGAGCAAGGTGGCGGACATCGACCGCATGCCGTTCAGACCGAATCACATCTTCGACTCCGTGGTAGACATCGATATCGTCTGATCCCCGTCATCGGTGCCCCCTTGGCAAGGCGACACACATCGTTTAACGTAAGCGCAACATTGTTAAACAAACTAAACGGGAGCAGGACGCTCCCCTCGCCACCCCAAGGACGCACCATGAAGAGCCTGAACGACTGGATCCTGCTGGACCAGCACCCCGTCTCTCCTACGCCGCTGATGCCCGCCCCCGAGCGGATCCGGGCCGGCAACCCGAGCCAGACCCTCTGGAACCACTATTCGGACCCCAGTCAGCAGTTTCACGTGGGCTTCTGGGCCTGCGAGCCGGGGCGCTGGGCCATTCACTACACAGAGCACGAATATTGTCAGCTGCTGGAAGGGGAAGCGCGGATCCACGACGGCCAGGGGGGCGAGCTGCACCTCAAACCGGGGGATCAGTTCGTCATCCCGGCGGGCTTCGTCGGCGAGTGGGAGACCCTCACCCCCTGTCGCAAGCTCTATGTGATCTTCGAGCCCGCCGCGACTTGACGCCAACGTCAACTAGGGCCCTGTCTGCGGCCCTTTTTCATGCCGGCCAGGTTGACGTTTGCGGCATGATTTTGTGCGGTTTTCCCGCTTGCAAAAGGTTTTTGCACTAGGCATTGTGATTGGCGAGGAATGTAAATGGAATTTCGAGCCCAAACGTGGGGGGCTCATATAAAAATCAAGAGGATTACCGCCAATGTGTTCTATTTTCGGCATTCTGGACATCAAGACCGACTCCGCCGCCTTGCGCAAATCGGCCCTGGAGATGTCCAAGCGACTGCGTCACCGCGGGCCTGACTGGTCCGGCGTCTATAGCTCCGACAAGGCCATCCTGGTGCACGAGCGCCTGGCCATCGTTGATCCGGGCAATGGCGCCCAGCCGCTCTACAACCCGGAGCGCACTCACGTATTGGCCGTCAACGGCGAGATCTACAACCACAAGGAACTGGAGAAGAACCTCAAGGTCGACTTCCAGTTCCAGACCCACTCCGACTGCGAGGTGCTGCTCGCCCTCTACAAGGAGAAGGGCCCCGCCTTCCTGGACGATCTGAACGGCATTTTCGCCTTCATCCTCTATGACGCCGAGCAGGACGCCTACCTGATCGGTCGCGATCACATGGGGATCATCCCCCTCTACACCGGCCGCGATGAGCATGGCAACTTCTACGTCGCCTCCGAGATGAAGGCCCTGGTGCCGGTGTGCAAGAGCGTCGAGACCTTCCCGCCGGGACACTACCTCTGGAGCAAGGATGGCGAGCTCAAACAGTGGTACAAACGCGACTGGATGGAATATCAGGCGGTCGAGCACAACGTCAGTGACAAGGCCGAGCTGAAAGCCGCTCTGGAAGCGGCGGTCAAACGCCAGCTGATGTGTGACGTACCCTACGGCGTACTGCTCTCCGGCGGTCTGGACTCCTCCGTCATCTCCGCCATCACCAAGCTCTATGCCGCCCGTCGGGTAGAGGACGATGGCAAGAGCGAGGCCTGGTGGCCCCAGCTGCACTCCTTCGCCGTGGGGCTGGAAGGCTCGCCGGATTTGGCCGCCGCCCGCAA
This sequence comes from Aeromonas sp. QDB31, assembly GCF_027707605.1. NCBI lineage: Bacteria > Pseudomonadati > Pseudomonadota > Gammaproteobacteria > Aeromonadales > Aeromonadaceae > Aeromonas > Aeromonas sp. QDB31. Next base: position 63,455 of record NZ_JAPCIX010000013.1, on the reverse strand, counting down.
GGTGGCCGATCACCTCGGCACCATCCACCACCAGATCCACTTCACCGTGCAGGAAGGGCTGGATGCCCTGCGCGACGTCATCTATCACCTCGAGACCTATGACGTCACCACCATCCGCGCCTCCACCCCCATGTATCTGATGGCGCGCTACATCAAGGCGATGGGGATCAAGATGGTGCTCTCCGGCGAAGGCTCCGACGAGCTGTTTGGCGGCTACCTCTACTTCCACAAGGCCCCCAACGCCCGGGAGTTCCACGAGGAGAACGTGCGCAAGCTTGCCTCCTTGCATCTGTATGACTGCCTGCGGGCCAACAAGTCCATGGCCGCCTGGGGCGTGGAGGGCCGCGTGCCCTTCCTCGACAAGGAGTTCATGGACGTGGCGATGCGCCTGCAGCCCGCCGACAAGATGTGTGGCAACGGCAAGATCGAGAAGCACATCCTGCGGGAAGCGTTCGAGGAGCTGCTGCCCCACGAGGTGGCCTGGCGTCAGAAGGAGCAGTTCTCCGACGGCGTGGGCTACTCCTGGATTGACAGCCTGAAAGCCATGGTCGAGACCGAAGTGACGGATCAGATGTTCGAGGCGGCGGCATTCCGCTTCCCCGTCAACACTCCGCTCACCAAGGAGGCCTACTTCTACCGCGCCATCTTCGACGAGCACTTCCCGCTGGAGTCCGCTGCCCGCACCGTGCCTTACGGCAAGTCGGTCGCCTGCTCCACCCCGACCGCGCTGGAGTGGGATGCCAAGTTCAAGGAGATGGCCGACCCGTCCGGTCGCGCCGTGATGGACGTCCACCAGCAGAGCTACTGATCCGCAATCGGACAGAGCCCGACCAAACAACAAGGCCCCTCTCGAGGGGCTTTGTTGTTTTCTGCCATTTCATTCCCGCTTTTTTGCTTCTCTCCTTCCCTGTTTGCGGCTTGGCGAAGGGGCTCGCTCGTGTCACATTATTCCGGCTTGGAAGCAACAACGACAATACAAGGAAAAGACGATGAAACGACTGTTACTGCCCCTGGTGCTGGGCACCCTGCTGTTCAATGGTGCCGCCCGCGCGGGTGACCACCTCTGGGCCAGGGGCTTACCCGATTACAGTCAGGGCTATGACGAGCAGCGGGATCCGGCGAAAGATCTCGCCGCTGCCACCATCAGGGCGCAACAAGAGGACAAGCAGGTATTGCTGCTGGTGGGGGGCGAGTGGTGCAGCTGGTGTCAGGAGATGAACCGCTTCCTGGATCGGGAGCCCGAGCTTGCGCACCAGTTCAACCGAACCTTCGTGGTGGTCAAGGTGAACGTCAGCAAGGAGAACAAAAACGCCCCCTTCCTCAAGGCCTATCCAGAATATCTGGGGGTGCCCCACTTCTACGTGCTGGACGCCAGAGGCAAGCTGCTGGAGTCCTTCAATACCGGATTGCTGGAGAAGGGGAAAAGTTACGATGAGGTCAAGTTTGGCAAGTTTATCCGCTACTTTGAGCGCCAGGATGCTCGTAGCTGACAAGCCTTGACCATGATGCAAACACCCCGCACGGTCGCCTGACGGTGCGGGGTGTTTAATGTTTATCACGGGGAAGAATCAGGCTTGCGCATCCGGCTGATTGGCGGGAGCAGCCTTGACAAAGGCCTGCAACTGCTCGCAGTTGGCGACGATGCGCGCGATGGTGGGGTAGTCGTCCAGCGTCATGTTGAAGCGGCGGGCGTTATAGACCTGGGGCACCAGCATGCAGTCCGCCAGGGTCACCTCGTTGCCCACGCAATAGACGCCGGCGGTGGTCATCAACAACTGCTCCAGGGCGGTGAAGGTCTCGTCAATCCAGTGGCGATACCAGGCATCGCGCGCCGTCTTGCCCTGCCCCAGCTCCTGCTCCAGGTAGTTCAGCACCCTCAGGTTGTTGAGGGGGTGAGTGTCGCAGGCGATCATGTTGACTATCTGGCGCACCCTGGCCCGCTCCTCGGGAGCGGAGGGCATCAGGGGGTAGGCCGGATACGTCTCGTCGAGGTACTCCATGATGGCCACCGACTGACCCAGCTGCACATCCCCGTCGATGAGAAAAGGCACCAGCCCCTGGGGATTGACCCGGCGATAGGCCTTCTCTTTCTGCTCACCCTGTCTCAGATTGACCGGGTGCTGCTCATAACCAAGTCCCTTGAGTTGCAGCACCAGACGTACGCGAAAGCTGGCCGATGAACGCCAGTATCCAAACAACTGCAGCATATTATGTCCCTATGGTGGCAGGTGTGTGCCACCTGCCGTGTCGCCTGGCCGACCTTGGCCGGCCAAGGCCTTGCTAGCTCGTCTGACTGGCGCCCCCTTGCGTGACCCGTTGCAAAATGGTGCCAAACAGACTCATCCCGTTGCGATCCTGCATCGCGATGGACACTGTATCACCAAAGCGAAGAAAGGGTGTAGTGGCTTGACCTGACTCGATAATTTCCAGCATCCGCCGCTCGGCGAGGCAGGAGGATCCCCGGCTTCTGTCGTAGTTGGAGACGGTGCCCGAGCCGATGATGCAGCCAGCGCCAAGGGGTCTGGTCTTGGCCGCGTGGGCGAGCAGCTCGAAGAAGTTGAAGGTCATGTCGAGCCCCGCATCCGGCTCCCCGAACAGGGCGCCGTTGAGCTGGGTCACCAGGGGCAGATGCACCTTGCCCTGCTGCCAGTCGCTGCCGAGCTCGTCCGGGGTGATGGCCACCGGCGAGAAGCTGCTGGAGGGTTTGGACTGGAAGAAGCCAAAGCCCTTGGCGAGCTCCCCGGGTATGAGGTTGCGCAGGCTCACATCGTTGACCAGCATCAACAGCTTGACGTGCTCCTCGGCCTTCTGCGCGCTGGTGCCCATGGGCACGTCGTCGGTGATGACGGCCACTTCCGATTCAAAGTCGATGCCCCACTCCTCCGACCCCATGACGATGGGGCCGCGGGGGGCGAGGAAGCTGTCCGAGCCCCCCTGGTACATCAGGGGATCGTGCCAGAAGCTCGAAGGCATCTCGGCGCCACGCGCCTTGCGCACTAGCTCCACGTGGTTGACGTAGGCGCTGCCGTCGGCCCACTGGTAGGCGCGGGGCAGCGGGGAAAGACAGGCGGTCTCATCGAAGGGGAAGGCATCGGGGCAGGCGCCGTCGTTGAGGGCCTGATAGACGGCGGTCAGCTTGGGCTCTGTCTCGTCCCACTCATCAAGCGCCCCTTGCAGGGTAAGGGCTATGTCGGCCACGGCCACCGCCCGGGTCAGATCCCGGCTCACCACCACCAAGGCGCCATCGCGCTTGCCATTGTTCAAGGTTGCCAATTTCATATCGAATTCCTTATTTGCCGATGGTGCCGTCTGGCCGCTGCCAGCTGGAGACATAGTGGAGATCCTCTATCCCTTCGCAGATCTGGCCGACCCCCAGGGCATCCCGGGTGTCGAGCATCACCGCCACCTCGTCGGTGAACTTTTTGGCATGGGCCTGCCCCGCCGCAAAGGCCTTGGGATGGGGGCCGTGAGTGAAGCCGGCGGGGTGGAAGGTGACCATGCCCCGCTCGATGTTGTCCCGGCTGAAGAAGTCCCCGGCGTGGTAGAAGAGCACCTCGTCAAAGTCGTCGTTGCTGTGGTAGAAGGGCACCCGCAGCGCCCCGGGATCGCTCTCGATGGGGCGCGGCACGAAGGTGCAGATGACGAAGCGGCTCGCCACGAAGGTGGAGTGGGCCGACGGCGGCAGATGGTAGCGGTGGCTCATCAGCGGGCGGATGTCCCGCCAGTTGAGGCGCACCACGCAGAGATCCCCATGCCAGCCCTGGGCATCCAGGGGGTTGAAGGGCCAGGTGATGACAGAGACCTGATCGTGGCGCTTGACCTGCAGCGACCAGGGGTTTTCGTCCTGCTGGGCCAGGAAACACTCATCGATGGCGGGCACGTCAAGGGCCGCCGGATCGAAGATGGCGTGGTTGCCCACCAGCCCCTTGTCCGGCAGCTGATAGCTGTCCTCCGTCGCCTCTATCATCAGGATGAACAGCGGCGCGGTCGGCTCGATTCGCCACATGGTGCCGCGGGGGATCACCACGTAGTCCCCCTCCCGCAGGGTCAGATGACCGTAGTCGCAGAAGAAGTCGCCGCCCCCCTCGTGAATGAACAAGAGCTCATCGCCATCGGCGTTGCGCACCAGAAACGGCATCGACTCGCTCAGGCGCCACATCCGGTAGCGGCAGTGGGGGTTGCTGAGGAGATCCGGCATCACCCAGGGGGAGAGGGAGCTCACCGCCTCGCCGAGGGCATTGAGATCAAACAGCCGCGGTCGCAGCTGCCCCTCCCAGCTGCTCCAGTCGGTGGGGGCATGCTTGTGGTGCATGTGGGTGGCCGGTCCGAAAAAGCCGGAGCGGCCCAGTTCACGCTCATAGATGGCCTGCTCGGGCAGGTCGGCGTGGGCCTGGCGGGAGTGGGTCCCCTCCCGGTGGGGGAAACTTATCCAGTTACGCATGGCTGTGTATCTCCCATGAAATGAATACCGGCCGACGAGATCGAATCCCGTTACGCATCGCTCGGCTCCCCCTTCTTCTCGCCCTGCTCGGTTCCGCTCAGCACCCCACGGCGGATCTGATCCAGTTCAATGGATTCGAACAGTGCCTGGAAGTTGCCCTCGCCGAACCCCTCGTTGCCCTTGCGCTGGATGATCTCGAAGAAGACCGGGCCGATGACGGTGTCGGTAAAGATCTGCAGCAGGATGCCATCCTTGGTGGGCGAGCCGTCGATGAGGATGCGCAGCGCCTTGAGCGCCTCCAGATCCTCCTGATGCCCCTCCACCCGACTGTTGACCTTCTCGTAGTAGGTGTCCGGGGTCGGCATAAAACCGGTTCCCCGCCCTCTGAGCGTGCGGATGGTCTGGTAGATGTCGCTGGAGGCGAGCGCTATGTGCTGGATCCCCTCCCCCTTGTACTGGCGCAGGTACTCCTCGATCTGGGACTTGTCGTCGGAGGATTCATTGATCGGGATGCGGATCTTGCCGCAGGGGGCCGTCATGGCGCGGGAATGCAGCCCGGTCAGCTTGCCTTCGATGTCGAAGTAGCGAATTTCCCGGAAGTTGCCGATCCGCTCGTAGAAGTTGGACCAGACGTCCATGTTGCCGCGATGGACGTTGTGGGTCAGGTGATCGATCTCGTAGAGCCCCGCATCCACCTCGGCCATGCGCGCCTGCCAGTCGGGGTAGAAGACAAAATCCACGTCATAGATGGAGCCCTGCTCGCCGTAGCGGTCGACAAAGGAGAGGGTGCTCTCGCCGATGCCGTAGATGGCGGGGATGTTGAGCTCCATGGGCCCTATCTTGCCGACGAAGGGTTTGGCCCCCTTGGCGATGGCGTACTGCTGGGCACGGCCCGCATCCGCCACCCGAAATGCCATGCCGCAGACACTGGGCCCGTGCAGGCTGGCAAACTGCTCCGCCTGGGAGTGAGGCTCGGCGTTGACCACGAAATTGATGTCCCCCTGGCGGTAGAGCCAGCACTGCTTGTGCTTGTGTCTGGCCACCTCCGCAAACCCCAGGGAGACGAACAGCGCCTTGAGGGCGGCAATGCCCTTGAGATCCGGGGCCGTGTACTCGACGAATTCGAACCCATCGGTGCCGAGGGGATTGATGGTATGGGAACGGGAAGAAGAGGTCGTCATGATGCGCTCCTTGCGATGGATTGATAACGAAACGGGTCACACCGGGGCCACGACAGGCAGTCGCCACCGGCATTGTTAACAACTTGTTTCATTAGAAGCAGGGGCGGAGCAGAAGAGAAGAGGCGGGTTTCAGATAGTTTGGCGAGAGCCACCGCCAGAAGATGTAAATAGATTGTGACATTGCAGCCTGAGCCTTGCGGACAGCCCCACGGCGCACCGCAAGGCTGTCAGCTTTGCCTTACAGCCGCCAGTTTTTCACCTCGAGATGGGGCAGGCTGACCCTGGCCTGTTGCAGCCGGCGGGCGCTGGGATTGATGAGCCAGGCCTCCTCCCCCAGCGCCAGCAGCGGCAGATCATGCAGGCTGTCACTCAAGGCCAGCGTGGCGCCGAGGGCGCGGATCCCGGGCAGGATCTTGTGCCGGCCGTGGCAATAAAAACGTGGCACCAGGCCGCCGAGACGATAGTGCATTCGCGAACCGATGATGCGATGGGGCAGCCTTGGCAGTTGCCGATGGAGCTGTGCCCGGACCAGGGCGCGGGGGCTGGCGGAAAGCACCCAGCAACGGTGCCCTTCGGCCAGCAGCAGGGCGCGTGCCTCCCGAAACAACCCCGGCCGGGTGTGGCAATAGGCCCGCACCAGCTGGCGCCAGCCGAGTGGCGAGAGCCCCAGGGTGATGGCCCACCAGATAAGCGAGATCCCCTGACGCCGCAGGCTGGGCACCAGATACACCAGGCCACCCAGTGCGATCACCGGCAGCAGCAGCAGTGGCCAAAGCCGGCGGCGCAGGATGAAGCGCAGCAGGCCGGCGTGACTGTCCCCCGGCGCCAGGGTGTCGTCAAAGTCGGCCAGGATCCAGCCCGAGCCGGGCGCCCCGCGTGAGCTTGTCATTCGCTCAATCCTGCGATGGCGGCGTGCAATTCGGGCAGGAGGAACAGCGCCCCCTCATCCGGTGGGCAGACGAGATCGAAAGCCTCCCCTGCCAGGGTAAACTGCAGGCGCCAGGCGTGCAGGTAGCCGCGATCGGCGGCCGTGCCACCGTAGCGCGCGTCCCCGAGGATGGGGGCACCAATGCTCTTGAGGGCGACCCGGATCTGGTGGGTCTTGCCGGTCCGGGGCTTGATGCGATAGAGCCGCAGCCCCTCCCGCACCGCCACCGAATCGAACCAGCTGATGGCCGGGTTCTGCTGGGTGCGGGCCAGCATCCAGCTGCCGCCACGCCCTTTTTCCATGTCCCCCTTGACCCAGCCCTGCTTCTTCTTCGGCTTGCGATCGGAGAGGGCCAGATACTGCTTGCTCACCTCCCGGGCGGCAAAGGCCATGCTGAGTGCCCGGTTAGCCTCCGGGGTGCTCGCCAGCAGCACCAGTCCCGAGGTCATCTTGTCGAGGCGATGGACAGGATAGAGTTCGAGGCCGGTATCCATCTTGACCCGATTGACGAGCCCGGGCTCACCGCCCTCGTCATGCATGCCAAGGCCTGGACCCTTGTTGATCACCATGAAATCTTTGTGCTGCAACTGTATCCGGTACATCTATAACCCTTTAGAATGTGATTTGTTAACAAGTTGAATGCGGGCCTGCTGGCCACCCCATGGATCCTCAGCACAAGAATCGCACGGATGACGAGATACCTGTTTTGGCTGCTATTGCTTGGCGCCAGTTACGCTTTCCCTGTCCAGGCAAGCGACCGTCCCCATGAACCTCCGGATCGGGTCGTCTTGCAATTGCGCTGGCTGCATCAACCCCAGTTCGTCGGCTACCACATGGCCAAGGCCAAGGGTTTTTACGCCGAGGCCGGACTGGACGTCGAGATAAGACCCGGCGGCAAGGGCATAAGCCCGGTCCAGGAAGTACTCAGCGGTCGCGCCGACTTTGGCGTCGGCAACACCGAGGTGCTGACCGGCTACGCCAATGGCGAACCCCTGCTGGCACTGGCCAGCGTCTACCAGCACTCCCCGTCCATCTTCCTGGCCCGTCGCGACAGCGGCATTCTCACCGTTGCGGACATGCGTGGCAAACGGATCATGATGTTCCCCGGCCATCAGGACGCCGAGCTGCTCGCCACCCTCTATTATCAGGGGCTGCACGAACGCCAGCTCATCCCGGTGCCGACCTCGGTCAACATCGACGATCTGATCGCCGGCAAGATAGACATCTTCAACGCCTACCTGAGCAACGAGCCTTTCTACCTGGAAGAGCGCGGCGTCTCGGTCTCCGTCATCAATCCCCGCAACTACGGCATCGATTTTTACAGCGACATCCTGTTCACCACTCAGGACGAGGAGCACACCAACCCGGATCGGGTGGCGCGGTTTCGGGCCGCGAGCCTCAAGGGGTGGCGCTACGCCCTCGCCCACCCGGCCGAGGCCATCGACCTGCTGCGCAAGGAGTATGGCGTCAACCGCAGCCAGGCCCACATGGAGTACGAGCTGCAGATGAGCAAGGAGATGATACAGCCGCTCTATGTGGAGATCGGGTATATGAATCCGGATCGCTTCGCTCACATCATGCAGCAACTGGTCGAAATAGGGCTGGTTCCAAAGCCGGTGCCACTGACCCGTTTTCTCTATCAGGCCCCCTCCGAGCAGTGGATCTTCTGGCGCCCCTGGTTCTTGCTGAGCCTGGGGGTTGGCAGCATCATACTGCTGCTCGCCCTCTATCTGCTCGCCAACAACAAGCGACTCTACCGGGAGGTGGCCCTGCGCAAGCAGCGGGAGCAGGAGATACTGCTGTTGGCCAGGCGCGATCCCCTCACCGGATTGCCCAATCGCCTGAACCTGATGGAGCAGTTGAAAGCACAGGTAAAGAGCGACAGCCCCGGCTGTCTGCTGTTCTGTGATCTCGATGACTTCAAGCGCATCAATGACAACTTCGGCCACAGCCAGGGGGATGCGCTCCTCTGCCAGCTGGCTCAGCGGATCAACGATGCCATCGGCCATCACCGTTTCTTCGCTCGCCTGGCGGGAGATGAGTTCATTCTGCTGTTACCCGGCTACAACACCCATCAGGCAGAGGAGGTCACCGAGGTGATCCGGCAGGCCATGGAGGCCCCGTTCGTGGTCAATGGCCAGCCCATGCAGGTCGGGATCAGCATCGGGGTCAGTCACTACCAGAGCGGCTGGAGCCCGGAGCAATGGCTCATCCAGGCGGACAGGGCCATGTATTGCGACAAGAACGGCGGCTTCATTGCGCTGGTGGAGCAATCCAGCTGACAGTGCCATCAACGGCGGGGCCACCCACAGCGCTCACGTAACAAGGCCACCCCAGGGTGGCCTTGTTGTCATCTTGTGTTTGCTCGAGGCGGACGTCAGCCGAAGGTCTGCCCCAGGGATTTTAGCTGGCGCGCCTTGGTGAGCAGGATGTCGCTCGAGGCATCCATGTCGTGCATCTTGTTGCTGTTGGTGTGGGAGTGCTGGGAGATGGCGTTGACGTTTCGGCTGATGTCCTCCACCACCGCCTGCTGCTGCTCGGCCGCCGCCGAGATCTGGGTCGACAGATCCACTACCCGCTCTATCTCCGTCAACACCTGATGCAGGCTCTGTGACCCCTGCCGGGTCAGGGTCACGCAGGACTGGGTCTGCTCCAGATTCTGTTGCATCATCCCCTTCCAGCCATTCAGGGTACGCTGGATCTGCCCTATGCTGCCCTGGATCTGCTCGGTCGCCTTGTGGGTACGGGTAGAGAGGGTACGCACCTCGTCAGCCACCACGGCGAAACCACGCCCCTGCTCCCCTGCCCGGGCCGCCTCGATGGCGGCATTGAGGGCCAGCAGATTGGTCTGATCCGCGATGCCCTGGATCTCGCTCATCAGCACCCCGATGCGATCCGACTCCTCCGCCAGCGCCACCGCCGCCGTGAAGGCATGTTCGGCCTGGGTAGCCAGCTCGGTGACCCTGTGCTGGGTATCTTCCAACTGCTGATCGGTGTGCTGGCAGTGCACCTTGGCCTGGGCAATCTGGTTGTCGGTCTCCTGGATGTTGCGGGCTATCTCATGGGCCGTCGCCGCCATCTCGGTGATGGCGGTCGCCACCTGCTGGGTCTGGATGTCCTGCTCGGCGATGTCGGCGCTCGCCTCGCTGGAGGCCGTCTTGAGATGGACCGCCAGATCCTGCAGGGAGAGGGTCGCATCGTCCACCCGCCCGAGCACGGTGCGGATCCTGGCCTGCAGCAGCTTGATGTGGAAATCGGCGATGGCGCTAGGTTCATCCCCCGAGTAGATGAGCCGGGTCAGGCTGTCGTACTCCTCGGCCAGCTGTTGCAGATAGCGGGGGGTGGTGATGATGGCGTGGCGATAGAGGAGGCCAAGCCACAAAAGGGGCAGCAGCATGAACAGGGCCCCCAAGGGCCCCGTCAGATAGGCACCCGCCGCCAGCATCAGCAGCAACCCGGCGATGGCCAGCCCATGGCGCACCGGGCGCAGGCTCAGGCCCGCCTTGCGATCCCCCCGCTCCACCGCCCTCAATCTCCCGTAGGTTGCGGCGGCGACGGCCTTCATCCCGGGCTCGGCCCGATTGCGTACCGACTGATAACCGCTTATCCGCCCCTGCTCGAAGATGGGGGTAACATAGGCGTCGACCCAGTAGTAGCGACCATCCTTGCAGCGGTTCTTCACCATGCCGCGCCAGGGTTTGCCCTGCTTGAGCTTGCCCCAGAGATCGGCAAAGGCGGCCTTGGGCATGTCGGGATGACGCACCATGTTGTGGTGCTGACCTATCATCTCGGCCCTGCTGTATCCCGCAACCCGGCAGAAGTGATCATTGGCATAAGTAATGACCCCCTGCAGATCCGTGGTGGAGACCAACTGTTCATTGGACGGAAAATCCACCTCTTCATCAACGAGATGAATCTGGGTTCTGTTCATGGCGCACGCCTCTTGTGTGATAACTCAGTGAGCGTAGTCAAGCCATGGCGGCCAGGCCAACGCGGCCCCTCAGGCAGTGGGGATGGCTGAGAGGCCTTCCTCTGAATCTATGACGGCGCCCTCAGTTCTCAGCCACCGGACGGCATTCACGCTCCCGGATCAGCTTCTTGTTCACCTTGCCGACACTGGTCTTGGGGATCTCCTGTACGATGCGGATCTGGCGTGGAATGGCCCAGCGATTGATGCGGCCGCTGTCGACGAACCCCTGCAGGTGGGTCTTGATGGCCTGCGCATCCAGGCTCGTCCCCTCCTTGCCGACCACCAGGGCCAGGGGCCGTTCTCCCCACTGCGCATCCGGCACCCCGATCACGGCCACCGCATGGACGGCGGCATGGGCGCTGATGAGGCTCTCCAGCGCGAGGGAGCTTATCCACTCCCCCCCGGTCTTGATCACATCCTTGATGCGATCCTTGATCTCGACCGTGCCGTTCGGGGTGATCGAGGCCATGTCCCCCGTGTGCAGCCAGCCCCCCTGCCAGAGCTCAGCCCCCTTGTCCGGCTCTTTCAGGTAGCCCTGGGCCAGCCAGGGAGCACGCACCACTATCTCCCCCATGGTCTGGCCATCGTGAGCCAGCGCCCGGCCCTCCTCATCGATGATGCGCAAGTCCACCAGCCCGATGGGCTTGCCGGTGCGGATCCGCAGCGGCAGTTGCTCGGCCATGGGCAGCGCCAGCTCCGCCTCGGTCAGGTGCACCACGCACAGCAGCGGGCAGGTCTCCGACATGCCGTAACCGGCGTGCACCAGGATCCCCTGTCGATGGGCCTGGGTCGCCAGTCCGAGCGGCAGCGCACTGCCCCCCAGCAGCATCTTCCACCCCTCGAACGAGGTCTGTCTGGCCTCCTCGCAGTCGAGGATCATCTGCAAGATGGTCGGCACACAGTGGGAGAAACTCACCCCCTCGTCGCGGTAGAGCCGCACCAGCTTGTCTGGCTCGTAACGCCCCGGATAGACCTGCTTCACCCCCAGCATGGTCGCCACATAGGGGACGCCCCAGGCATGGACGTGAAACATGGGGGTGATCGGCATGTAGACGTCGTCGGAGCGCAGCAACGACTGGCCCGCATGGGCCGCCAGGGTGCCCAGTTCATTCAGGGTGTGCAGCACCAGCTGACGGTGGCTGAAGTAGACCCCCTTGGGATCCCCCGTGGTACCCGTGGTGTAGAACAGGGTCGCCACCGAATTTTCATCGAAGTCGGGGAAGTCGAACTGGTCGTCCGCTCCCGCCAACAGGGTCTCGTACTCTCCGAGCAGCGGCAGACCGGTGGAAGGCGACTCCCCATCGGTCAGCCGGATATAGCCGCGCACCGTGGGCAGCTTGTCCTTGATGCTGTCCATCATGGGCAGAAAGTCGTCATGGACCAGCACCAGATGATCCTCGGCGTGGTGCATGGTGAAGGCGATCTGCTCCGGCGAGAGACGCACATTCACCGTGTGCAGCACGGCGCCTGTCATGGGCACGGCGAAGAAGCACTCGAGGGAGCGGTGACTGTCCCAGTCCAGCAGAGCGACCGTGTCCCCTGGCCCTATGCCCGAGGCCGTCAGCAGGTTGGCGAGACGGTGGATCCGCTGATTGAGGGTCCGGTAGTCATAGCGCAGCCGATCTGCGTAGACGATCTCCCGGTCCGGGTGTTGGCGTACCCCGGATAGCAGCAGGCTCTTGATCAGCAGCGGATAAGCATGGGCTCCCTGGGCTGGCGGTATGATCCTTGTCTTCACCATACGGACTCCTTCCGATTCGTGTTTGGGTGCAGGGAGGCATCCCTCCCCTCGCAATGGGGTTAGCGGGCGTCGAGACGCCCGAGCAAGGCTTCGGCCTGGGGCCAGGGGCCAAATCCGCTCGCCGGGTTGAGGTGTCCCACCGCCCCGGCATCCACCAGCTCGCTGCCCCAGTCCAGGGCCAGGGCACGCACCGCCTCCGGGCTCGCCAGGGGGTCGTTGTGGCTCATCACCACCAGGCTCGGGAACGGCAGCTTCATGCGCGGTAGCGGGTGCCAGCCCCCGGCCTGCATGGCGTGGGAACTCGGATAATGGGATGGCCAGCTGGCGTCCAGATCCGGTGGCGTTACCAGCAGGGCGCCACGGATGGAATGGCGACACCGGGCTGCGCCCTGTTGCGCCACCCAGTGAGCCACCATCAGTACCCCGGCGCTGTGAGCCACCAGGATCACCGGGCCGTCGATGCGCTCCAGCGTCTGTGCGATGGCCTCGACCCTGGCCTGGCAGCTCAGCGTGTCAGAGTCTAAAGGCGGCACTGTCACCACCTTCTCAAGCCCCTCGGCGAGCAGAGTCTGCCAATGGTCTGCCACATGTCCACGCAGGCCGGGCACGATCAATACGGTGGCCTCGGGTTGAAATGCCTTCATCTCTCTTCCCCTGTTCAGGCGCTCCGGCGACGGCCGGATGACATCAAGACCACAGTAAGGTGCCAGCTCCCCGGCTGCTTTACCTTGGATGCCATGGAGTTGTCTTTATATGACAGGAGCCGGGTGACCTGAGGATCAGAGGTCTGTGCAGAACGGGACTCGAAAGACCATGAAGTTGGTTGACGGACAGGGTCATCACATGACACCCGAGACTAACAGATCAGTTAATAAGCACTTTCCAACTTGTAAATGAAATGATAAAAACCAGTTAACAACAAGCAACCAGCAGATGAGCTGTCGCCATGGAAATTGCATCATGACCCTCCTTGCCAGAGCCGCCACCCTCACCAATTATCTCGACATCGCCCGCCAGCTGGGCCTCAATACCCCCAACCTGTTGTCACAAGCCGGCCTCAGCGCCTCCATTCTGGATGTGCCCAATCAGCGCATCCCCGTCTCCACCATCGTCAACCTGCTCGAGCTGTCCGCCCGGACCGGGAACTGCCAGAGCCTGGGCCTGCGCATGGCGGAGCATCGTCAGCTGTCGGACTTTGGCGAGGTAAGCCTGCTGCTGAGCTACCAGCCCAACCTGCGCGAGGCCTTGCAGGTCATAGTCCAGTACATTCACCTGTTCAATAATGCCCTGGCCATCTTCATCGAGGAGGCAGGCAAGGCGGTGATCATTCGCGAGGAGATCATCACCGACGCCCCCATGCCCTCACGCCAGGCCACCGAGCTCGCGGTCGGCGTCATGTATCGCTTCTGTGCGGCCCAGGTCGGGGTCGGCGCCAACTGGCATCCCATCAGCGTCAACTTCACCCATGATGCGCCGGCGGACCTCGCCATCCACAAGCGACTGTTCGGCTGCAAGCTGGAGTTTGGCAGCGAGTTCAACGGCATCGTCTGTCACGCCGCCGATCTGGACATTCCGAATCCCCTGGCCAACCAGGCCATGGCTCGCCATGCCCGCCAGTACCTCGACACCCTGCTGGTGGAGACCCAGCAATCCCTGCTGACCGACGTACGCAAGGCCGTCTACCTGCTGCTGCCCATGGGGCGCGCCACCATAGAGCAGATCGCCCGCACCCTGGGAATGAACGTGCGCACCCTGCAGCGTCATCTGGAAGAGAGCGGCGCCACCTTCAGCGAGCTGGTCAACGACGTTCGCCGGGATCTGGTGATGCGTTATCTGCAAAACTCCGGCTACTCCCTCGGCCACATCGCCGACATGCTGGGCTACTCCATGCCCAGCTCCTTCACCCGCTGGTTCAACGCCCAGTTCGGCATGCCGCCGGCCACCTGGCGCTCCCGCAACAAGGGCGTGGTGGCGCAACCAGCACGCGCCGGCCTCGCCTACGGCTGAGACTGCCGAGCATTGGCCAGACGAGAGCCGGGAGGCATCCAGCCTCCCTGCTCTTTTTCTCCTTCTGCATGTTCTGTCGTCTTGCTAGCTGGCGTCGGCGCCCACCGGGGTGCAGGGCTTGCCGCCCTCTTGAACATCCCCCTCCCGGTATGCACGGGTCGCTGCCGCCCCGGTACCGGATAGCAGGAAGTAGGAGAGCGCCGGCACCCCGATCAGGGCCCCCAGCATGTTCCACAGGAACATGAAGGTGAGCAGTATGCCCATGTCGGCCTGGAACTTGATGGGAGACCAGATCCAGCCCACCACACCGGCGTCCAGGGTGATCCCCACCAGCCCCACCACCCGGCCGGTGAAGGCCACGGCCTGGCGATAGGCGTCCACCAGTGACATGCCCTGGCGCTGATGGTGCAGTTGCACGCTCAGCAGGTAGAGCGCATAGTCCACTCCGATGCCGACCCCGAGCGCAATCACCGGTAGGGTCGCCACCTTGACGCCGATCCCCATGAATACCATCAGCGCCTCGCACAGCACCGAGGTAAGCATGAGGGGCACCAGCGCCACCACGGTCGCCCGCCAGCTGCGAAAGGTGATGAGGCAGAACAGGGTCACCGCCAGATAGACGTAAAGCAACATGGTGCGGTTGGCCTCATGCACCACCATGTTGGTGGCGGCCTCGATGCCGGCACTGCCCGCGGCGAGCAGGAACTGGCGATCCGCGGTGCCGTTCTCCTCGGCAAACCGCTCGGCGATGGCCACCACGCCGCTCAGGGTCTCGGCCTTGTGATCCTTCAAGTACGCGATCACCGGCATCAGGGAGCAGTCGGTGTTGAACAGCTCTGGGGTGTTCACCGAGGCCTGCTGGGCGGCATAGTTCAGCACGTTCTGGTTACGCTGGAGGCTGGCGAGCCTGGGGTTGCCCTCATAGGTGCCGGCGGTGATCTGACGCACCGCGTTGACCAGCGAGCTGGTGGCCTGTACGCCGGGATGCTGCTGCAGCTCCCACCCCAGGCGATCGGCCAGGATCAGGGTCCGGTAGTCGAGGCACCCCTCCGGCGCCGTCTTGATCATGACGGCAAAGAGATCGCTCGAGAGGGCGTAGTGGCCGGTGATGTAGGCGTTGTCCCTGTTGTAGCGGGAATCCGCGCGCAGCTCGGGGGCCCCGCTGTCCAGATCGCCCACTTTCAGGTTCAGGCTCACCAGGTAGCCGCCTATCCCCATGGCCAAACCCAGCAGAACCACAACGGTGGCCCACTTGCGCTCGGTGCAGCGATCCAGCAGCGCCCAGAGTCTGCCGAACCCCTGGTTGGCGGCGGCGTGGGTCTCTATCCTGAGCGCTCGCTCGGCCGCCTTGCGGCCCACCCCCACATAGGAGAGGGCTACCGGCATCAGCAGCAGGGAGGTGAAGATGAGCACGGCCACCCCGATGCTGGCAGTGATAGCGAGATCCTGAATGACCGGGATGTCGATCAGCATCAGCACGGCGAAGCCCACCGCGTCGGCGAGCAGCGCCGTGACCCCGGCCAGGAAGAGGCGGCGGAAGGTATAGCGCGCCGCTATCTGGCGGTGGGTGCCACGGGCGATGTCCTGCATGATGCCGTTCATCTTCTGGGCCGCGTGGGAGACCCCGATGGCGAAGATGAGGAAGGGCACCAGCACCGAGTAGGGATCGATGGCGTACCCCAGCCAGGCGACCAGCCCAAGCTGCCACACCACGGCGATGAGCGAGCAGCCCACCACCAGCAGGGTACTGCGCACGCAGCGGGTGTAGAGGAAGATGATGACGAGCGAGGTGACTACCGCCAGGGCGAAGAAGAGGATCACCTGAATGAGGCCATCGATGAGATCCCCCACCAGCTTGGCAAAACCGATCACCCGGATCTTGTACTGACCCGTCCCCTCCTCCCCCGCCTGGTGCGGCTTGCCGTCAAATTCAATCTGGCTGCGCAGCTGCTCGATGCGCTGGGAAAAGGCATGGTAATCGAGGGGCTTGCCGGTGGCCGATGCCTTGTCCAGCAGGGGCACGATCAGCATGCTGGACTTGAAGTCGCTCGCCACCAGGCTGCCGACGATGCCGGCCCGGTTGATGTTCTGGCGCAGTTGCTCGATGTCGGCTGGCTTGCCCTGATAGGCATCCGGCATCACGGGCCCGCCCTGGAACCCCTCCTCGGTCACCTCGGTCCAGCGCACCGCCGGGCTCCACAGAGACTTCATCCAGGCCCGGTCGACTCCTTCCGTCAGGAACAGCTCGTCATTGACCCGTTTAAGTACGCCGAGATAGTCGGGGTCGAAGATGTCCCCCCGGGTATTCTCCACCACCACCCGCACCGAGTTGCCGAGGCCACGCAGGGAGTCCCGGTTCTCCAGGAAGTTTTTGATGTAGGGCTGGCTCTGGGGGATCATCTTCTCGAAGCTGGGTGCCAGCGCCAGGCGGGTCGTCCCCATGTAGCCAAGCACCAGGGTCGCCAGTGTCATCAATAACATGAACAGGGCTCTATGGTTGAACACCAGCCGCTCCAGCAGGTTGCCGGAGTGCCTGTCGAACTGTGCCAACTCGCGGATCACCGGCATCGCATCTTGCTTCACATGGCCCATCTCTGGATCCTCGTTATCGTTATGGGGCCGTCATCCGGTGACGGCCTGCTTTCACACACGTTATTTGGCCGCAGTCGGCATGCGCACCCCGCGGCTGCCCACCAGCGCCAGGGTGCCATCGGCGGTCAGGGCCGCGCCCGCCACCGGCGATGGCTCGGCCTGGGGCAGCAGCGTGAGCGGCTCGTTGCCACACTGGAGCAGCATGTGACCGGCCTGGGTAAACAGGCGGAACTGGCCATCGGCCCCCTGCATCGCGGTGCTGATGCTGATGGGCAGCGGACTGGCCAGCCGTACCCAGTGCTGGCCGTCATCCGTGCTGCGATAGGCATGGCCGCGCAGCCCGTAGATCAGCAGCTCGCCGGGTCGGCCGATGAGGCCGAAGAAGCTGCCGTCATAGGGGCTTGGCAAGGAGACGAAGCGCTGCGTCCCCGAGTCCCACTTGCGCAGCAGGCCCTGCTCACCCACGAGATAGAGGTCGTCACCGGCCCGGGCGATGGCATTGAGGTGCAGCCCCTGGGGGTTGTCGGTGCGATCCTGCAGCGGTGTCCAGCTTTGGCCACCATCCTGGGTGCGCAGGATCAGGTTGAAGACCCCGACCACGTAGCCGACCCTGTCATCCTGGAACCAGACGTCGAGCAGCGGCTTGTCGGCCCCCTCCTCCACCAGGCGCTGGCCCTCCTCCACCCATTGCGGCCACTGCGCGCTGTCCGGCTCGGCACGGGCCAGCGCCGTGTAATGACGCAAGACCAGTTCCCCGATCTGGCGGCCATCCAGCTGTTTTTGCCAGCTGGTGCCGCCATCCTGGCTGTGCAGCACCACGCCATCCCCCCCCACCGCCCAGCCCTGCTCGGGAGTAGGGAAGACGACGGCGTTCAGATCCGAGCTCACTGGCACCCTGGCCTGCTGCCAGCCCTTGCCTTCGTCGTCGGAGTAGAGGATGTGACCCCGCTGCCCCACCGCCACCAGCCGCGACCCGGCACGGGTCAGATCCAGCAGGGGGCTGTGCCGGGCCAGAGCGCTCGGCTTGGCTGGCAGATCCAGCACGTCGATATATTCAGACGCCAGCACGGCACCCTGCATCAGCAGGGCGCAGCACAGCGCCAACTTGTTGAATGAACCCATACGTCCTTGTCTCCATATGCGCCGGGGACGCCGGCACGAACAGCCGGGAGCCGGGCTCGCCTGCGGCGAGCCTGGTTCCCGTCAGCGTCAGCGGATCCCCGCCCCGGCCAGAGACTCCGGCGACCACTTCGCCTTCGACAGGGAGGTGCCGTACTTGATGCCGCCGTAGGGACCCACCACGCCGTTGATGTTGTAGCTGCCCGCCACCAGGTCATAGATCATGAAGGGCGTCGCATCCGGAGTCTCCTTGTCGTAGCTCTGGCTCAGGAAGGCAAAGGAGCCACGATAGAGCTGACCACGGGCGTCGTACTGATCGGAGGCCAGCGCCACCCAGCTGTCTTCGTCCAGGTAGAAGCGGCGCTTGGCGTAGATGTGGCGCTCCCCGGCCTTGAGGCTGCCCTCCACCACCCAGACCCTGTGTTTCTCCCAGCGCACGTGATCCGGTGACAGGAAGTTCGGGGTGGTCAGGGCACTGGCATCGGGCTGATAGGTCAGTCGATAGGTGTTGTAGGGCACGATCATCTCCTGCTTGCCCACCAGCTTCCAGTCGAAGCGGTCCAGCGCGCCGTTGAACACGAACACATCGTCATAGGTGCCCGCCCCCGAGGTGCCCGGGTTCGGGGTGTCATAGGCCAGGTTCGGCGCCAGCTTGACCCGGCGCTGCCCCGGCAGGTACTGCCAGGCCTTGCGCGGCTGCTCCAGAGGGTTGGCGGCATCGCGCAGCATGATGGCCTCGCCGGCGCGCCGGGCCGGCCCCGTGTAATGGAGCTTCATCTGGTAGTAGGTGTCTTTGGCCGAGATGGGCTTGGTCATGTCCTCGTAGATGGCGTAGTTGATGAAGGCCTGCCCCGTGGTGGAGAGGGCCGCGACCCCGGCAGAATCGACGTTCCAGGAGTCGTACTTGGTGGCGATGTTCACCCCCTGGTAGCGCAGCAGGAAGTTCCACATCGCCTCGGCCCCGCTCTTGGGGATCGGGAAGGGAATGCCCGGCAACACCTTGTCCACCGCCATGCCCCCCGCCAGGGTGGTGGCGTTCAGCGCGTTCTGCTTGGTGTTATCCAGCACCGCCTGGGGCAGCGCCACGCTGCGATGGGTCGGATAAACGTCCACCCGGAAGTCCGGGAAGCGCTTGAGCAGCTCCGCCGTGGTGGCGGTCAGCGCCCCCTGGTATTGCGCCGCGTTCTTGCCGGTGATCACCTGCAGCGGCTGCTCGCCCGCATAAGGATCCGGGCGCATGCTGTCACCGGCCTTGAAGCCGGCGGGGGGCGTGGTCAGCCCCCCGCTGTAGGCGGGGATGCTGCCGTCGGCATTGGCGGCCGCGTCGGCGCCCACCAGGGTCAGGCTGGTGCCGAGCTGCTGTGCTTCACTGCTGGAGACGGCGGCCAGCGCCTGGCCCGCAAGGGCCAGGGTGAGGGCGGCGGTCAGCATGGTCTTGTTGAATGTCATATATCGTTCTCCGACTCGGTCGCTTGACTCAGTAAGTGGTCTTCAGGGTCAGGTAGAGGGCACCTCTGTCTTCCGTGGTGGCACCGCCACCGGAGAAAGAGGCGTAACCACCGGCATAACAGGTGTTGCGCTGGGCGCCATCGAGGGCGTTGGGCGTGGTGCCATCCTCGGCACCGTCATTGCACTCGGCAGACTCGCCAAAGGAGTCCACGTATTTCAGATCGACGAAGTACTGGTTGTAGAGGGTGGCGCCGAGGCCCACCGCGTAACTCCCGGTATCTTTCGCCCCGCCCGCCTGGACCGGGGAGATCCCCGCCAGCCCCCAGTTCACCGAGAGCGGCATGCTCATGTCGACACCCGGCAAGACCTGGTACCAGATCGGCGTGAAGTTGACCGCCAGCCCCCAGTTATCGCGGGTCGGCTTGTCGATGCCGGTGTAGCTGTCCTCCCCCTTGTAGAGCGCCTTGTTGTGGTCATCCAGGCTCAGCAGGTTGCTGTAGTAGAGCTCGCCGAGCAGGGCGGCCCCGTCGAACAGCGCCGTGTCGGCGATGGTCATCAGGCCGTTGAGGGTCCAGTGCAGGGTATCGCCGGTGGCGCCATAGCCATCGGAGTCATCGGTGATCACCCCGGTGTCGGCATTGCGGGGAGGCAGGGCGCCCAGGCCGGCGGCCAGCCCGCCCGGGCCCGGGGCGCTGAGCAGGGCCGGGATGCTGGAGAGCGGCATCTTGTGGCGGTAGTTCAAATCGCTGCCGACGCTGACCCCGGCCACGTCCTTGGAGAGGCTCAGGCCGAAGATGTCGATGTCGTCGCCATAGGCCATGGAGTAGCTGGTGGTCGAGATCGAATTGCGCAGGTTGAGGATCGGGTTGGCGGTGGCACCACGGACACTGAGGCCACGGGCATCGAGCACCGCCTGGGGCAGGATGTCGGCGGTGCGGCGGTAGAAGGCCCCCAGGGTCGCATCCAGCGCCTCGGGTGACCACTTGGCCATGATGCCCCAGTCGCCGTGCTTGCCCGGTTCGATGTCATCCCCCCGGCGAATGTTGCTGAGGGTGCCGCTCGGTCCGGCGAGGCCCGGCCCGCCGGTGTGGCCCAGCAGGAAGGACTGGGCACCAAAGCCCACCAGATCCGAGCTGCCATAATAGGTACCGGCTTCCGGCAGGCGGGCGGCGTTCCAGTCCAGGAAGTACTGGGCGGCGAAGGTCCACTCCGGGTTCAGGGTGAAGGAGGCTGAAACCTGGTTGCGGGGCACGAACAGCTCTTTCGCTTCCGTCCCCGGGGAGGCCGCCAGCTTCGCGAGATCGAGCCCCGACTGGCCATAGCTGAGGGCGTGTACCGGGCTCAGCAGGGTTTCTCCCCAGTAGAGGTTGTGCTGACCTATCTTGACCCCGAGCAGGGACTCGTCACCCAGCTCCATGTTGTGGAACACGAAGGCGTCGAGCAGCTCACCGGAGGGGCCATGGTAATAGCGGTCGGCATAGTCGCTCAGATGACGGTTGCCCGCCACCGGGGGCTGCCCGACGATACCGGAGCTGGCGCTGTTGCCGTTGATGAAGGGGTTCTCGTCAGCGCCGACGTCGCGATAGGCGTAGTCATACCAGCTGGCGGCGCTGATGCGAAAGCCGGTGTTGCCCTTGTTCACCACGTCCAGCTCGGTCAGCAGATCGAAGCGGGTGGTGACGGTATCGCCGGCATCCTTGAAGTTGTAATCCCCATCGTTGTTGTTCGGGGTGGCGAGCATCCGCTCGTCGGCACTCTCGGTGCGCACGCCGTAGTTGAACTTGCCGGTGTTGTCGAAGCGAACGGACCACTCTTCGCTTCCGGTATCGACTTCGACCGCCTGAACGGTGGGCATGAGGACGGCCGCAATGGCCGTCGCCAGCAGGCTGAGGCGCAGGACGCCGCAACCATGACTCGTGTGCATGTAATCCATTACAGTCTCTCCGAGTGTCGTCATCTGATTTAGTTGTTGTTATCTGTTTGCTCGCCGTTTCCGTTGGCTTTGCATTGATGCAAGCGAGATGACCTGGCTGATGGCGCACCACCTTGTTTGGCACTCGAGGATGCAGCTCTGTTTTTGCATCGGCCCCGGGGTGTCGCTCACGCTGATGAGCTCGGTTTTTCTCTCTTGTGTGCCGACTGTAAGGCCTCCCTCCGGGGCCACGCTTGCCATTGAACGTCAGCCACTTTTCATTTGATGACAGCGCCGGCGGAGGATGGCAAAGGACGCCCAAAGCGGTGTCAGACAACCCCGATTACGGGCCTGTTTGCCTGTCTGGCGGGATGGGCAGGATGCGTGGGGGAAGAGTCAGGACGAAGGGGAGACGGGTGTCAGACATAAAAACGGCGGGGAAAGGCCAGGCCCCCTCCCCACCGAAAGCCAGACGATCAGCGCGCGATGGCGCAGCCGGTGGCGGCCTGCAGCGCCTCGAACTCGATGCCGGGGGCCAGCTCCACCAGGCGAAGGCCGGTGGGGGTCACGTCCAGCACGGCGAGATCGCTGATGATGCGATCCACCACGCCGACCCCGGTCAGCGGCAGGGAGCACCACTCCAGTATCTTGTGCTCTCCGTTCTTGGCGCAGTGCTCCATCAGCACCACCACCCGCTTGACCCCGGCCACCAGATCCATGGCGCCCCCCATGCCCTTGACCATCTTGCCCGGGATCATCCAGTTCGCGAGATCCCCGCGCTCGGAGACCTGCATGGCCCCGAGCAGGGCCAGGTTGATGTGGCCGCCGCGGATCATGGCAAAACTCTCGGCGCTGTCGAAGAAGCTGCTGCCGGGCAATGTGGTGATGGTCTGCTTGCCGGCGTTGATGAGATCGGGATCGAGCTCCTCTTCGCCGGGGAAGGGGCCGATGCCGAGCAGGCCGTTCTCGCTCTGCAGCCACACCTCCATGCCGTCCGGGATGTAGTTGGCCACCAGGGTCGGCAGGCCGATCCCCAGGTTGACGTAGAAGCCGTCCTGCAGCTCCTTTGCGGCGCGCTGCGCCATCTCTTCACGAGTCCAGGCCATCGTTAACAACTCCTCTGTGCGCAATGTTGTAAAACGAACGCTGCTGGCAGCACTTGCGCGCAACACGGCGCCATCTCTTCACGGGTCCAGGCCATCGTCAGCTCCTCACTGTCCGCACTTCGATACGCTTCTCGGGATGGGGGTTCAGCACCAGCCGCTGCACATAGATGCCGGGCAGGTGGATCTCGTCGGGGTCCAGCTCGCCGACCTCGACTATCTCCTCCACCTCGGCCACGCAGATCCGTCCCGCCTTGGCGCAGAGCGGGTTGAAGTTGCGTGCGGTCTTGTTGAACATCAGGTTGCCCGCCCGATCCGCTCTGGCCCCCTTGATGAGGGCCAGGTCCGCCGTCAGGGCGTGCTCCATCACATACCACTCGCCGTCGAACTGGCGGGTCTCCTTGCCTTCCGCAATCAGGGTGCCGTAACCGGTGCGGGTGAAGAAGGCGGGGATGCCGGCGCCGCCGGCCCGCAGCTTCTCCGCCAGCGTCCCCTGGGGGGTGAACTCCAGCTCAAGCTCCCCCGCGAGGTACTGGCGCTCGAACTCCTTGTTGCCCCCCACGTAGGAGGAGATCATCTTCCTGATCTGGCGGCTATGGAGCAGCGGCCCGAGGCCGAACTCATCCACCCCGCAATTGTTGCTGATGATGGTGAAGCCGCGCTTGCCGCTCTGGCGCAGCGCCTCGATAAGCTGTTCGGGAATGCCGCACAGGCCGAAGCCCCCCGAGGCGATGGTGATGTCGTCCTGCACCAGATCGCCAAGGGCGGCCTGGGCGCTGGGATAAACCTTGTTCATAAATACCTCTCTGCTCTCTGGCTAGTCCGTTGGCCACGGGGGCGTTTGCTCTTCTTCAATGACGGGGCGTCTTGATTGGACCTGTCTCCCCCCTCCCAGCCCCCCCTGTGAGAGGAGGACCAGGGTCGGGGTTTCTCCGTACGTTATGGCTTGATGCCCCAATGCATCAGGGTCAGCACCAGGGCGACCAGGAAGGCGGTCTCCCCCACCATCAGCAGGATGGGCTTGATGCCGACGGCCGCCAGCTCTTTGAGCTGGGTCTTCATGCCGATGGCGGCGATGGCGATCACCAGGCACCAGCGCGACAGCTCGTTGACCCCTCCCTGAACCATGGCGGGCACCAGGCCTGTGCTGTTGATGCAGGCCAGCACCAGGAAGCCGACGGCGAACAGCGGCAGCAGGGGCGGACGCTTGCCGGAGGCGGGATCCGCCCCCTGCCTGCGGGTGATCATGGCGGCGACGACGATCACCGGCAGCAGCATGGCGACCCGCATCAGCTTGACCACGGTCGCCACGTCACCCGTCTCGGTGGACATGCTGTAGCCGGCTCCCACCACCTGGGCGACGTCGTGGATGGTGGCGCCGAGGAAGACCCCGGCCTCCACCGGCGTCAGCTCGAAATAGCGGGCGATCATGGGGTAGAGGATCATCGCCAGGGTCGAGAGCACCGAAACCCCGATCACGGTGAACAGGGTGGCTCGCTCCTTCTGGGGATGGCTCGGCAGGGAGGCTGCCAGGGCCAGGGCGGCGGAGGCGCCACAGATGGCGGTAGCCCCGCCGGTCAGCATGCCAAACAGGCGCTGGAAGCCCATCGCCTTGGCGGCGACCACCGACAGGCCTATGGTGACCACCACCAGGGTGACCACCAGCAACACCGGCATCCAGCCCAGCTCGGCGATCTGGCCCAGGGTGATGCGCATGCCGAGCAGGGCGACCCCGATGCGCAGCACGCTGCGCGCGGTGAATTCGATGCCGGCCTTGCAGGTTCCCTCGGCGCTGAGGAAGTTCAACCCCATGCCGAGCAGCAGGGCAAACAGCAGCACGGGAGCACCGTAGTGCTCGGACAGGAAGGTGGCGGCGGCCGCCACCGTGATGCTGACCGCCATGCCGGGGGCCAGCTCGCGTACCCGCGAGAAACGGGCAGTGGCGGTGGGGTTCAACGCGTGCATGAAGCGGCGTCCTCTAGTGGAATGACGATATGGAGTTGGTCACCCGCCCACTCGACCAGGTAGCGGTTGACTCTGAGCTGGGTGGAGCCCAGCAGATAGCCGGTGTTCAGGTTGAAGCGCAGGCCGTGGGCACAGCACTGGATCACCTCCCCCTCCAGCCGGCCGCCGCACAGGGAAGCGCCCTGATGGGGACAGCCGTCATCGATGGCGTGGAAACGGCCATCGACGTTGAACAGCACCAGGCTCTTGCCCTCAGCCTCGATGAGGATCCGCTTGCCCGGCGCAGGCACCCGCTCGGCAGGCACCGCAATCCGTGTCGCCGACGTCCGGGCCGCCGCCACGACGGCCTGGCGCAGGCTGGTGAGCAGGCGCTCCACCGGCTGGGCTCCGGAGAGGACCCGTCCTCCCAGCACGAAGCTCGGAACCCCCTGGCTGGCGGCCCCCTCGGCGGTGCCAAGGAAGGGGGTACCATCCCCCTGCAGGCTGCTCACCAGCTCGGCGGACGAGAAGCCGACCGCCTCGGCCAGCCCCAGCAGGGTACTGCCATCCCCCAGATCCCCACCGTGCAGGAAGTGGCTGGCGAACAGGGACTCCAGCAACGCCTCGCACTGGGACGGGCTGCCGAGCTGGCAGGCCCGTTGCCACAGGCGGTGGGCATCGGCGGTGTTCGGCATGCGGGGGATCTTGCCAAAGTCCAGCTCAACGCCGACGCTGGCCGCTGCCTGTCGCACCTGGGCCTGACGCAGGCTCATCCCCTGCTCGCTGCCAAGGCGCCGCAGATAGAAGTCGTGAAACGCCTCCCCCTGCACCAGCAGCGCGGGCAGCAACTGCACCCCGCGCCAGCTCACGGCAACCTGCACCTCGGGCTGCGCCACCCGCAACTGAGCCAGCGCCTGATCCAGCTGACGCTTGCCGATGAGACACCAGGGACAGATGAAATCGAAATAGACCTCGATGCTGAGCGTCATGCCCTCACCTCGCTGCCCTGGGGGCCGGTGGTGACCAGGCGGGCGTCACCTTCGAGCCTGGCCACGTCCTTGTGGTAGTGGCGCTTGCCGTAGAAGAAGACCACCGCCGCCGCGACACTGATGAGGGGCACCAGCTGGAAGGCGTTGTCCAGGCCGATGTGGTCTGACACCTTGCCGGTGATGAAGGGACCGGGCGCGAGGCCAAGCAGGTTGTTGGCCAGCGTCAGGGTCGCAAACGCCGTACCGTGCACGCTGGCATGGGTGAGATTGGCCACCATGGCACCGGCGGGGCCTGAGGTGCCGGTGGCGATGAACATTCCCAGACCGATCAGCAGCAGCTGAGGCAACCCGGCCGGCAGGGCAAACGCCAGGGAGAGCAGGGCACAGCTGCCGAGGCAGTAGGCGATGGCGAGGCTTATCTTGCGATCCGGCCGGTTGCGGCACAGCCGATCGCTCAGCATGCCGCAGAGGATCATGCCGGCCCCGCTGCACAGCACTATGATGGCGGCCATGAGCCCCGCCTTGTCCGTGTCCAGTCCGTAGTAACGGTTGAAATAGCTCGGCATCCAGACGATGACGGTGCCGCCGACGAACAGTTGCAGACCGCTGCCCACATAGGCCGAGATCACCGAGCGGCTGGAGTAGAGGCTGCGCAGGGGATTGCGACCCGCCTCCGTGCTCCCCCGTGCCGCCCGGCTGGTCTGGGAGATCCGCGCCTCCTTGACGATGAGGGGATAGAGGGCCGCCAGCACCAGACCGAACAGCGCCATGCCGGCGAAGGCCCAGCGCCAGCCGAGGAAATGCGCCAGCACGCCCCCGGTGGCCATGCCGAGCACGGAGCCGAACATGCCGCCGGAGATGAAGGCGCCGGAGAGGGTGGCTCGCATCTCCCGCGGGAACACCGAGACCACCACGGCGATGCCGACGCTGCCGTAGGCGGCCTCCCCCACCCCCACCAGGAAGCGGGCGATGAACATCTGCTCATAGTCCTGAGCCAGGGCGCAGCCCAGGGTCGCCAGGCTCCAGAGCGCGGCCATCATGGCCAGGCTCTTGACCCGGCCGAACCTGTCGGCGAGCAGGGAGAGCGGAAAGGTCAAGAGGCCGACCATCAGCGCCACTATGCCACTGAGCAGCCCCAGCTGGGTGTCGGAAAGTGCCCACTCCCCCTTGAGCATGGGGAAGACGGCGTTGAGCACCTGGCGCGACATGTAATCGGAGATGAGCAGACCGAAGGTCAGCGCAAACACTATCCAGGCATAACGACGGGGCACGGCAACCTTGCCGGCCTGGGGGTCGTCATCGATATGATACGTAGCCATACAATCCCTCGTGCTACTTCAAGTTGGGCAGGATCCCGGTCAGGGCACCGGTGGCCGGAGCCACCGGGCACCCACTACTGATGCATCGCTCAGTTTTGCTGGGTGCTGCATAGTGCAAGGGCTGCCGCCCTTTGGCAAACAGAGTTGACGGGTCGCGGTGCTGGTTTTTCATACCGCGACCCATCTGGCTCAGCGCTGCGGCACACCGAGCTGGCCAGGGACGCGGTTCGGCGCCATGCCATTGGCCAGCAGGGTCTCCTCGATGCTGTCGTACTGCACGCCGATGCGGTAGATGGCGCGGGCCTCCTTGCCATTGGCCACCTCGCGCCCCAGCTCGTGGGCGACGCGCACGCACTGGCGGATCTGCTCCACCGAGCTCATGCGCTGGCCGTGCTGGCCTATGATGGTGTCCTCGATGCCGCAGCGCGGGTGCAGCCCCATGGCCATGGCCATCATGTTGAACGGCAACACGTTTTTGAGCAGCGATTCGGCGGTAATGCAGGCACCGTCCGGCGCACGGTGGACGAAGTTCATGAAGTTGAACGGGTTGGGGCCGTCGAAGCCGCCACCGATGCCGATCCAGGTGAGGTTGAGGGGGCCCATGTAAACCCCCTTGCGCACCAGGCGCTCCAGGGTCTCGAGGGCGTGCATGCCGGTCAGCTGGAAGTGGGGCTGGATGCCGCTGGCCATCAGGCGCTTGAGGTGCTCCGCCACCCAGGCCGGGCCGGCCGGCACCGTCATCTCGCTGTAGGCGGCCTGGTAGGCCGGGTTTGCCAGCGACGTGCCTGCCAGGTACTCCGGATAGAGCAGCTCCATGATGTTCATCTGGGTGGTGTTGATGGCCACCGTGACCTGATCCGGTTTCGGGGTCAGCTCCGCCAGCATGTGGCGGGTGTCATCGGAGAGCCACTTGGCCGCCTCCCCCTCGCCTTCCGGGGCGAAGGAGATGGAGCCGCCGACCTGGATGATCATGTCCGGCACCGCCTTGCGTACCCCGGCGATCAGCTCGTTGAACTTGGACAGGCGCTTGGAGCCGGTGCCGTCCAGCTCGCGCACGTGCAGGTGCAGCACGGTGGCACCGGCCTCGTAGCACTCCACCGCCTTCTGGACTTGCTCCTCCATGGTCACCGGGATGTCTTCCGGGAAGTCGCCCGGCGCCCACTCAGGGCCATAGGGGGCCACGGTGATGACCACCTTCTCCATGTTTTCCGGGTGCAGGGAATCGTCAAAAAATTGCATCTGTTTCTCTCCTTGAGGTGAAGCTGTGCCCGGACGATCCACTCGCCCGGGCATCGTTGATCAGAACCTGTCTATCAGAAGGGGGTGTCACCCATGATCCCGGCCCGCTCCATCTTGCGATGGCTGGGGGGGTAGTCCATGGCGGCATAATGCTGGGTGCTGCGGTTGTCCCAGATGGCCACGCTGCCCGGCTGCCAGCGCCAGCGCACCTGATATTCCGGGATATAGGCCTGACTGATGAGGTAACGCAGCAGATCGCTGCCTCCCATGCTGTAGTCCTGGCCGACCCGCACGTGGGCCGGTGTGTGGTAGTTGGTGAAATGGGTCGCGAAGGCGTTGACGAACAGGATCTTCTCGTCCGTCTCCGGGTGGGTGCGCACCACGGGGTGCTCCGCATCCGGAAACTGCGCCTTCAAGGCGAGCCGCTTCGGGGTGGGCATGGCCGCCCCGAAGCTCGCCTCTATGCTGTGACGGGCGCGCAGACCGGCGATCTTCTGCTTGATCTCGTCAGGCAACTGCTCGTAGGCCACCACCATGTTGGCCCAGAGGGTGTCGCCCCCCACGGGTGGGCACTCCACGCAGCGCAGCACGCATCCCATGGGGGGTTGGGCACGCCAGGTGGCATCGGTGTGCCAGGCGTTCTCGTAGCGATCACTCGGCACATCCGGCGACTTGTAGATACGCACCAGGCCGGGGTTGTCCGGATCGCTGCCCGCCACCGGGTGATCCTCCAGCTCGCCGAAGCGGCGGGCGAAGGCCACGTGATCGGCCCGGCTGATCTCCTGCTGACGCAAAAACAGCACTCTGTGCCTGAGCAGGAGGGTGCGGAGCTCGGCGAACAGCCCTTCATCATGAACGGCGTCCGCCAGGCGCACGCCGCTCAGTTCGGCGCCGATATGGCAGGTCAGTTGTTCTACACGCATGTCTCTCTCCCTGAATGACAAGTCGATGCTGTCAGGCGCCGCCCTTGAGTGCGGACTGGCCTGAGATCCGTGGCCTAGATGATGAAGACGGAAGAGCCCGTGGTCTGGCGCGACTCCAGATCCCGGTGGGCCTGCGCTGCGTCCTGCAGCTCGTACTTCTGGTTGATTTCGATCTTGATCCGGCCGCTGGCCACGTGATCGAACAGCTCGCCGGCCAGCGCCTCCTTCTCGGCCGGGTCGGCGATGTAGTCGGCCAGCGCAGGACGGGTCAGGTAGAGGGAGCCCTTCATGGCCAGCAACTGGGGGTTGAAGCCGTCGATGGGGCCGGAGGCGGTGCCGACGCAGACCATCAGGCCGCGGCGCTTGAGGGAATCGAGCGACCCGATGAAGGTGCTCTTGCCGACGCTGTCAAACACCACGTCGACCCCGGCGCCACCAGTCAGGGCACGCACCCGGGTGGCCACGTCTTCATGGCTGTAGTCGATGGTGAAGTCGCAGCCGTGGGCACGGGCCAACTCGGCCTTGGCGTCGCTCGACACGGTGCCTATCACCGTCAGCCCCAGCAGCTTGGCCCACTGGGCGACGATGAGGCCAACGCCCCCTGCAGCAGCGTGCAGCAAGATGCTGTCACCGGGCTTGAAGGCATGGATGCGGCGCATCAGGTAGGCGGAGGTGAGACCGCGCATGGTCATGGCGGCAGCGGTCTCGAACGCTATGTTATCCGGCAACTTGATGAGCGGGGCGGCCGGGATCAGGCGCTGGGTGGCATAGGCGCCAAGGGTATTGATGAAGCCGGTGTAAGTGACGCGATCCCCGACGGCGACGTTGGTCACCCCCTCGCCCAGCGCTTCCACGACACCGGCCGCCTCGACGCCGAGGCCGTTTGGCATGGGGATGGGATAGGTGCCGTTGCGAAAATAGGTGTCGGCATAGTTCAGACCGACCGCCGCGTGGCGCAGGCGCACCTGGCCCGGCCCGGGCTCGCCAACACTGACCTCTTCATAACGCAGGACCTCGGGCCCCCCGGTTTCATAAAAGCGAATGGCGTTGGCCATAGCTGTTCTCCAGATTCATTCATGGGTGAAAACATCGTCCAGAGTGAATCTAGGGGTTTACGTAAACGTCCGCTTTGCATCGGGCGACAGCCACTTTTCATCTCATGACACCCCCCTTCGAATTCGTTGCCCCCCCTCGTGGAAGACGACAGAATCGGCCCTGCTCCCCATGGCGGCGTCATGCCATTGACCCGGCGCACCTGGGGCATCAAGAGCTATCCAATTGAATGGCAAGTAGTTATCAAAAAAGGGGTCGCCTGTACCCGCAGATTGACGGGCCTTGGACCTAAGCATAATTGACGTTAACGTCAACGTAGTGTGAGATGGTTCTATTCACAGCGAAACATGAGCAGCATGAAAGGAGTCACTATGTCTAACTTGTCCCCCTCGGCCGGGACGCGTTTTCGCACCGCGCTGGCCAATGAGAAACCCCTGCAGATCGTTGGCACCATCAACGCCTATATGGCGCTGATGGCCGAACGCAGCGGCTTCAAGGCCCTCTACCTCTCCGGCGCCGGGGTGGCCAACGCCTCTTATGGCCTACCGGATCTGGGCATGACCTCCATGAACGACGTGCTCATCGATGCCGAGCGCATCACCGCCGCCACCGAGATCCCCCTGCTGGTGGACATCGATACCGGCTGGGGCGGCGCCTTCAACATCGCCCGTACCGTCCGCGCCTTCGAGCGCGGTGGGGTGGCCGCCGTCCACATGGAGGATCAGGTGGCCCAGAAACGCTGTGGCCACAGGCCGAACAAGGCGGTGGTCTCCATCGCCGAGATGGTGGACAGGATCAAGGCGGCGGTGGATGCCCGCCGGGACGAGCACTTCGTCATCATGGCCCGCACCGACGCCCTGGCGGTGGAAGGGCTGGGCTCGGCGCTGGAGCGCGCCGCCGCCTATGTGGAAGCAGGCGCCGACATGATCTTCGCCGAGGCGGTCACCGAACTGGAACAGTACGACCGCTTCAAGCAGGCAGCCGGGGTACCGATCCTCGCCAACATGACCGAGTTCGGCAAGACCGAGCTGTTTGACAAGGAGGCGCTCGCCGCCCACGGCGTCGACATGGTGCTCTACCCACTTAGCGCCACCCGCGCCGCCAACCAGGCCGCCCTCAACGTCTATCAGCAGCTGCGCCGCGATGGCCACCAGCGCGCCGTGGTCGACACCATGCAGACCCGGGAGTCTCTCTACGACTTCCTCGGCTACCACCACTACGAGCAGACCCTGGACAGGCTGTTTACCCAGGACCTGTCTACCAAGGAATAACACGGCGACCGGCCGTCTCATGCTGGCGGCCGGCGCTTCAACGGACTGAATGAGGAAACATGTGATGAGCGCCATTCCCGAAACCACCGGCTTCAAACCGAAGAAATCCGTCGCCCTCTCCGGCACCGCCGCCGGCAATACCGCCCTGTGTACCGTGGGCCTCTCCGGCAACGACCTGCACTACCGTGGCTATGACATCCTGGATGTGGCCACCAGCTGCGAATTTGAAGAGATCGCCCACCTGCTGGTGCACGGCCATCTGCCCAATGTGGCCGAGCTGGCCGCCTACAAGGCCAAGCTCAAGGCTCTGCGTGGCCTGCCCACCGGGGTCAGGACCGCCCTGGAGCAGCTGCCCCCCTCCGCCCACCCCATGGACGTGATGCGCACCGCCGTCTCGGTGCTGGGCTGCCTCTCGCCGGAGAAGGACGATCACAACCACCCGGGTGCCCGGGACATCGCCGACAAGCTGATGGCCTGCCTGGGGTCCGTGCTGCTCTACTGGTACCACTTCAGCCACAACGGCAAGCGCATCCATGTGGAGACCGACGACGACTCCATCGGCGGCCACTTCCTGCACCTGCTGCACGGGGAGAAGCCCCGTGACTCCTGGGTGCGCGCCATGCACACCTCCCTCATCCTCTATGCCGAGCACGAGTTCAACGCCTCCACCTTCACCGGCCGCGTCATCGCCGGCACCGGCTCCGACATGTTCTCCTGCATCACCGGCGCCATCGGTGCCCTGCGCGGGCCCAAGCACGGTGGCGCCAACGAGGTGGCCTTCGAGATCCAGAAACGCTACGAGAATCCGGACGAGGCCGAGGCAGACATCCGTGCCCGCATCGAGAAGAAAGAGGTGGTCATCGGTTTCGGCCACCCGGTCTACACCGTCTCCGATCCCCGCAACAAGGTGATCAAGGAAGTGGCCCGCGCGCTCAGCCTGGAGCAGCACAACACCAAGATGTTCGACATTGCCGAGCGGCTGGAGTCCACCATGTGGGAGGCCAAGAAGATGTTCCCGAACCTCGACTGGTTCAGCGCCGTCAGCTACCACATGATGGGGGTGCCCACCGCCATGTTCACCCCGCTGTTCGTCATCGCCCGCACCTCCGGCTGGTCCGCTCACGTCATCGAGCAGCGCATCGACGGCAAGATCATCCGCCCGAGCGCCAACTACGTCGGCCCGGAAGACCTGGTGTTCGTGCCGCTCAAGGAGCGCAAGTGATGATCAACACTCAATACCGCAAGCCCCTGCCAGGCACGGTGCTTGACTACTTCGATGCCAGGGAGGCGGTGAACGCCATCACCCCCGGCGCCTGGGACAGGCTCTCCTACACCGCCCGCGTCCATGCCGAGAACCTGGTGCGTCGGTGCGATCCGGCCATCCTCGGCGAGTGCCTCGGCCAGATAGTCCATGGCAAGCGCGAGCGCGACTTCCCCTGGTTCCCGGCGCGCGTGGTGTGCCACGACATCCTGGGCCAGACCGCCCTGGTGGACTTGGCCGGGCTGCGTGACGCCATCGCCGATCAGGGGGGGGATCCCGCCCAGGTCAATCCCGTGGTGCCGGTGCAGCTCATCGTCGACCATTCGCTGGCCGTCGAATGCGGCGGCTTCGATCCGCAGGCGTTCGAGAAGAACCGCGCCATCGAGGATCGCCGCAACGAGGATCGCTTCCACTTCATCAACTGGACCAAGCAGGCGTTCAAGAACATCGAGGTGATCCCGCCGGGCAACGGCATCATGCACCAGATCAACCTGGAGAAGATGTCCCCTGTCATCCACGCCGATCGCGGCCTGGCCTATCCGGATACCTGCGTCGGCACCGACAGCCACACCCCCCACGTGGATGCCCTCGGCGTCATAGCCGTCGGGGTCGGTGGGTTAGAGGCCGAGAACGTGATGCTGGGCCGCGCCTCCTGGATGCGGCTGCCGGAGAGCGTCGGTGTGGAGCTGACCGGCAAGCCGCAACCCGGCATCACCGCCACGGATCTGGTGCTGTCGCTCACCGAGTTCCTGCGCCAGCAGAAGGTGGTCGGCGCCTATCTGGAGTTCCGTGGCGAGGGCGCCGCCGCCCTGACCCTCGGCGATCGGGCCACCATCTCCAACATGGCGCCGGAATATGGCGCCACCGCGGCCATGTTCTTCATCGACGGCCAGACCATCGACTACCTCAGACTCACCGGCCGTGACGACGAGCAGGTGAAGCTGGTGGAGACCTACGCCAAGGAGGCGGGCCTCTGGGCCGATGCCCTGGTGGACGCCCAGTACGAGCGCGTGCTGCACTTCGACTTGTCGACCGTGGTACGTACCCTGGCCGGCCCCTCCAACCCCCATCGCCGCCTGCCTGTGGCCGAGCTGGCCACGCGCGGCATCGCGGTGGATCTGGACAAGGCTCGCGCCCAGGAGGCCGACGGCCTGCTGCCGGATGGCGCCGTGATCATCGCCGCCATCACCAGTTGCACCAACACCAGCAACCCGCGCAACGTGATTGCCGCCGGCCTCTTGGCGCGCAACGCCAACAGGCTCGGTCTCAGCCGCAAGCCCTGGGTCAAATCCTCCCTGGCGCCCGGTTCCAAGACAGTCGCCTTGTATCTTAAAGAGGCGGGGCTGGACGACGAGCTGGAGCACCTCGGCTTCGGCGTGGTGGCCTTCGCCTGCACCACCTGCAACGGCATGTC
Source organism: Aeromonas sp. QDB31 (assembly GCF_027707605.1). NCBI lineage: Bacteria > Pseudomonadati > Pseudomonadota > Gammaproteobacteria > Aeromonadales > Aeromonadaceae > Aeromonas > Aeromonas sp. QDB31. Next base: position 29,599 of record NZ_JAPCIX010000013.1, on the reverse strand, counting down.
TGGTGCCCTGGATCCTGCCATCCAGCAGGAGATCATCGATCGCGACCTGTACGCCACCGCCGTGCTGTCGGGCAACCGCAACTTCGACGGCCGCATCCACCCCTATGCCAAGCAGGCTTTCCTCGCCTCCCCGCCCCTGGTGGTGGCCTACGCCATCGCCGGCACCATCCGCTTCGACATCGAGAAGGACGTGCTCGGGGTGGTGGACGGCAAGGACGTTCGCCTCAAAGACATCTGGCCGTCGGACGAAGAGATCGACGCCGTGGTCAAGGCCTCGGTGAAGCCGGCCCAGTTCCGTCAGGTCTACATTCCCATGTTCACCCTCGAGGAAGAGAGCGGCCCCAAGGTGGCGCCCCTGTACGACTGGCGCCCCATGAGCACCTATATCCGCCGCCCGCCCTATTGGGAGGGCGCCTTGGCGGGTGAGCGCACCCTCAAGGGGATGCGGCCGCTGGCGCTGCTGCCGGACAACATCACCACAGACCACCTCTCCCCCTCCAATGCCATACTGCGCAGCAGCGCGGCGGGTGAGTACCTGGCGAAAATGGGCCTGCCGGAGGAGGACTTCAACTCCTACGCCACCCACCGCGGCGATCACCTGACCGCCCAGCGCGCCACCTTCGCCAACCCCCAGCTGGTCAACGAGATGGCGGTGGTGAACGGCGCGGTGAAGAAGGGATCCCTCGCCCGCGTCGAGCCGGAAGGTCGGGTGATGCGGATGTGGGAAGCCATCGAAACCTACATGTCGCGCAAGCAGCCGCTGATCATCGTCGCCGGCGCCGACTACGGTCAGGGCTCGTCCCGTGACTGGGCGGCCAAGGGGGTGCGGCTCGCCGGAGTGGAGGCCATCGCGGCGGAAGGCTTCGAGCGCATTCACCGCACCAACCTCATCGGCATGGGGGTGCTGCCGCTCGAGTTCAAGCCGGGCACCAGCCGCCTCACCCTGGGGCTGGACGGCACCGAGACCTACGATGTGGTGGGGGAGCGCCAGCCGCGCGCCGATCTCACCCTCGTTGTCCGTCGCCGCAGCGGCGAGGTGGTCGAGGTGCCCATGATCTGCCGTCTCGACACCGCCGAGGAGGTCTCGGTCTACGAGGCGGGCGGCGTGCTGCAACGCTTCGCCCAGGACTTCCTGGCGTCGACGGCGCACCAGGCAGCAAGCCAGGCCTAACGTCAAGACGGCAGCCCCCTGGCTGCCGTCTTCTATCCCGAACAAGCACGATCAGGACAATTTCTATGGCTCCACTCTCTTCGACTCACGCACCTCAAGTCAGAATCCCGGCCACCTATATTCGCGGCGGCACCAGCAAGGGCGTCTTCTTCCGCCTATCTGACCTGCCCGAGCGCTGCCAGGTGCCCGGCCCGGCCCGCGATGCGCTCTTCTTGCGGGTGATCGGCAGCCCCGACCCCTATTCGGCCCACATGGACGGCATGGGGGGCGCCACCTCCTCCACCAGCAAGTGCGTGATCCTCGCCAAGAGCAGCCAACCGGATCACGACGTGGACTACCTCTATGGCCAGGTCGCCATCGACAAGGCGCTCATAGACTGGAGCGGCAACTGCGGCAACCTCTCCACCGCCGCCGGCGCCTTCGCCATCCACGCCGGGCTGGTGGACCCCTCCCGCATCCCGGACAACGGCACCTGCGTGGTGCGGATCTGGCAGGCCAACATTGGCAAGACCATCGTTGCCCACGTGCCGGTGACGAACCGTCAGGTTCAGGAGACAGGCGACTTCGAGCTGGACGGGGTCACCTTCCCCGCCGCCGAAATTGTGCTGGAGTTTCTTGACCCCTCCGACGAGGGTGAGGACGGCGGCGCCCTCTTCCCCACCGGCAACCTGGTGGATGAGCTGGAGGTGCCGGATTCTGTTGTAAAGAGCGGCACCTTGAAAGCCACCCTGATCAGCGCAGGTATCCCGACTGTGTTCGTCAACGCCGAAGATATTGGCTATGAAGGCACGGAGCTGCGCGAGGCCATCAACACCGATCCCGAGGCACTGGCCCGCTTCGAGCAGATCCGCATCGCCGGGGCCCTGCGCATGGGGCTAATCAAGACTGCAGAAGAGGCAGCGACCCGCCAGCACACGCCGAAAATTGCCTTCGTCGCGCCGGCGAAGGATTACCGCACAGCCAGCGGCAAGGAGGTGAAGGACGGTGAGATCGATCTGCTGGTGCGGGCGCTCTCCATGGGCAAGCTGCATCACGCCATGATGGGCACCTGCGCCGTGGCCATCGGCACCGCGGCGGCCATTCCCGGCACCCTCGTCAACCTGGCGGCAGGTGGCGGCGAGCGCGAGGCGGTGCGCTTCGGCCATCCCTCAGGCACCTTGCGGGTGGGTGCAGAGGCGCGGCAGATAGAGGGACAGTGGACGGTCACCAAGGCGGTGATGTCGCGCTCCGCCCGCATCCTGATGGAAGGCTGGGTGCGGGTGCCGGGGGATGCCTTCTAGCCCTTTCGCCACCGGCATGAAAGAGGCCCAAGCGATTGCCTGGGCCTCTTTGTGATGATGTTCACCTCAAGGACTTATCTCACCCTGGCCGCTGGCGGGGCTGCTCCACCACTCATCCGCCTGTGGTTGCGGACGCGCCACGCACTCCACAAGGCGCGGGATACTCTTCTTCGCATCGCCACCGATCAACCTCTTCACCTGGTCAGCCGGGCATTTGCCGTCGTCCACATAGGCAACCTTCCCATAAGGGAGGATGCCCGGTGCAGGATCCTGGCTCAGATAGGTGATGGGGGTCGGGGCAAGGACACTGCAACCCGACACCAGACCCACCAGCAACAGCGCCCCTGACAACACCACTCTCTTCCATATGACAACCATCTGCCACTCCCTGTCATGATCTGTTACATGCATCGGCACGCCTGCACCCATGCGCCCCTGACACCGGCAGTGTGCCAGCCATCCCCACGGGCCGACAGCCATCCAGGGCGGCGCTGTGACGATTCCAGACACAGCAAGGACCGGCACAATCACAGGGCCCAGGCCTGGCTGACGGAGCACCTTCGCCCCCTTGTTCATGCGCAATACATCTTTGCTCTGGAATAGTAGGAGCCGACACTGTTGGGGGGCGCTTGAAATCAGCGCTCGTCATCCATACATTCAGTGCATACAATGCGTTAACGAAGCGGAATCTGCCGCCTCACCCCGGAAATCAAGAGGACATCAAGATGGATACCCGTTCTATCTACACTGGCACCCAGAGTGCCGTGCGCGACACCAACAAGGTGCTGCGCAATACCTATATGCTGCTCTCCCTCACTCTTGGCTTCTCTGCCGTGGTTGCCGGGGTCGCCACCGTCATGAACATGCCGCCCCTGCACTGGGCCATCTTCCTCGTCGGTGTCTACGGTCTGATGTTCCTGACCGAGAAGAACCGTGACAACGGCATGGGGCTGGTGTTCACCTTCGCCCTGACCGGCCTGATGGGCTACAGCCTGGGCCCCATCATCAACATATACATGAACAATGGCGGCGGCGAGATAGTGATGACGGCCCTTGGCGGCACCGCGCTCACCTTCTTCGGTCTGTCGGCCTATGCCCTGACCACCAAGCGTGACCTCTCCTTCATCGGCGGCATGCTGTTCGTCGGTTTCTGGGTGCTGCTGGTGGCCATGGTCGCCAACATCTTCCTGCAGATGAGCGCCCTGAGCCTGGCCCTGTCCGCCATGTTCATGCTGTTCTCCTCCGGCGCCATCCTGCTGACCACCCAGCAGATAGTGCGCGGCGGCGAGACCAACTACATCTCCGCCACCGTGACCCTGTATGTCTCCATCTACAACATCTTCCTGAGTCTGCTGAGCCTGCTTGGCGGCAACCGCAACTAAGCGCTGTTTCTGATGAACAAAACCCCGCTACGGCGGGGTTTTTATTGTCCGCCTCCCCTGCTAGGGTGAAGGCGTCAGTACAAAAACGGTATGAAGAACCCGGCCCTGATTTGGATCAGGGCTCTTTCGTAGCCAACCGGCTATTCTCTCGCTTTCGATTCGCTCAAGGGTTGCATCTATCCCATGCCCATGGTTTCTGCCGATCTGCGGCACCGCTTACTGATTGCTCACGCTGCCGATGCCCCTGCACACAAGGACAGTGTTCCCCATGCCCATTGATCTCGCGGGCCTGCTGCGCCGCCTGCTGTCTGACAGCCATATCTACTTCGCCCTCAAGGTGCTGCTGGCCATCCTGGGGCTGCTCGCCTTCGCCCTGGCCACCGGCGACATCCAGCTCACCGTGCTGCTCTCCCTCGGGGTCGTGGCGGGCGCCATCGCCGAGACCGACGACAGCCTGTGGGGCCGGGTCAAGAATCTCGCCATGACGCTGGTCTGCTTCCTGTTTGCCTCCCTGTGCGTGCAGTACCTCTTCCCCACCCCCTGGCTGTTTGCCATCGGGCTCGCGGGCTCCACCTTCATCTTCGTGATGGTGGGGGCGCTCGGGCAACGTTACGCCACCATCAGCTTCGGCTCCCTGCTCATCGCCATCTACACCATGCTGGGGGCCGCCAAGGCGCCGGATCTCTTCTACCAGCCGCTGGCGCTCGGTGCTGGCGCCCTCTGGTACGGTCTGGTGTCGCTGGTCTGGCTCTGGCTGTTGCCCTACAAGACGCTGCACGAGCAGCTCGCCCAGAGCTATTTCGCCCTCGGCCGCTACCTGCTGGAAAAGTCCCGCTTCTTCCCAGCGGACGAGCACGGCGCCCAGGCCATTCGCCACAACCTGGCCCAGCTCAACATCAACCTGGTCAATGCCCTGAACCTGACCAAGACGGCGCTCAATGCCCGCCTCAGTACCCGCCATCAGGCGGCGCCCGAGCTCGCCGGCCTGCTGCGGCTCTACCTGCTGGCGCTGGAGATCCAGGAGCGGGCCACCTCCAGCCACTACCCCTACAGCAAGCTGGAAGCGGAGCTCAAGCAGGGCATCGTCCTCGACGGCTTCCAGGAGGTGTTCCTGCAGCTCTCGGAGGCGTGCCAGCGACTCGGTTACGCCATCCTGGTGCACAAGCCCTATGCCCATCACAAGCGCATCCACTGGACCCTGGAGGCCCTCGGCGATCAGCTGGAGTTCACCCATCTCAAGCAGCACTATCCCAAGACACTGCTGACGCCGATGAAGTTCCTGCGCCGCAACCTGGCCAGCATCAACGAGCTGCTGGCCAGCGCCGAGGAGCTGCAAAACCCCGCTGCCCCTCCTGCCAGCCTGCCGCCGCTGGCAAGGCCAGCCTCCTTGCCGCTGCTCACCCTGCTCAAGCAGCACCTGACCCCAGACTCCATGGTGTTTCGCCACGCCCTGCGACTGTCGCTGGGGCTGGTGGTGGGTTACGGCATACTGCAGGCCTTTAGCCTGGACAAGGGCTACTGGATACTGCTGACGGTGCTGTTCGTCTGCCAGCCGAGCTACAGCGCCACCCGACGCCGTCTGGTGCAGCGGATGCTCGGCACCTTCGCCGGCATCTTGATAGGCGTGCCCGTGCTGTGGCTCTTCCCCGAGCTGCACCTGCAACTGGGGATCATGGGGCTGGCCGCCTTCCTGTTCTTCACCCAGGTGCGCAGCAACTACAGCGCCGCCGTCTGCTTCATCACCCTCTACGTGCTGATGGCGTTCAACCTGCTGGACGGCATCGGCTTCGCCATCCTGGGGCCGCGCCTGCTCGATACCCTGCTCGGCTGCCTGCTCTCCTACGCTCTGGTGGCCTGGCTCTGGCCGGACTGGCAATACAAGCGGCTGCCGACCCTGATTGCCAACTCCCTCTCCGCCAACGCGCGCTATCTGTCGGCGGTACTCGCCAGCCTGCACCGCCAGCGGGACGAGTCCCTCGACTACCGGGTGGCCCGCAAGTGTGCCCACCTGGCCGACAGCGAGCTGGCAATGGCCTGGCAGAGCATGCTGGTGGAGCCGAGCAAGCGCCGCCGATTCCTCGATCTCTGCTTCACCCTCACCTGGCGCAACCACGCCCTGCTCTCCTACATCTCGGCGCTCGGGGCCCATCGGGACAGGCTGGAACCCATAGAGGGCCTTGACGAGATCAGCCGCCACATCAGCCATACCCTGGAGCGGGCCGCCGGCCATCTGGCGGGTGAGATGCCGGCCCGGCTCGAGGGGGCATGCCCGGCCATCACCCCGGACAGCAGCGAGGAGCAGCTGATGCTGACGCAGCAGCTCACCCTCATCAGCCAGCTGGCGGATGAACTGCTGATGCTGGCCAACGACGGCCAGCTGCTCACCCGGCAAGGCAACGTCTGACAGGCGAAGAAAGGCACCAGTCCAGAGAACGCACACCGGGCGGGGCGACGGCCCTGCCCGGTGAATTATGCCCCCTGGCGCGCCTTCGCCGGTTGCTCGCCGAAGATCAAGGCGCTACCATGCCCGTCCAATCCCGACAGCCCGAGGAGCCCCCATGTCCGAGCACCCGTCCGAACACCATCAGCTGCATTTCAACGGCCAACTCATCGAGACCGATGCCAAGGGCTATCTGCGCCACAGCGAAGAGTGGAGCGAGGCGCTGGCACTGGTGCTGGCCGAGCAGGAGGGCATAGTGCTGGAGGAGCCGCACTGGGAAGTGGTGCGCTTCGTGCGGGCCTTTTATCTGGAGTTCAACACCTCCCCCGCCATCCGTGCCCTGGTCAAGGCGATGGAGAAACAGTACGGCCCGGAGAAGGGCAACAGCCGCTACCTCTACAAGCTGTTCCCCGAGGGACCCGCCAAGCAGGCCACCAAGATTGCCGGCCTGCCCAAGCCGGTGAAGTGCATCTAAAAACCAGACTGGCTTCTCCCTGAGAGACCATCAACAGGTTCAAAAAAAATACCGCGCGAGGCGCGGTATTTTTGTGTTCGGCGTTCGTCAAACCTGCATCAGGGGTTGTAGGCCACCACGGAGCCGCTCAGCCCTGTCATCTGGCTTATCCTGCTCTGCATGCCCTGCAGCTTGGCCTTGGAGACATCCGGCCCGATAAAGACCCGGTTGATCTGCCCCTGCACCGGCGTTCTCGGCGAGGTCTGGGCCGAGTAGCCGGCCGCCCTCAGCTTGCCCACCAGGGCATTGACGCTGTCAGCATTCTTGAAGGCGCCGAGCTGCAGGATCCAGCTGCCCTGAGCAGGGGCTGCCGCTGCGGGTGCCGGCGTGGCCGCCTGGGTCATCATCTTGCTCGCGATGAGATCGTCCATGGACTTGATCTGGCCCGCCTGCGGCTTGCTCTCCACCGGCTTCTTCACCTCGACAGGCTTGGGCGGCACCGGCTTGGGCTTGGGTTGCTCCACCGGTTTCTTGGCCACTACCTCGGGCTTGGGCACGGGTTTGGGCTCAGGCTTGGCCGCAGTCTGGGTCGCTGGCTGTGCCTGGGCAGCAGCAGAGGCCTGATTGGCAGCCAGAGTCACCGTATCCCCGATCTCTTCCACCTGCCATTGGGTGGCGGCAGAGGCCTGCTGCTGGCTCGCCAGATGATCGGCCGGCAGGGTACTGGCGGCAGAGACCTGCAAGGCGGGCTTGGCGGGCTCGAGCTCAGGGCGCAGCGGGATCTTGGCAAACGCCTCCTCCTTCTGCTCCAGCTTGTTGCCGTCCATCAGGTCCGGCAGAAAGATGACAACCAGGGCGACCAGGATGACGGTCCCCACCAATCTATTTTGAAACTTCGAAGCCAAGTTAATTTCCACCCATGTTGCTTAGAACCTGCTGCTTTTTATGGACAACGATGATGGCCGGATTCATCAGGCCGGCTGCCCGGCCAGCACATCGGCGACAGTGTAAAACGAACCAAAGACGATGACCATATCATCAGGACTCGATGCGGCCAGGGCGGCACCATAAGCCGCGCTCACGCCGTCAAAGGTCGCCGCCGGGCCCTGCCCGTCCCCGAGAGCGGCGGCAAGCTGCTCTGCAGTGGCGGCGCGCGGACCGGTGAGACTTGCCAGAAACCACTGGTCGATGAGGCCATCGAGCTCGGCGAGCGACCCCGCCATGTCCTTGTCTTTCAGCATGCCGACCACGGCGCGGCGCTTGCCTGTGCCGGGGATCTGGCGCAGCTGGCTCGCCAGATAAGCCGCCGAATGGGGATTGTGGGCCACATCGACGATGACCAGCGGCTCGCTTTGCAGCCGCTGCATCCGCCCCGCCAGCCGGGCATTGGCCAGCCCTTCACGGATGGCGGACTCCGCCAATGGCAGGCCGAGTGACTCCAGCGCCGCCAGCACTGTCACCGCGTTCATCAGCGGCAGGGCCGGTTTGGGCAGCCCCAGCCAGTGATTCAGGCCGTGGTAATCCCAACCGGTAGAGTGCTCATCGCCGTGGAAGTCGCGGCCGACCTGACGAAGGCAGGCACCGAGGCGCTGCGCCTCTGAGGCGATGGTCGCAGGGGGATTGGGCTCGCCGCTGATGGCGGGTTTGCCTGGGCGGTAGACACCCGCTTTTTCCACCGCCACCGCTTCCCGGGTATCCCCGAGCCAGTCGCAGTGATCGAGCGCAATGGAGGTGATCATGGCCACATCGGACTCCACCACATTGGTGGCGTCGAGCCGGCCGCCCAGCCCCACTTCCAGCAGCAGCACATCGGGCGCGGCGCGGCAGAAGAGCCACAGGCCCGCCAGGGTGGCAAACTCGAAGAAGGTGAGAGCAATCTCGCCGCGAGCGGCTTCCACCTCGGCAAAGGCGGCGCAGTGCTCGCTGTCACAGAGCTCGGCACCGTCGATACGCACCCGCTCGGTAAAGCGCAGCAGGTGCGGCGAGGAGTAGACCCCTACCTTGTAACCGGCGGCCATCAGTATGCTGGCGGCCATGGCGCAGGAGGAACCCTTGCCGTTGGTGCCCGCCACAGTAATCACCTTGAACGGCAACTGGGTGAGACCCATGCGCCGGGCAACGGCGCCGACCCGCTCCAGCCCCATGTCGATATTGACCGGGTGGATCTGTTCCAAATAAGAAAGCCAGTCGACCAGCGACCGGCTTTGAGATTGTTGCATGTGCGAACTCATGTTCAGTCTTCGATGACCTGAGTGTTCATCAGCTTGGCCAGCAGGCCGGCCAGACGGTTACGCATTTCGCGCCTGTCGATGATGAGATCGATGGCGCCCTTCTCCAGCAGGAACTCGGAGCGCTGGAAGCCTTCCGGCAGCTTCTCGCGCACTGTCTGCTCGATGACGCGGGGACCGGCGAAGCCGATCAGCGCCTTGGGCTCGCCCACGTTGATGTCACCCAGCATGGCCAGACTGGCGGAGACGCCCCCCATGGTAGGGTCGGTCAGCACTGAGATGAAGGGCAGGCCCGCCTTGGTGAGGCGATCGAGCGCCGCACTGGTCTTGGCCATCTGCATCAGGGAGAAGAGCGCTTCCTGCATCCGCGCCCCACCTGAGGTGGAGAAGCAGACCAGACCGCGGCCTTCCTTGATGCACTCCTCGACGGCGCGCACGAAGCGGGCACCGACCACGGAGGACATGGAGCCACCGATGAAGGAGAACTCGAATGAACAGGCGACGACCGGCACCCCCTTGAGGGTCCCCTTCATCACCACCAGCGCATCTTTTTCTCCCGTCTCTTTCTGAGCGGCAGACAAACGATCCTTGTAGCGCTTGGAATCCTTGAATTTCAAGATGTCCTGCGGCTCCAGCTCGGCACCGATCTCGGTGCGGCCCTGCTCGTCGAGGAAGCTCTCGAGGCGGGCGCGGGCGCTGATCCGCATATGATGATCACACTTGGGGCACACTTCGAGATTGCGCTCCAGTTCTGCCCGGTAGAGCACCTGTTCGCAAGCGGTACACTTGGTCCACACCCCTTCCGGAATGTTGTGACGACGCGGTGTAGTGATCTTGCTCTTGGGAAGGATCTTCTCAAGCCAGCTCATGGAATTCCTTAATGCTTTTGTGCCTGACAAAACGCATCGGGCCTTGATTGTTCAATGACTTACGGCTCGATGGCAATAAATGACGGATCATTAAACCACAAATTTTCGGGCCCAGTTACTAAAAACTGGTCGTACCCGGTGCCGAGTCCGGCAGCCACAGCGGGCCGAGCGGCAACTGCGGCAGGGCAAACTCTGCCGGGTAGTCCACGTCCACCAGATAAAGCCCCCCCGCCTTGGCGGTCGGCCCCGCCAGGTTGCGATCCCTGGCCGCCAGCACCTCGGCTATCCACTCCACGGGTTTGAGTCCCTGCCCCACCAGCAGCAGGGAGCCGGTGATGTTGCGCACCATGTGGTGCAGGAAGGCGTTGGCCTTGATATCGAGCACTATGTAGGGGCCGGAACGGCTGACGCACAGGTGGGTCACGTTGCGCCAGGGCGTGTTGGACTGGCAGGCGATGGCGCGGAAGGTACTGAAGTCATGCTCCCCGAGCAGGCTCTGGCCCGCCTGGTGCATCAGGTCGGCGTCTATGGTCTCGTGATAGTGGCTGACGCCGCTGCCGAGGATGGCCGGGCGGAAGTTATGGTTGTAGATGACATAACGATAGCGACGGGCGGTGGCGCTGAAGCGGGCGTGGAAGCTCTCGTCCACCTCCTTGACCCAGCGCACGGCGATGTCCGACGGCAGGTTGGAGTTGAGCCCCAGGGTCCAGGCGCCCTCGGCGCGGTTCGCCTCGGTATCGAAATGGATCACCTGGCCGGTGGCGTGCACCCCGGCATCGGTACGACCGGCGCACTGGATGGAAACAGGGTGATTGGCGATGCGGCTGAGGGCTTTTTCCAGTTCGGCCTGCACGCTGATCACTTCGCGCTGACGCTGCCAGCCGAAATACCGGCTGCCGTCGTATTCAATACCTAGGGCAATTCGCATGGATGAATCTTGTCTTGTGGGGAAAGGATGAAAGAAACGGGCCGGATTATACGCCCTTGGGCCCAAAAGTCCCAGACCGGGCAGGCATCCCGTGCCGGCGGCCAACATGAAAGAGGGCAGCCCGCGGGCTGCCCTCTGTGTTGATCACTGGCAAAGGGGATCACCCCAGGCGCCTGAGGAGCTTCTCGGCTTCGCTGCGCTGATGCTCGCTGCCCTGGGCCGCCGCCTCTTGCAGCAGCTCGCGGGCGCTCTCCTTGTCGTCGATCTCGAGGTAGGCGCGGGCCAGATCCAGCTTTGCCCCCACGCCGCCGTCATCGGCATCCACATCGAACCCGGTGGATTCCGGCAACACCTCGGGGAAGCCATCCAGCCCCACGTCCAGGGAGAAGCCCTGGTAGGGCTCCTGCTCCGAGCTGCTGGCGTTGGCCTCGGCCAGCAGCTTGTCTATCTCCACGTAGTCGTTCGCCTGCGCCTGCTCACGAGGCTTCAGATCGCCCTGATGGGGCTCCACCTCGGTGAAGGCATCCTCGAAGTCCGCCAGGGCCAGCTCGTTGGGATCCCAGGCCGGCGCCGCCGGCTTGGTGGGCTCCAGCCCGAGTTCGGCCAGCATGTCATCGATATCATCCTTGCCATAGGCGTTGTCGCCTCGGGCAGCGGTGTCGGTGGCAGGCTCCTGGAAGCCGGTCTCGAGATCGCTGAGATCAAAGTTGGCGAGTTCCGTATCCCGCTGGCTTCGGCTCTGCTCCTGTGCCTGGCTCAGGTCGGCCTCGAGATCGGCGTCCAGCTCGGCAAACAGGGCCGCTTGCAGCTCCTCCTCGCTCATGATCTCGTCGCTGGCCCGGGCTCTGGCATCGGACTCGCCGGAGAGATCGAGCTCAGGGGCCGAGGGCAGATCGAAGTCTCCGTCGAGAGCCAGATCGAGCTCGGGCACCAGATCCGGATCCCGGTTGGCCGTCGTCACCGCAGGCTCCACATCGAAGGCGGACAGGGCCACCTCGTCATCGCTGAAGATGACGTCAGTGGAGGCATTTGCCCCCTCCTGGCTGCCATTGCCAGCCGGCCCATTGAGATCCGCCATGGGGTGCATGGGTTCGTCATCGGCGATGCCGACCGTCATCAACTGGTCAAACTCGCTGCTCTCCTCCCCCATCACCATGGAGGTGGACTCGGACAGGCTCTTTTCCTGCTCTTCCAGTTCGCGGCGGGCGCGGGCACGCAGCCAGAGCGTCACCAGCGCCAACACCAGCAGCACGGGCAGCAGGATGATCATGGCGAGGTTCAGCGGCGAGGCGAGCAGCTCCATCACCCAGTTCTGCTTGGGTTCGGGGGCCACCACGGGCGGTACCGGCTTGGCCTTGAGCTCCGCCACCTCTTTTTGCAGTGCGGTCTGATCCTGCAACTGGGCCTTGAGGGTCTCCACCTCTTCGGTCAGGGCTTGCAGGCGCAGCTTGAGCCTGTGGTTCATCTCGGTGACCTGACCGAGCTGGGCGTTGGCATCTTCCAGCGCCAGCGCCATCTCGGTGGAGGGTTTGCCCAGCACGGTCGCGGCGCTGACCGGCAAGGGGGCCGGGGCAGCGGTCGGCGCGGCGGTACTCGCCACCGGGACTGCTGCCTTGGCGATCGCCGTCACCTCGGTCGCCGCCTGGGGCGTGCTCACCTTGGGGGCGGCCGTCGGAAGGGGGGCCGCCTTGGCCACGGCCTTGACCGGCACGCTGGCTGCCGGCTTGGTCGCCACCGGATGGGTCTGCTTCTCTGCCAGGTATTTGGGGCTCAGCCCCTTCCAGCTGGCGTTGTCGCTGTTGAAGCGGCGGCGGGCCTCGGCGTCCGTGATGCGGCCCGCCTCGGCGGCGCTTGGCAGCAGAATGCGAGATCCCACCAGGATGTGGTTGATGTTGCCGTCGGCAAAACTGCGGGGATTCTTGTCATAGATCGCCACCATGGTCTGGTAGACGGTCACCCGGTTGGAGGGGCGATGCTTGCTCGCCAGGCTCCAGAGGGTATCGGTGGAACGAACAGGGCCATAGCTGCCCGCCGCCGCGCTGGGCGCCTGACGCACTATGGGCTGAGCCCTGGCAGCAGGCTGGGCCGGCGCCACGGGCTGGGCCTGAGGTTGAACGACAGGAGGCGCGGCACCGTCCGGGCCCTTGAGCTCGACAAAGAAAGGCTCTCGCCCCGCCTCATCGGCATGAGCCGTGCCCAGAAGACCCAATGCGAGTAGCGTTGCCAGCGTTATGCGGGAATGTCCCATATTCGTTCCTTCGTATGATGGCCCTATCACATTGAAAAATCTGGATAGTTACCCCAAAACAATCGGCTCAATATAAATCAGGCGCCGGTCTCAAGCCAGCGATCCGACATATTTTGCGTCCGGCGTCTATCAGGCGCGAACCCGATCCACACCAGATGTGAGTCCCAGACGTGAACCCGAGTGTAGAAAAAAACCTAGTCCACTGATATCACGCGACATTCTTAAAACCGGAGAGTGCGCCCCCGGTCACATCCCGGAATCCTGGCTCACTTCCTCGGGCAGGGTTCCCTCCCCGCCACTGGCCGCAAAACGGCCTCAGAGGTAGTCGCGCACCAGCAGCTCGGCGATCTGCACGCTGTTGGTCGCCGCGCCCTTACGAACGTTATCGGCCACGATCCACATATTGATACCGCTCGGATGAGAAATATCCTGGCGTACCCGGCCGACCAGTACCTCGTCCTTGCCGGTGGCGTCGCGCACCGGGGTCGGGTAATCGGCATCGTCTTCGAACAGGGTGACGCCGGGGGCATTGCGCAGCAGCTCCTTGACTTGCTCGGCGTCCAGCGGCTGGTGCAGCTCGACGTGGACCGCCTCGGCGTGACCGTAGAACACCGGCACGCGCACACAGGTTGGGTTCACGGCTATGCTGGCATCCCCCAGGATCTTCTGGGTCTCCCACACCATCTTCATCTCTTCACGGGTGTAACCGTTGTCGGTGAAGCTGTCGATCTGAGGGATGAGGTTAAAGGCAATCTGCTGCGGATAGATAGTCGGCTCCACCGGACGACCGTTGAGCAGGTGGGCGGTCTGGCCGGCCAGTTCGCTCACCCCTTCCTTGCCAGAGCCGGAAACGGACTGGTAGGTCGCCACGTTGATGCGGGCTATGCCCACCTCGTCCTGCAGGGGCTTGAGGGCAACCAGCATCTGGATGGTGGAGCAGTTGGGGTTGGCGATGATGTTGCGATTGCGAAAATCCGCCAGGGCCTCCGGGTTCACTTCCGGGATCACCAGGGGAATGTCTTCGTCATAACGGAAGCAGGAGGTGTTGTCGATGACGATGCAGCCCTGATCGGCGGCGATGGGCGCCCACTTGGCCGAGACCTCGGCGCCGGCGGAGAAGAGCGCGATCTGCACCTGGCTCCAGTCAAACTCCTCGACATCCTTGATCTCGATGTTCTTACCGCCAAAGCGCACGGTATCGCCGGCGCTGCGGCTGGAGGCCAGCGGATAGAGGGTGGCGACCGGGAAACCGCGCTCCTCCAGGATCTCGATCATGGCCTGACCCACGGCGCCGCTCGCGCCCAGTACAGCTACGTTGAATTGTTGACTCACTGATGTTCTCTCCTGTGATATTGCCCGCCGATGAGGCCGAGCGAGTCGGCATCAGGGGTGGCAAGCGTGATCTGTCTGATGGTCGGCTGGCAGGGTGCCGGGCCGAGACGGAGGGCCCCGATCCAATGATCGGAGCCCCCGCATGAATTCCGGTTTATTTTTGCGAGATGGCAAAACCCAGTCGGGCCAGCCTGTCGCAGGCGAAGGGGCCATTCAGGTGCAAGGAGGAGAGCTCGCGCCGCTCCGGGTAGTCCTTGCGCTGCCCATCGAAGCTGCCGGGCAACCCGATCCGGTTGCGAAAACGGGCATCGTCCCGACGCACGTCATAGATCAGATGCACCAGCTGCTTGATCAACCCCTGATCGGCGGGCTGACCCGGCGTCAGCTCGCGCACCTCGGGGGCGGGCAGCAGAGATTGCAGATCCTGGCGCGCCGTGCGCCCCAGCTGCTGGCAGAGCGCCTGATAGAGCATCCAGGTGCCGCGAGCCTTGCCCTCCAGGCTGTAGCCGGCGATGTGCGGGGTCGCGAGTTCGGTATGGGGCACCAGGGCGGCGAGCGGCTCGGGCTCCCCTTCCCACACATCCATCACCAGCTTGAGCGGTGCCTGGCTCTGCTGGCGGGCGAGCAGGGCCTGGTTGTCCCACACCTCGCCTCGGGAGGCATTGATGAGGATCTGCCCGGCCGGACGGGCGGCTATCTCCCGCTGCCCCAGCAGGTGGAAGGTGGCATCCGGCCCCTCCCGGGTCAGGGGCACATGGAAGCTGACGATGTCGGCCGAGAGCGCCGCACGGTAGTCGACGAAGCCGGCGGCGCCCTCCTGCCGTGCCCGCGGCGGATCGCAGCGCAGCACCCGCATGCCGAGCGCCTCTGCCTTGCCCGCCACGCACTCCCCTGTGTTGCCCGCGCCGATGACGGCGAGGCTCATCTGATCGAGGCTGAGCTCATGGCGCTCCGCCAGCACCAGCAGTGCCGAGAGCACATAGTCGCCCACCGAATACTTGTTGCAGCCGGGGGCACTGAAGAAGGGGATGCCCCGCTCGGCCAGGAGAGCGGTGTCGATGTGATCCGTGCCTATGGTGGCGGTGCCGACGAAGCCGAGCCGCGGACAGCTGGCGAGCAGCCCGGCATCGACCCGGGTCACCGAGCGCACCAGCAGCACGTCGGCATCCTGCAGATCCGCCGCCCCTATCTGCCGCCCGGGCAGGGGCACGACTTCGCCAAATTCGGCAAACAGCTCGCAGGCATGGGGCATATTTTCATCAACGACGATCTTCATCCGTTCTCTTCTCATCCACAACCGGCCACAGGCGCGCCATTCTAGCCCAAACGCATCGAATTTTCAGAGGCTTGTTCTCGGGTTGTCATGGACAAAGAGTGTGCCGCTCTCTTGGAGCCACAGGAAGCCAGAGTATCGAAGCGGGCTCCCGGGCATCCATGGATGAGGCGCGGCACTCATATGTAACAACATGTTGCCCTCGCCTTCCCTGACTTGACCAGGGGGGCCATGCTGGCACAATGACGCCTCTTTATCATCCGCCCCTGTCATGCGCACCTGTGATGAGCCCTCCCATGCCGACTCATGCCTCTTCGTTGCCACGCCGCCTGGTGCTTGGTTTCAACGCCATACTGCTGCTGCCGCTGCTGCTGCTCGTCTGCCTGCCCTGGCAGCCCTTCATGACGAGTGCCCTGCAATCGGACTGGCTCTGGTGGCCCTACGCCCTCACCCGCATGGTGGACCTGCCCGGCCTTGCCATCACCATCGCCGCCCTGCTGCTGCTGACCCGACACAAGCTGACGCTCGGCCACACCGCCCTGCTGGCCCTCGCGGGCGCCCTCTTTGCCACGCTGGCGAGCGACTGGATCATCAAGAGCCTGATCAAGCAGCTGACCGAGGAGCCAAGGCCCTATCTGCTCTGGCTGGAGAGCCAGGAGCTTATCCCCGCCATCCGCCAGTTTTATGCCGGCAGCAGTGCGCTTCGCAGCGAACAGGTCCACGCCGCGACCCAGTTGCTGGCGCTACCCGCCTGGCTCGGCCACCACTGGCAGACGGAGGTGAACTACGCCTTCCCCTCCGGCCACAGCATCGCCGCCATGAGTCTGGCCCAGTTCTTCGGGCTGATCTGGCTGGCCCGGGCCCCCGCCGGGGTCTGGCTGCTGCCGCTCTGGGCCATCGGCATCGGCCTGTCGCGCACCCTGATCGGTATGCACTGGCCCCTGGACGTGCTGGCGAGCGCCCTGCTTGGCAGCCTCACCGCCCTCGTTGCCGCCCGCTGGTGGTTGCGCCATTACTGACCTCCCAAATAAAAAACGGGCACCCTGGTGCCCGTTTTTGATCGCAGGTGCTGCCCTCAGCCCTGGCTCTGCTCTCAGCTCTGGCTCTGCCAGCCCTGGGGGTACTTGTAGCCTACGAAGCGTTTGGCGGCATAGGCCTTGAATTCGGGGGAGTTGTAGGCCGCCGCTACATCCTTGGCGAACGGCTTGTCCGCATCGGCCCCTTTGACCACCACCCAGTTGATGAAGTCATAGCTGCGTTCCAGGAAAAGACCCGTGCTGAACGGGATCCCGCTCGAGGCGGCGAAGTTGCCGTTGATGACGGAGAAGTCCACATCTTCCCGCGAGCGGGGCAGTTGCGCCGCCTCCAGCAACACCAGCTTGATGTCGTGGGGGTTCTTCACCACATCGAATTCACTCGCCTTGAGGGGGTTGATCCCCTCTTTGAGGGTCAGCCAGCCCAGGTCCTGCAGCATCAGCAGGGCCCGCGCCTGGTTGGTGGGGTCGTTGGGAATGGCGACGGTGCTCCCCTCTTTCAGGGCCTTGAGATCCCCCAGCTTGCCGGCGTAGAGCCCCATGGGGCCGGTCGGCACCTGGGTGATGGGGGCCAGGGAGAGGCCCCTGTCTTTGGAGAAGCTCTCCAGATAGGGTTTGTGCTGGAAGCAGTTGACGTCCAGCGACCCGTCCGCCAGGGCGATGTTGGGGGTCACGTAGTCGGTGAACTCCACCAGTTTGACCTTGTAGCCCTTGGCTTCGAGCTGCGGCTTGATGGAGTCGGTTACCATGTCGGCGAAGTCCCCGACCGTGGTGCCTATCACTATCTCTTTCTTCGCCTCATCGATGGCAAAGGCGGACAGCGGCAAGCTGCTGGCGAGCAGGGCAAGGGCGGAGAGAGTGAAGAAGGAACGGCGCTGCATAGAAACTCCCTGTCGAGGTGATCATCAAAATGGTGGGGCTGCGGGTGTCATCATGAAGGCCGACACCACAACCATCTAGCCATCCAAACGGCTATCTAGAGACACCATAACAGAGCTTTTTCCCTTCGCCAAGCAACAAAACCGGGCAAGCTTGGCCAAAGAGAGGCAAAGCCCATCCGGCCCCTGGATGAGAAATCTTTGACAGAGCACGCAGTTATGCTGCTTGCACTCTCCCCGCTTGACGCAAAACCGGCTTATTGTGGTCATTCGATACCCATCATCACGGGATCCGATAAGGGTGCCGAGAGCCTGCTCAGCCCACAGACAGAACAAGGAGTAGCCGTGTTCGATCATGTTGAAATCAAGGTGGTGCGCGTCGACGACTGCCGACGCTTCTATGCAACCGTGCTGGCGCCCCTCTTGATAGCACTCAAATGGGCAGACAAAGACGCCGCAGGTTTCGGCCGCGTTGGTCACGACAAGGTGGGCTTCCTGATAGAGCGGGGTGAACAGGGTGCCCCCTGCCATCTCGCCTTCGCGGCAAGCAGCGCGGCGCAGGTGGATGAGTTTCATCAGGCTGGCGTCAGGGCCGGCTTTGTCTGCAACGGGCAGCCGGGGCTGCGCCCCCACTATGCCCCCAATTACTACGCCGCCTTCCTGCGCGATCCGGACGGCAACAACATAGAGGCCCTGGCCTACCTTGACCCCCCTGGCATGGCGAGCGCGTGAAGGGCGCCGTGCAGCTTGTCAGCAGGAGCCCGGCATCTTTGAGCTCTGGGCCGGGAAGCTCGCCACAAACAAAGGAGAAAATCATGCTTGAAAGCCGCAACACCGGCCTGCTGGTGGTCGATATCCAGGGCAAGCTGGCCCGCCTGGTGGAGGGGAGTGAGTCGCTCATCGCCAACACGGCCCGGCTGGTGGAGGGGGCCAAGGCGCTGGGGCTGCCGGTTGTCTGGCTGGAGCAGAACCCGGACAAGCTCGGCACCACAGTGCCCGAGTTGCAGCCGCTGCAGGCGGGCACCCTTGTGCTGGCCAAATACAGCTTCGGCGCCTTGGGGGAGCCGACGGTCGCCGATGCCCTGGCCGGAACCGGGGTCAGCCACTGGCTGGTGTGCGGCATTGAGGCCCATATCTGCGTCTACCAGAGCGTGCTGGGGCTCTTGGCGAGCGGCGCCCGGGTCTCTCTGGTGGTGGATGCGGTGTCATCCCGCACTGTCACCAACCGGAAGCTCGCCATCGGTCAGCTGGCGACCAGGGGCGCGGCCCTCACCTCGGTGGAGATGTGCCTCTACCAGCTGATGGGGGATTGCCGCCATCCGGCGTTTCGCCAGATCCTCTCCCTGGTGAAGTGACCGTCATGATGGACAATATGGCGCCCTTTATGTTTGGTCTGTACGCCCTCCAGATCGCACTTGCCGTGACCATACTCGGCATCGTGGTGACGCGCCGCTACCTGGGTTGGCTCTGTATGGGCGCAGTTCTCTTCTATGCGATCTGGTGGCTGCTGCTCGGCTATCCCCCATTCGTACCCCTGGATTGGTCAGACTACTCAAACTAGCTCCCTTCCCCCAGCCGCTCCTGCAGATAGCGATAACCCCCCACGCCGTTTGGCACGAAGCTCAGCCGGTGGGTGAGGCCGGGGGGCGCATCCTCGGGGTGATGGGAGACGAACAGCAACTGGGTACCTTCCCCTATGAGACGCACCACCATCTCCCGCACCAGGTGGCGGTTCAAGGGATCCAGCCCCTGCAGGGGCTCGTCCAGGATGAGCAACGGCGGATGCTTGACCAGGGCCCGGGCGATGAGCACCAGGCGCTGCTGACCAAAAGAGAGGGCGTGAAAGGGCTGCGCTCCCTGCTCCTTTAGCCCCAGCAGGAGCAGCCACTGGTCGGCGAGCGCCAGCTGGCGATCCCCCGGGTGGGTATAGAGGCCGATGGAGTCATAAAAGCCGGAGAGGACCACCGCCTGCACCGAGCAATTGACGCGATAGTCCAGATGCAGGGCCGGGCTCACCAGGCCGATGTGGCGCTTGATCTCCCAGATGCTCTCGCCACTGCCCCGGCGCACTCCGAACAGGCGCAGTTCATTGCTGTACCCCTGCGGATGATCCCCTGTGATGAGGGCGAGCAGGGTCGACTTGCCGGCACCGTTTGGCCCCACCAGTTGCCAGTGCTCTCCCTCCTCTATGGTCCAGTCGAGCCCGTCGATGATGACCTGCTCCCCGTAGGCGACGCGCAAGGCGCACATCTGTACCCGAGGGCCGGCGGGCAGGGGCGTGGGCGCCACGAGCGGAGGGGGCAGCTGCGGGCTCTGCCCCTCGGCGCGCGCCAGCTGGGCCACCTCCCGGCTGCCGAGCACGGCATCGCGCTCCCCCGCCAGCAGCAGGCGGCGTTCGCCGAGCAGGCCGAGGTGAGTGGCAAAGGAGGGGATCTCGTCGAAGCGGTTGACGATCACCACCAACCGCTGTCCCTCCCCGACCAGCTCTGCCAGCAGCCCCATCAGCTCCTGGCGAGAGCTCTGATCCAGCCCATCGAAGGGCTCATCCAGCACCAGAAGCTCGGGTCGCCCCAGCAGGGCGCGGGCCAGCAGCAACTTGCGCCCCTCCCCGCTCGAAAGATAGCGATAGGGGCGCTCCCACAGGGACTCAATGCCGAAGCGCGCCAGCAGCGAGCGGGCTTGCACCTCCTCTCCCCCCGTCTCCAGCATCAGGGTCGACACCCGATAGCCCGCTTCCTCCTCTTCCCCCAGCATGTCGGTGTTGCGCCGCTGCCAGTCCAGCTCCCCCAACTGCTGCTGCGACTCGAAGGAGAGGCGCACGGCCCTCACCCGGCCAGTCACCTCCCCTGCACGGACGGCCAGCTCGCCGCACAGGGCAGAGGCCAGCGCCGTCTTGCCGCTGCCATTGCTGCCGACGAAGGCCCAGCAGTCCTGCGGGGTGAGACAAAGTTCTGGAATAACCAGAGTGTGGTGGCCACGAAGGGCCAGGGCGGCGGATTGCCACTGCAATGAGGTCATGGGGTCGTCCTGTGATTCGTGCGGAGCACCTTGCTCCCTCTCCCTTGTACCAGAAAACGGCGCTATCAAAAAAACGGCGCCCTTGCGGCGCCGTGTCATTGAAAAGCAGGGGGAGGGCTTAGCCGGCCTTGTGTTGTTCGGCCAGATAGAGCCAGGTGTCGACCACGGTATCCGGGTTCAGCGACACAGAGTCGATCCCCTGCTCGACCAGCCAGGCGGCGAAGTCCGGGTGATCGGACGGCCCCTGACCGCAGATACCCACATACTTGCCCGCCTTGCGTGCGGCCTGGATGGCCATGGCAAGCAGCGCCTTGACCGCCTCGTTGCGCTCGTCGAACAGGTGGGCGATGAGGCCCGAATCCCGATCCAGCCCCAGGGTCAACTGGGTCATGTCGTTAGAACCGATGGAGAAGCCGTCGAAGTGCTCGAGGAACTTGTCCGCCAGCAGGGCATTGGAGGGCAGTTCGCACATCATGATGACTTTCAGGCCCCGCTCGCCGCGGCGCAGGCCGTTCTCGGCCAGGATCTCCACCACCTGCTCAGCCTCACCGACGGTGCGTACGAAGGGGATCATCACCTCGACGTTGGTCAGGCCCATGACGTCGCGCACCCGTTTCATCGCCTCGCATTCGAGGGCGAAGCAGGGACGGAAGCTGTCGGCGATGTAGCGGGACGCGCCACGGAAGCCGATCATGGGGTTCTCTTCGTGGGGCTCGTAGCCGCGGCCCCCCACCAGGTTGGCGTATTCGTTGGACTTGAAGTCCGACATCCGCACGATGACCCGCTCCGGCCAGAAGGCGGCGGCCAGGGTGGCAATGCCTTCACTCAGCTTGGCCACATAGTATTCACGGGGGCTGTCATAACCCGCGATCATCTTGGTGATGGTGGCCTTGAGCTCGGGGGTCTGCTGGTCGAATTCCAGCAGGGCCTTGGGGTGCACCCCTATCATGCGGTTGATGATGAACTCGAGCCGCGCCAGCCCCACACCGGCATTGGGCAACTGGGCAAAATCAAATGCCCTGTCCGGATTGCCGACGTTCATCATGATCTTGATGGGCAAGGGCGGCATATTGCCCACTTCGGTCACCGCTACGTCGAAGTCGAGCTCGCCGTCGTAGATGAAGCCGGTGTCCCCTTCCGCGCAAGAAACCGTGATGAGCTGACCTGCCTCGATGCGGTCGGTGGCATCGCCACAGCCGACCACGGCCGGGATGCCCAGCTCACGGGCGATGATGGCGGCGTGGCAGGTACGCCCACCCCGATTGGTGACGATGGCGGAGGCCCGTTTCATGATGGGCTCCCAGTCCGGGTCGGTCATGTCGGTGACCAAGACATCGCCGGGCTGTACCTCGTCCATCTGGCTGATGGAGCTGATGACCCGCGCCGGGCCCGACCCAATCTTGTGGCCGATGGCGCGCCCCTCGATCAACACCTTGCCAGATTGCTTCAGGGCAAAGCGTTCGAGCGTGTTCGCCTCCTGGCGGCTGCGTACGGTCTCCGGGCGCGCCTGGACGATGTAGAGCTGACCGTCCTGACCATCCTTGGCCCACTCGATATCCATCGGGCGGCCGTAGTGCTGTTCGATGATGAGGGCTTGCTTGGCCAGCGCCATCACCTCCTCGTCCGTGATGCAGAAGCGGTTGCGCTCGGCCTCCACGGTATCGACGATCTTCACCTGACGGCCGTGACCGGCGTCCTCGGAATAGGTCATCTTGATGAGCTTGGAGCCCAGCGTCTTGCGCACCACCGCGGGGCGACCAGCCTTGAGGGTCGGCTTGTGCACATAGAACTCGTCCGGGTTGACGGCCCCCTGCACCACCATCTCCCCCAGGCCCTGGGCACCGGTGATGAAGACCACGTCGTTGAAGCCGGACTCGGTATCCAGAGTGAACATGACGCCGGAAGCGGCGAGATCAGAGCGCACCATGCGCTGCACCCCGGCGGAGAGCGCCACGCCCTTGTGATCGTACCCCTGATGCACCCGGTAGGAGATGGCGCGATCATTGAACAGGGAGGCAAACACATGCTTGATGGCGGTCATGACGGCATCGATGCCGCGCACGTTGAGGAAGGTCTCCTGCTGACCGGCGAAGGAGGCATCCGGCATGTCCTCGGCGGTGGCGGAGGAGCGTACCGCAAAGGAGGCCTCAAGCCCGGCGCTCAGCTTGTCGTAGGCGGCACGCACGGCCTGTTCCAGCGCGGGCTGGAAGGGGGCATCCACCACCCAGTCACGGATCTGCTGGCCGGCCTTGTTGAGGGCGGCGATGTCGTCCACGTCCAGGCTGTCGAGCAGGTCGTGGATCTTGCCGTTGAGGCCGCTTAACTCCAGAAACTCGTTAAACGCAAAGGCGGTGGTCGCAAAGCCGCCCGGTACGGACACGCCGGCACCGGAGAGGTTGCTGATCATCTCGCCAAGGGATGCATTCTTGCCGCCGACGCGCTCTACGTCCTGCATACCGAGCTGTTCGTACCAAAGTACGTACTGTTGCATTTGCATGTCTCCAGGTTGGTGGGCCAGGGTGTCAACGCACCTGCTGTGCCAAGTCGTGTGTTTTTGTTAGTGTCTGTTGCTAACGACCATGAAAACGTTTTCTACTTATTATCAAAAAAATCCCCGAGCAAGAGTTGGGGATGGCCGTTTGACACAGGCATTCTACAATACCGACACAAAAAGGTAACGACTCAGGTTTGCAAGCGAGTTCACAACTTGGGAATGGCAGACCTGTTGACAAAAGAGATATGGTTTCGAGAGATACTTAATGCTCGCAACCCCCCAGGAGCACACCACAGGAGTCCGCTGTGCACACCGTATTCTATGTATCCGATGGCACCGCCATCACCGCCGAGGTGTTCGGCCATGCCGTGTTGAGCCAGTTTCCGCTGATCTTCGAACAGGTCACCATTCCCTTCGTGGAGACCCTGGAAAAGGCGCGACAGGTGCGGGCTCGCATCGATGAGCAGTTTCGCCAGACCGGGGTGCGCCCCATTCTGTTTCACACCATAGTCGACCCCCTGGTAAGGGAAGAGGTACTCAAGGCCCAGACCAGCAGTCACGATTTTCTCAATACCTTCGTGAGTCCCCTCGAGCAGGAGCTCGGGATCAAGGCCGAGCCCAGGCTGCACCGCACCCATGGTATGGAGAACCGCAAGCTCTACGACGATCGCATCGAGGCGGTGAACTTTGCATTGAGCAACGATGATGGCATCACCACCAAGGAGTATGACGAGGCGGACATCATCCTCATCGGGGTCTCCCGCTGCGGCAAGACGCCGACCAGCCTCTATCTGGCGCTGCAGTTTGGCATTCGCGCCGCCAACTACCCTTTCATCGAGCAGGACATGGGTTCGCTGGTACTGCCAACCCCCCTCAAGGCCAACCGCCACAAACTGTTCGGCCTCACCATCGCTCCCCAGCGACTGCACGAGATCCGCAATCAGCGCCGTGCCAACAGTCGCTACTCCTCTCTTGAGCAGTGCGAACAGGAGCTGGCGAGTGTGGAGCGGCTGTTTCGCCAGGAGGCGATCCGCTTCCTCGACACCAGCTCCCACTCGGTGGAAGAGATCAGCGCCAAGATCCTGGAAGCAACCGGCCTTCGTCGCCAGCTCTGCTAGATAACATAAAAAAGGCAGGATAAACCCGCACAACGACAGCCCAGTGGCAAGATAACGAAACAGAAAGACAGGGAGAAATGACGCCAGCGGGTCCGCCGGCGTCATGAGGCTCAGGGGCGAGGGCGGGAAGCTGGCTTGTTGAGCTCCCGATTGTTCATCAACATGCCATGAAAGCGCAGCAAACCATGGCGTTTGCGTACCCGTTCGCTCAACCAGCAGGCGGGAAGCAGGCCCAGCACGGCGGCGAGCGTCAGCACAATGGCAATGTTGTTCACCAGATAATCCGCCCCCTGCCATCCCCAGACCATGAGACAAGCCGCCGCCATGGTCAGCAACATGGGGGATAGCCAGACTCCCAGCCAGAGCGCTGCGAGCAGCAAGCCACCGACAATACCTTCGATCATATGAGTCCTTCCTTGAAAAACGGCTACTAGCACATCAAATCACCGCCAGGTCAATAGCACCAAGACCAACTGAACACAAAACCAGCAATCACTTCTAAAACCCCTTTCCAGATCATGAAAAACCTGAACATTGCCCACAAAGCAAACCAATGATGAGGAAAACAGGTGCACAAACGGTCGATTATCACTATTCTGCTCGGGTTGGTAGCCGCTACAAAAACAGTGCGCGGCAAACCGTAACGATATTAATACGGATTTCGTCACGTTTTCGGCACAAGATGCCGCGTCGGGCACAGGAGGTGCCATGGCAGACGGGGCGCGAGACGAGTGAATTCAGCGACGTAAGGAAGGAAGAATGGATCTTCAACAAGACGGCGAAGAGCTGAAGCGCGGCCTGAAAAACCGCCACATCCAGCTCATCGCACTGGGCGGTGCCATCGGTACCGGCCTGTTCCTCGGCATTGCCGACACCATCAAGATGGCAGGCCCCTCGGTGCTGCTTGGCTATGCCATCGGCGGCTTCATCGCCTTCCTCATCATGCGCCAGCTCGGCGAGATGGTGGTGGAAGAGCCGGTGGCCGGTTCATTTAGCCACTTCGCCTACAAGTATTGGGGTGACTTCGCTGGCTTCGCCTCCGGCTGGAACTACTGGGTGCTCTATGTGCTGGTGAGCATGGCGGAGCTGACAGCGGTCGGCATCTACGTGCAGTACTGGTGGCCCGAGATCCCGACCTGGATGTCGGCGGCCTTCTTCTTCGTGCTGATCAACGCCATCAACCTCTCCAACGTCAAGGCGTTCGGCGAGATGGAGTTCTGGTTTGCCATCATCAAGGTCGTGGCCATCCTCGGCATGATAGGCTTCGGCGGTTACCTGCTGTTCTCCGGCACCGGCGGTCCCGAGGCCACGGTCAGCAACCTGTGGGCTCAGGGAGGCTTCTTCCCCAACGGCGTGGGCGGCCTGGTAATGGCCATGGCCTTCATCATGTTCTCCTTCGGCGGTCTGGAGCTGGTCGGCATCACGGCGGCGGAAGCGGATAATCCCGAGAAGAGCATTCCCAAGGCCACCAATCAGGTGATCTACCGCATCCTGATCTTCTACATTGGCGCCCTGACCGTGCTGCTCTCCCTCTACCCCTGGGGCAAGGTGGTCGAAGGCGGTAGTCCGTTCGTGATGATCTTCCATGCCCTGGACAGCAACCTGGTGGCCAACGTGCTGAACCTGGTGGTGCTGACTGCCGCGCTCTCCGTCTACAACAGCTGTGTCTACTGCAACAGCCGCATGCTGTTTGGCCTGGCCAAGCAGGGCAACGGCCCCAAGGCACTGCTCAAGACCAACAAGAGCGGTGTTCCCCTGACCGCCATCACCATCTCGGCAGCAGCCACCTTGCTGTGCGTGCTGATAAACTACCTGATCCCGGGCAAGGCTTTCGGCCTATTAATGTCGCTGGTGGTCTCCGCCCTGGTCATCAACTGGGCCATGATCAGCCTCGCCCACCTCAAGTTCCGCAAGGTCAAGGCTGCCGAAGGGGTGACTACCAAGTTCAAGGCACTGTGGAGCCCGTTTGGCAACTATCTCTGCCTCGCCTTCATGGCCGCCATTCTGGTGATCATGTACATGAACGATGGCACCCGCATCTCGGTCGAGCTGATCCCGGCCTGGGTACTGGTGCTGGGCCTGGGCTATCTGTTCAAGCAGAAGCGCCAGGAACGGATAGCCACCAATCTGGGCTAAGTCTCTCCGCTTCTCTTACGAAAATGCCGGTCACTGACCGGCATTTTTTTATGTGCTCCATCCCCCCCGGCAGTAGTGAAGCGGTCCATCACTCCCCTGCCTCTGGCATGCACAGATGAGGGATGCCACCGGGCATTGCCATTTAACTTCCATGAGCAGGGACTCCATAACGACAAACCCGAGACAGGAGGCTCGGGTTTGGGGAGATCAGGATTAGTTTTGCAGTCCATCATTCCAGCAGGAAGACGGCTTCCACGTTGTCCGTGATGCTGATCTGCTGCTGCTGGTAGCTATTCTCCGCCATGTCGGCGGCGGGTGCCGCGGCAGCCTTCATGGCACGGCTATATATCGGCATGGGAGAGCTGTTGCGGTACTCCACGCTGTACACCTTGCCAAGTTTCATGCCAAAGGCCTTGGCCAGAGATTCTGCCTTGCTGGTAGCGTCTGCCACCGCACCAAGACGCGCCTGCTCCTTGATGACCTGAGGCGACTTGAGGCCGTACTCAATCTGGGAGACAGATTCCAGGCCTGCCTTGAGGGCGGTGTCCATCAACTGGCTCAGCTTGTCGAGCTGGTAGAGTTTGACGGCCAACTGGCGCTGGGCTCGGTAACCCACCATCTCGGGCTGCTTGTTCTGCGGGTACTGGTATTCGGGGGAGATCACCAGATTGCCGGCCTCCACATCGCTGCGCTTGATGCCGAGGTTCTCCAGTTGACCAAAGAATGCGGCTACCTTGGTATCGACCTGCTGCTTGGCCTTGATGCCCTGTTTTTCCAGCGCAGTGACGGCAACATTGAGCGTCAGCATATCGGGCTCGGCCTTCTGCTCCGCATAGCCACTGACTACCAGATGAGGGGCTTCGGGGACCTCGATAGCAAGCAGCGGAGCACTGATAACGAGCGCAGACAGGGTAAGAAGGGGACGCCACATAGAAAAAACCTCCGTCGATTAGATAGAGGCCATTATGCACGTCGTCGATTGGGATTCATATATCGTGCAATGGGGGGATCTGATCCAGCACCTGATTGGTCATGTCAATGTTGATGCTGATCTCGCCTGCCAGCGGGCTACCATGGCTCGCAAGCACGGGGGCTGGCCCCTGGGCACCCAGCAGCGAGTCTTCTTCGAAATGAAAGGAGTCCCACGACAGAACATGACCCTGGGATGGCAATACCGGGTCTGATGCCGTGACAACCGCCAGCGAGCTCCAGTCAAAGTCATCCCCATGACCAAGCAGATCCTGCAAGGAACTGTCGCTCAGACTCTGCAGTGAATACTCCTGTTGCCCCAGCTCGTGGCCAACCAGCACCACCATGTGGGGCAAGGGTGCGTCCTCTGCTGGCGTGAAGCTGATGCTCGATGCAGCGAAATCCACATTGAGCGCTCCCGCGACCTCACCATCCTCGCTCTCCAGATCCAGGGCGTTTATCTTGTTCCCCGTCATCGTGGCCTGATAGCCAAACCGGCCCGAACAGACGATGTTGTCCTGTCCGTCCCAGCTGTAGCGAATACCATCGATGTCGACCCAGTTGAATGGTTCCATATTTCCCTCACATCTTCGATCCTGCCTATCTTAACGCCCTTCATTCACAAGCAACAGAGGGCAGGCAAGCCTGCCCTCCATCTGCGTCATCAGGGGTGCGGATCTATCTTGAGGTTACCATCGTTAAGCAATTGCTCGATGATGGCCTGGTTTGTGGTGATGGTGCCACCATGGGTCAGATCCGGCCCCCCCTGGAACATAACCGTCAATTGCCCACCACCCGCAGTGCTGCCATTGGTATCGATAGTCAACTTGTTATTGACCGTATCAAACGTCAGATAGCTGTTGAGGGTACTGGCTAACTCACTATTGCTGGCACTGCCCGGCACATTGTCCAGTAATTGCGACAGATCCAGCACATCACCATTACTGCCCGAACCCAAGGTGAAGTCGGTTATCTTGTCCACACTGCCATCGGCCTCCCCTGCTAGCCACTTGAAGGTATCCTTGCCATCTCCTCCTGTCAGGATATCGTTGCCCAACCCGCCAATCAGTAAATTATCTGCTCCGTTGCCGATCAGAGTATCACTGCCAGATCCACCAATCGCACCTTCGATGGAGCTATAGGTATCTCCTTCTGCATCGCCCCCAGAACCGGTACCAGTAAGCAAATTGATGGTATGCGCAGCGCCGTCGTCGCTGTAATCCACCAAGTCATGTCCCCCACTACCGGAGATCACATCATCTTGTGAGCTGCCCGCGAGAACATCATCACCGCCAGTGCCTGTCAGGGTATAACTCCCATCCCCCGATACGACGCCAATGTGGAGAGTCGAAGTGGCCGTTGTATCACCGTCTCCATCCGTTCCTTGAATGCCAAAAGACAGATCCTGATCAGCAGGCAAAATCCGTGTCGAGACAATTGCTTCCGTAAAACGCACACCTTGTCCTGATCCACTGATACCTGTAATAGTTACTACGTTGAAGCTGATAGAAGGATCAATCACTGTACTCGTACCACTCACCACCATGGTGCCCGTTTGGGTATATAGGGGGTCGGACGGATCCAGCAGGGTGTTTACAGCAGTCCACTGTATGGTCAAAGAACCATTGATACTGTTATTGGTCAGCGTCAATTTATCGATCAACTTGGGATCGGATGTAGAAGGGTTGTCACCAGCCGCCCCCACATTATGAAACTCCATGGTGACACTCTCACCATTGCCCAGGAACTGGTTGTCGACACCAAAACCCTGGGTAGAAGAGTTCACACCATTACTGGTACCCGTAAACTCTATCCGCCCATCCGCCGTTTGTACCCATGGCTGCGGCCCTCCTGCCGTGAGATTCAACAACGAGAACGTCTCGTCACGGGCGACCTCCGAGTTGATCAGATTGAACTGATAATGCCCGTCAGCAAACACGGTCAAGGAGAACAAGCCACTCCCACTGGCGCTTGCCAACAAGGTGGTACTCAGCAAACTGCCATCCAGATTGTATGCACTGGATGAGCTATAACTCACACCAGTTATGGCTGGCCCAGTGATGTTGAAGGCAGACAGGCCATCGGCTCCCGGCTCTACATCAAAGAACCCCTTGAGGGATGTCAGTGGTTCATTTGCCATGAAACCTGACATAAAGCTGCCCAGCGTCGGCACGTCGTCCACGATGCGCACAATTAACTGGTCGCTGGCACTGGTGCCGCCCACCCCGTTCACCCCGATGGTGATGCTGTCGTCAAACCCGGTGCCCGTTGCACCCGCCTTGCTGTCGTTGTCGATGGTACCGCTCAGGGTGTAGCTGTAACTCACCGTCCCGCCACTGGCCGTCCC